>JBAQKP010000287.1:0-41259 GCA_049301135.1 Moraxellaceae bacterium | reverse complement strand
GGTACGGCGTGATGGGGGCTGAACAAGGGCAGAAGCAGGCACACAGACTCCAAAATCAATAAACAACAACTGCGTACACGTTACACAGTTGTTGTACATAGCTCAAGCGGCCTGTTTGAGATATGTGGTGAGCCTACCTTCAGACTGCATCAATTGATCTTGCCAGTACTGTAAAAGCGCATCAGTGTCGTGCTGATTAGGATGGAAATTTGGCTTTAAATAGTCGAGGTATTCAAATGTCATTTTGGTAAAAAAGCCTTTTGGCCCAAGCGCCACCCACACGCCATAAGCGGTTTTGCGTAGGTTCCAGATTTCGCCTGATTGAAGGAGTTGTTTAAAGACCAGACCCAATACCAACGGCCAATAAACAGCACTGACCAGTAGCATGATGCTTGCCCGCAATGGATAGCTGCCGCTGATCTGTTGATAGACATCAAACGCAACGGCTTTATGCTCAGACTCTTCGATGGCATGCCACATCCAAAAATCGTGCATCAAAGGCGGCAACTGCGCGCGCATAAAATCGTCGCGCATCAGTTGTGCCGCGATGATGGCGGTATAGTGTTCCAGTGCAGCAGTCGCTGCCAATTGTGCCTTGGGTGGTAGTTTCTCAAGTAGATGAATCGCTTTGAAAAACAGTTGCTCGTGTCGCTGCATTGGCAAACCAAGCTTACCCAACGCAAGGTTAAATTGATCATGTTCCCGCGCATGAAAGGCCTCTTGGCCAATAAAACCCGCAACTGCTTTTTGCAACGTTGGATCAGTGATCTGTTGGCGAAAATGCCGAACGGAGCTGACAAAAAAGCGTTCACCTTCTGGAATAGCGGCTGAAAGATTGCTAAATATGGCTGTGATCATTGGGTTATTCCCAGCATGATGCCGTGGTATCGCGACCTGTGCAAAGCCAAAATTCATCTGGCGTACAGGAATATTGATGTCGTGCGCCATTGCACCAGAACCTATCTTGGACGTTTTCATCATGAATCTCCAAACAGAATAAAAAGCTACGGCCAAACCCTCCGTAGCCGATGCCTCGCGCGCAGCAAACTGGGCGCGAGTCGTCAAGCCAGTTAGTCACGTCGGTATAAGGTGATCACACATGCGCCGCCCAGTCCGAGGTTGTGTTGTAAGGCAATACGAGCGCCATTCACTTGACGCTGTTCGGCTTGACCACGTAGTTGCCAGACCAGTTCGGTACATTGCGCTAGTCCCGTCGCGCCGAGTGGATGCCCTTTGGACAGCAGCCCGCCAGAGGGATTGGTGACAAATTTGCCGCCATAAGTGTTATCGCCATTCATAATGAACTGTTCCGCGCCACCTTCGGGACACAGTCCCAATGCTTCATAGGTCAGCACTTCGTTGGCGGTGAAGCAGTCATGCAGCTCAATCACATCCACATCTTCGATGCCAACTCCTGCTTGCTCATACACTTGCTTGGCAGCTTGCACGGTCATGTCATAGCCGACCATTTTGATCATGCTTGCTTCATTAAAGCTGGAGGCAAAGTCAGTCGTCATCGCTTGTGCGGCGATATACACCGGATTTTGAATGCCATGTTTTTTGGCAAACGCATCCGAACAGAGAATCGCAGCACCTGCACCACAGGTCGGTGGGCAACATTGAAAGCGGGTCAGGGGGTCAAACACATCTGCCGATGCCATCACCTCTTCGAGTGACAACACTTGGTTAAACAATGCGTAAGGGTTACGGCTGGCATGCTGGCGAGCTTTCACTGCGACTTGGCCGAACATTTCACGTGATGCACCATATTTCCAGCGGTATTCACGTCCAGCACCACCAAACATCTGTGCGGCAGGTGGTGCGCTGTTAAAGCCTTGTGCCGCCAGCATGACTTGGACGTGTGGCGTCATTGGATTTTCGCGGTCATCAAATTTAGAACCGAGTGCGCCACGCTCCATTTGTTCAAAACCCAATGCCAACACGCATTCGGCCAGTCCACCTTCGATGGCTTGACGCGCTAAGAACAGCGCAGTTGAGCCGGTGGAGCAGTTATTGTTGACGTTGACGACCGGAATGCCAGTCAGTCCCAACTCATAGGCCGCGCGTTGACCACAAGTCGAGTCACCGTAAACATAGCCTGCAAACACTTGCTGAATTTGGTCATAGCTGATGCCCGCATCGGCGAGGGCTTTTTGGCCAGCCTCTTTGGCCATCTCGTGGTAGTCTGGACTTGCACCCGGTTTGGCAAACTTGGTCATGCCGACCCCAATCACATTGACGCGACGTTGCATGATTTATGCTCCTTGAATGTTGAATAAGTCGTCTAGTCGATGGGCAGCGGTGATGTCACCGTCAATGCGGAGCTGACCCATTTGATAGAGTTGTTGAGCGCGTGCTTCGCCTGTGCTCAGTTTGACCAGTGCCGCATCGCTGAGCGTAACCTGTGTCAGTGACTGTGCAGCGTGGCCTTGTTGCACACAAACAGCGTGTTGTGGGTCGATATACCAAGCGTCTACTGGCTCAGTGAGGCTAAATTGCAACGCACCAGACAGGTGAGAGAGGTCTGCTTGACGCAGTTTTTGGGCAAGTTGAGCAAAAATTTGCGTAGCTTGACCGGTTTCTGCCGTCTGTTGCTGTGTTGGCTCACTGACCGCTGTTGGCTGTGACGTTGTTGTTGTCGATCCAAGCCGTTTTTGCTGTGCCACTTGATACTTTTTTGTATCAACTGCTTGCAGTACCGTAAGCTTGTTAGAGGCCATCACGTTGCCGCCAATCTTGATTTGACCGGCAAAATACAATTTCTGGACTTCAGGCAGGCTGGCAGTGACGACGGTTTCTAACAGTGCTTGATCCAGATCAATACTGACATCTGCTTGCTCGGCCTTGCCCTGATAGGCGCGACCTTGCGCATTTTTCAGGTCAATCACCCACTGCGAGTCTGGATTGCTTAAATTAAATTGGAACACGGTTTTGGTCTTGGCCGCGAGGTCTGGATTGGCCTGAATATGCGCGTCGATCACGCTAAAAATATCAGCAGGCGTCAGACCGTCTGACACTGGCTCGACAGCACTGATGGCGGGTGCATCGCTTTTCTTGGTTTTACTGGCTGGCTTTGGTACTTCGCGATACAGTTCGACCGCCGCGTTTTTAATGACGATTTCATCACGTTCGACCACACGGGTTTCGAACACAATTTGAGTATCGGACTGTTTCCACATGCGCGTCTCAAGCGTGTCGCCAGGGTAGACCGATTTGGCAAAGCGCACCTTGATATTTTTGACCAAGCGCGGGTCGTTGTCACAAAATGCTTTGACTACATGTCGACCACAATAGCCGTGCGTACACATGCCATGCAGGATCGGCTTGTCAAAACCAAATGCCTTGGCAAAGTTTGGATCAGCATGCAGCGGATTCCAGTCACCCGATAAGCGATAGAGCAGGGTTTGATTGGCATCGGTTTTTTCGGTGATGACTGCATCTGGCGCACGATCTGGTGGCATATTCACCTCACCACTAGGCCCCCGATCGCCGCCCCAACCACCCGCACCTTTGACGAACGAGGTCATTTCGTTGTAGGCGACCACCTCGCCATCAGCGTTGCTTGAAGTCACACCAAAGGTGATGACGGCATGCGGTTTTTTATCATAGGCAGATTTGAGCTTGAACACGTGTTTAAGATGAGCGGTACGGGGAATCGGTTGGTATAGCTCAGTATATTGTTCGCCATGTAGTAACCGATCTAAACCAAAGTTACACCCCGGTAGACTGAGTTCGCCTTGCTTCGCTGCGGTGAGTAATGCGTTGAGTTGTGGCATCGCCGCATAGGTGGCTAAGCCAGTAAATTCTCCACCCAACTCATAGACAAATTTCAGTTCATCTGGATCAAGCGGATCGCGTGCCGCACCGACACCCAGAGCATATAAGGCCAGATCGCGTTCATCGTAAGCCGACTCCAGCACCAGTTCAGATTTGGCTGCAAGATCTAAGTCGATAAACTCATTGCCCCCCAACTTGGGCTGGTTGGCCTGCTCAATAATCGGCATAAACGATTCAGTCGGCGAATTCGGATAGCTCACTTCAGAAAAATCAGTGATTTTGTTCCAGCGATTCGCCACGGCATCAATATCAAAGCCACGTTTGGCATCAAAATGGTAACCCTCAGCACGTTGCCAACGTAGTTTGCCAATATAGCCGGCGCCGACTTCAAACAAGCCTTTGGTCTCGGTACAGTCTTCATGACAGAGCCATGCAACGAGAGGGCTGACCGCTTCAGGACTGAGCAATGCCAACACATCAGGTGGCAATAAGGCTTCAGTCAAGCGCGAGGCCGCGAGCGGGGCAATCGTGTTGACATGAATATTTTTACTGCGACCTTCTTCGGCCAAACAATTGGCTAAGCCTAAAATTCCCAGTTTTGCGGCGCAGTAGTTGGCTTGACCAAAGTTGCCATAAATGCCAGCGGCAGAAGTCGTCATGATGATGCGACCATAGTTTTTGGCACGCATAATCGGCCATGCCGCGTGGCTGACGCTCATGCTGCCGTTCAGATGCACCCGCAAAATAATGTCCCATTCGGCTTCGGTCATTTTGGCAAAACTGACATCACGCAGAATCCCAGCGTTGTTGATCACGATATCCACTGTGCCAAAGGCATCAAGTGCGGTTTGCACAATCGCCTGACCGTGTTCAACCGAGTCATAGTTGGCGACGGCGATTCCACCGGCAGCGACAATCTCAGCCACCACTTGATCAGCGGCCGAGCTGGATTGTCCCTGACCATCAGGCTTGCCACCCAGATCGTTGACCACGACTTTTGCGCCGAGTACGGCCAGTGTTAACGCGTGCTGCCGACCAAGGCCACCACCTGCGCCAGTCACGATGGCGACGCGGCCATCCAGACGATGTGTTGTCATCTATAGTATCCCTCTACCTTTGGATCACCGTGATGGTGATTTACAAACATGTTGAACATACAACATGTTTATAGGCGGGAGAGCCATTCGGCTACAATTGCAGAAAACAGCACAATCTCAAGCGGAGTGATGGCTTTTGCCAGTGGGATACGGACACAAAAAAACCGCATCAAATGTGCGGCTTTTTGCAAACTTAAGATGACTTAGCGGGCGCGGTAGGTAATCCGGCCTTTGCTTAGGTCATACGGGGTCATTTCGACCTTGACGCTGTCCCCAGTCAGAATGCGGATGTAGTGTTTACGCATTTTGCCGGAGATGTGTGCAATCACTTCATGTCCGTTTTCGAGACGGACGCGAAACATGGTGTTGGGCAGTGTTTCAGTCACGACCCCTTCGAACTCGATCAGCTCTTCTTTGTTGGCCATAGCCTACCCAGTGAATTAGGAAAGGCACATATTATATAGACTAGTCAAGCACAGATCAACAAATCATCAGGGCTTTGTCGTTCGGTTCAGAGGGCGTTATGGTGCTGGTGGTGTGACTGCTGGACTGCTGATCGGGGTGATAAAACGCAAATCATCCACGGCGGTGATCTCGATATGGTGGGTGATTTTGTTCAAAATACACAACTCGCCACCCATGACTTGGGCTTGTTGCTGTTGTTTAGCCAGCGTAATCATCGCATAGCGCGGTGTATCAATCACTTGACCGACCACGATCGGTTGGTTCAGTTTGCTCTCAGCCAAACAGGCTGCTGGATAGTCTTGCATAGACGATTGGCCGAAATGCCGCGACCAGAGTTGAGTCAGTGGATTGCGCCCTTGCGCAGCAGTGGCCGGTGTTGAGCCTTCTGTATGTGCTGCCGTAGACGTTGTGTTGTCAGTTTTTTGTGTCATCAAATGCACATGTTGACAGCCGCTCAGGGTAAGCAGCAGGGTAGAAGCAGTAACCACAGCGAGTGTGCGCATAACAGATCCATGACGGTTTTTATTGATCCGACAGTGTACGCAAGCCATCCCTCTCGACACAAGCAGCTTCGAATGACAAAAAATCCGCATACAACGCTAAACTGTCATAAAACTGAATAGTATCTTTTGCCAATTGCTGGTTAATCTGGCATGGTAGCCATTAAAATCAACCGCAATTAACAGCGAGTGCTGGAGCAAGCAAGTGACTGAAGAATTAACTGATTCTGCCGTTTTATTTCGCTTAGCCTATCAAGCGATGCGGCGGGCAGGATTGCCGACCGAACAAATTCTTGCACAAGCGGGCGTGGCGATGGCGCAGGTCGAGGCCAGTGCGCGTACGCCCTTGTATTCACAAGTGACCTTTTGGCATGCGGTCGAGTCAGTGACCCAAGATCGTGCAGTCGGTCTGCATTTGGGTGAGCATTTGCCGTTGTATCGCGGGCAAGTGATTGAATATTTATTTATGAGCAGTGGCTCGTTTGGCGATGGCTTACGCCGTGCGTTGGCCTATCAGCGGCTGGTCAGCGATGTGTTGGATGCCAAGTTGGTCATTGACGGTGAGCACTGTTATCTGACCAATGGCCCTGCGCGCTATCGGGACTTGCAGGTCTTGCGGCATTTTACCGAATGTTTTTTGATGGGCGTGCTGCGGTTTTTTCGGTTTATGACCGAAGGCCGCTTCGAGCCGTTGTGTATTGAGTTGGATTATCCTGAAGGCGCGACGCCAGAGGAGTATCAGCGCACGTTGGGATGTCCGGTGATTTTGGGTCAATCTGAAACGCGCTTGTATTTTAGCCGCGATATTTTAGATTATCCGTTGTGGCAATCTGAGCCAGAGTTATTGCATTTGCATGAGCAATTGGCCTTAGAAAAGCTGCAAGAATTGGCACGTTATGATCTGGTCGCCGATGTGCGGCGGGCGATTGGTGCGAGTTTGGAGAGTGGTGAAACCTCGCTTGAGAGTGTTGCGGCAGAATTGGGAATGCCCGCACGTCGTTTGCGCACGCAATTATCGGAGGCGGATACCAGTTTTCAGCAAATCTTATCGGATTATCGCTGTCGCTTGAGTAAGCGCTTGCTGGCACAGACCAGCGAGAGTATCGAAAAAATTGTGTATTTGACCGGATTTTCTGAGCCGAGTACGTTTTATCGGGCGTTTAAGCGTTGGACCAATGAAACGCCAGTCGAGTATCGTAAACGCAAGCAGCGCAGCAGTTAACGCAATTGACAGCGCTAGCAGCACGCAGCGCTGGTTTGATTTAGGCCGCAGGGTAGGCCAACCGAATGTGCAACACTTCGGAGGCTTGCCCGTCACTGTCAGTGACCAAGAGTGCCTGACAGCCGATGGAGTCTTGTTGCACAACGCTGATGCCTTCGACTTTAATCGGCAGTGCTGCACCATTCGGTGCCGTCAGCAGTTGCCAAACAATCGGCTGCCCAACGGCACTTTGCCAGCCGACGAAACTGCCCAAAATTGCCCCATCATCGTAAGCGTTTGCGGTGGCTTCGACCGATGCGGTATACAAAAAACCTGCGGCCTCACCGAGCCAGCACGCACCTGAAATGCCAGCCGCATGTTTACCGAGTATCGGCACATTCAGTAGATGATGAGTCGCTTGCAGCGTGTCTGGTTGTGTTAAAAAATCCGCAATCTTGACTTGCAGCATGGCGTGATGTTGGTTGGTATTGCCGCGTTGAAAAATATAAAAGTACGTCTTATCCGCACACACTGCTTCGATATTGAGTTCAGCGCCATTGACCAGTGCTGGGCTGTTTTGCCATGTTTGGTACAGCGACTCAAGCGGCAAGGGCTGCACGCTGAGATCCGGTAATTGCACTTGATAGGCAAAGCGTCGTGTCGGCCGTGCGCCCGAGCCGAGTACCAGTAAATACGGGGTATTGTCGTGCTGATAGCTGGCGAGCGCCTCAAAATCGGCTTTGTGGGTTTTATGCATCGCAGCAGGTGTAGGGCGATCAGCTTGTGCTAACAACATCACCCGATCGAACTGCTCAAATGCCAAGCTGGTGCGGATCAAGTCCGGCATATCATCGCCAATCAAGTACACATGTGGCGCGATGTATTCAATCCCAGAAACACCGGTCAACTCGGGCAAGACATGGCGCTGTTGAATCTGGAGTTGTAGCGTGTTCATGAGCGCTCCTCAAGCGGCATCAGCCAGACTGGTCCGAGCGGTACGTCTGGCAGCTCAAACGCTGCTGGGTAATAGGCTTGGATAAAATATAAGCCATCTGGTGGCGCGGTTACACCGGCTTGCTTGCGGTCTTTAATACTGAGTAAATAGTCGATCCACTCGACCGGCTGTTCACCCGTACCAATCGCAATCAGCACGCCGATGATATTGCGCACCATGTGATGCAAAAACCCATCGGCTTGAATATCCAAAATAATCAACTGCCCACGCTGGGTCAGATCGGCATGTTTGACCGTACGGACAGGTTGATTGGACTGGCAGGCCACCGCGCGAAAACTGGTAAAATCATGCACACCGACTAATTTGGCCGCTGCTGCTTGCATCCGCGCAAAATCCAGTGGTTGATAGACATGTGTCACTTGTCCAGTCAGCAGTGCAGGGCGATACGGATGGTTAAACAACACATAGCGATAACGCCGTGCAATCGCTTTAAACCGTGCATGAAAGGCATCTGGCATCGGTTTAATCCAGCGCACCGCAATATCGTCGGGCAACAGGGCATTCGTCCCCATCACCCAACCGCGCTCGGCACGGATCGACGCACTGTCAAAATGCACCACCATATTGCTGGCATGTACACCGGCATCGGTACGGCCTGCGGCATGTACGATCACTGGATGATTGGCAACACGCGATAGCGCTTGTTCAAGCGTGTGCTGCACACTGGCAATCCCTGCTTGTTGGGTTTGCCAGCCGCGATAATGTGCGCCATTAAATTCGATGCCGAGCGCATAGCGTTGCATGTGATCCCCTAAAATCTATCGAAAAATACGCCTAGCGTTTGACTGTGCGGGCGTCGTTGAGGGATTGCATCCAGCGTTTACGCCGACGGCTAGGCTCATCTTCAGTCGCACAAATCCAGCTTAAACGGGCATAAATCGCTGGTAGTGTCAGTCTGGCGCTGGGCAGTGCACCCAATTCAGCTAGCCAATTGCCACTGGCATAGCGTGTATCCGTGCCACCGAACGGCACTTGTGAGGCCATCACCAACAGACAGCCTTGTTGCTGGGCTTCGGTGAGTAAGCGCTGTAATTCAGGTGACTGCGGAAAATTACCCAAGCCATAACCGAGTAAAATCAGGCCATCAGGTTGCCGTGCCAGTAGATCGGCCAGTTGCTCCAGCAGATGTATCGCTGATTGCGGGGTCGCATAATATACCGAAATTTTAATCTGCGACAGCGTTTGCTCGAGTCGCGCCCAGTGCTGCTGCGCCTGTGCCAGCCAGTGTTGGCGTTGGGTCGATTTTAGGGGTTGATAACTGTTGGCCGGATAGCCGACCCGCTGGTGTCCGGTAAATGCCGCCAGATCCTGACTGTGGATTTTTTGGCAGGTTTGCGCTGGCCAATGTTCACCGGCAAACGCGATACGAACACCTGCGGGCGCGTGTAACAAGGCTTGTAGCGCGGTGCGCAGATTGTCGAGGGCATCCGTTTGATCATCTATGTCGTAGTGTTTTCGATCAGACGGGGCGTGTTGTAATAACGGTCGCTGACTGCCAGTCACGCAGAGCTTCAGATCACTGCCTGCAAACGCTTCGGCCAAAAAAGCAGCGGTATACGCCAGCGTATCGGTGCCATGAATCAGCAAGATCGGTGCCTGCGTCTGCTGATAGCAGTGCAAACAGTAGCGCAGAATCGACAGCCAGTGTTGAGGGGTGATTTGACTACTGTCAAGCAGAGGATCAAGGCGTGTCACTTGCCAATCAGCAGGGTATAAATTAACCAATTGCTGCTGCAAGATCGGCAAAAAAATCTGTGCATTCAACGGTGCAAGGGGCTGTCCTACGCAACCGAATGTTCCGCCGGTATACAACACGTTGAGCGGCTGTGCGCTCAGTGGGTTGGGGGTTGGCGCTGGCATCATCGACACACTCACAAAAAAACAGGCGACCGAAGTCACCTGTGTGCAAAAGTGGCCAGCAAGGATTAGCTTGCGAGCTTGGCTTTTAATTGACGGGCGTGGTCTTTTTGAGCGTCTGAACCGAGTGCTAATACTTCATCCAGCAGCTCGTGTGCGCTACTGATCTCCCCGAGGCTGGCATAGCGTTGCGCCAGTTCTAGGTTGGTGGCTTGGTCTTCTGCATCAGCAAGAAACGGAAACTCCGCGGCCAATTGACTGGTCAAGCGCTGACTGTCTGAGGTCACCGGCGCATCGCCGGTACTTTGTTCGAGTAGCGCATCAAACTGACTGGCCTGATCGTCCAGTGCATGATCAGGAGTGACCAGACTCAGATCATCAAGACTGAGCGAGGTGGCTTCTTCCAGCGGTTTAAGCTGATCGTCTTCGGGCAGCGTGAAATCGAGATCATCAAAACCGGCGGCCAGATTACCGGTCTCGGCAGTCTTGCTGGCTTTATCATCATCGAGTTCAAACGAGCTGGCTTCAAAATCAAAGTCCAGATCAACAGGTTGATCAGTCTTGGCCGCACTGCTGGCCGGTTCTTCGAGGCTAAAGGCCTTCAGATCACTCAGTGCATCGCTGAGTACCGAGTGATCGGTTTCATCGGTTGTGGTTTGTAAGTTTTTGACTGAAAAATCAAAATCCAAGTCACTGAGAGGTGCCTCGGTAACACTTTCTTCGGTCAGAGCGGTCAGACTTGGTCGTGTGCCAGTCGCTTTAAATTCGGCTTCTAGCGAGTCGAGGCTTTCAACTTGCGCTGCATCAAATGGTGTGTCCAGTTGAAACGCGCGATCATCGTCCTGACCGATTTCTAGCGCTGGACTTGCACCATCAGAGATGGGTTTATCAAGGCTAAATTCGAGTGGATGATCGTCGGCCGAGGCGCTGACCACGGGCTGTTCGGTCGGTTGCTCTCTTGGAATCTCGACCTTAGTAAAGGTCAGTGGCTGGTCGTCGTCTTTAGGAATAACGACCGGACGTGGCGAGAGGCGTGATTGCAGTTGTAACGCTTGATCGCTGGCCATCGGATCTTCAAGCGCGTCAAGGCGTGCTTGCAGCGTTTCAAACGCATCGTGATCTTCTTGTAGCAGATAAATCTCCAGCAAGGCCAGATATAAATCACTACGTTCAGGCTGTTGGTCAATCGCCTTTGACAGAATGCCGACCGCTTGTGGATAGCGCTCCATCGAGATAAACGCTTGTGCGTCCACCAAAGGATCTTTGGGTTGTTCGGCGACGACCGGCTGGCTGACGATCGGTGCAGGCGTCGGCGTTTTGGCGGGTACAGGTGCAGGCGTGGCGATTTTGGCCACGGGTGCTGGTGTGGCCGCTTTGGCAGCAGGTACAGGTGTGGCGGCTTTCGGACTGGCTGGTGCTACTGGTGTTGCTTTGCTGACGGGGCGTGGTTGTGCCGCTTCAGGTCGCGCTTGTGGTTTGGCAGCCGGCGCGGCGGGTTTATCTTTTTTCTTCAGCACCATCACGGCAATTGCGGCCACGATTAGCACGGCAACCACAATAATGATCCACATCATCCCACCTGAGCCACTGGCTGCAGGTTCAGCCGCCGCCGCTGCGGTGGTGGCTTCGGCATAAACGGGTTGGATACCGAGCATAGCACTGCTCAACAGTGCCAGTGCGGTGAAGGCAATGGTGGGGAGCACCGTCGTTTTGCCGGATTGGGCGAGACGTTGGGCTTCCCTGCGGGCTTTGAGCCGTTGTTGTAGCTCGGCGATTTTGGCATTTTGCATGGCAATCTTCTGGTCGTTGGCGGTAACTTGAGCATCCAGCTCGATGACTTCTTGGCGAAGGGATGCAGTGTGACGGCGGGCTTGACCCACACGTTGGAGTAAATCACGAGAAAACGGTTGTACACCGGCGGTGCGGCCGGTTTGGGTGGTATTGCCCGCCGCCAGACCGGCTTGGTTTGGTGCAAGCAAGATCATTTCGGCAGCAGGCAAACGGCCACGGCGAGTGACCGCTGCGACTGGCTTACTGGGCGTGATGGGCTTGGCGGCTGGTGCAGTGGGCTTGGGTTGGATTTTTTCGATGGCAGGTTGCTGGGTCAGCAGATCCTGCGATACGGGCAGTGGTGGTAAGATCAGATTGGCATCTTGTTTTAGTTGATTGGGATCGCCGCGTACAAATGCAGTAGGGTTGAGCTGGCGGATTTGGCTCATCAGTTGACCGACGGGGCGCTGATGGCTGCGTTGTAATTGGCTGGCAATCCGCCAGAGCGAGTCATTCCGCTGCACGGTGTAACGGGGCGCGCGTGCCTGTTGTTCCACGCTGAGAATTGGCTCTGGCAGCGGGCTTGGCATATTGAGCGCGGGTGGTTCTGCGTTGATCGGGATCAACGGGGTGTCTTGATTGGCGCGTAGGGGCGCTGCTTCCGCAGGTTTTCGGCTCTGCGGCATGTTGGGCATTTGTTGTACTGGCGTCACAGCGAGGGCGGTAAAGCGATGATCGACACTGGGTAAATTGGGCAACGGATTGGCTTGTCTGGTCTTTGGAATCTCGACCAAGGCGGTCAGATGTTGCAGACGGGTATTGCTGCCATCTTTGATCTTGACCACCACGTCCAAAAACGGATCAGTCAATGGTTTATTGCTACGCACACTGACAATCATGCGGCCGCGCGCGTCGATCCGATGGCTGACTTGCAGCCCAGCACTGTATTGATCTCGTTGGATGCCCAGTTGATTAAAATCACTGTCATTGGCGAGACTGGCTTCGAGGTTTTTTGGGTCAGTTGAACCCAGTTCACTGACCACCAATTCTGCCTCAAATGGCTCACCCAACGCTGAACGGACTTGCAGTTGACCGACCGTGAGCGCATGCGAAAGACTCGGCAGCAAGACACTTGCTCCCAGCCAAACCAGCATACGTTTACGAATGACCATCAATCCGTCCCATCCACTTGATTTTGTCTAATCCTTGATTGAATCTTTGCTCAGCCTCGTGCGGGCATCTGCCAACACAAGGCTGTTGTAACATAGGGCGACCCGATTCTGCAATCTGAGTGCGCCCAATTGGCCAAAGATCCGCAGGCTTATTGCTGCTCAATCAACAGGCGCAGCATCCGGCGCAACGGCTCGGCTGCACCCCAGAGCAGTTGATCGCCGACAGTAAACGCACCGAGATACTGACTGCCCATGTTCAACTTACGCAGACGTCCGACCGGAACACTCAACGTACCAGTGACCGCGACCGGTGTCAGATCGGTCATGCTGGCTTCACGGGTGTTCGGCACCAGTTTGACCCAGTCATTCGACTGACGAATCATGTCTTCGATTTCGTCCATCGGCACGTCTTGTTTGAGCTTGATGGTCAGCGCTTGTGAGTGGCAGCGCATCGCACCGATCCGCACACATAAGCCATCAATCGGCACGATCAGATCGCCCTGATTGCCCAAGATTTTGTTGGTTTCGACTTGGGCTTTCCATTCTTCTTTCGATTGGCCGTTATCGAGTTGTTTGTCGATATACGGAATCAAGCTGCCTGCCAGTGGTACGCCAAAGTTGGCCTTCGGAAAGCCATCACCGCGCTGCAAATCAGCCACTTGGCGATCAATATCCAAAATCGCACTGGCTGGATCGTTGAGCAGATCTTGCACGCCATCACGCAAATAGCCCATGCCGCTGATCAGTTCGCGCATGTTTTGAGCACCCGCCCCAGAGGCGGCCTGATAGGTCATCGCGCTCATCCACTCGACCAGATTGTTCTGGTATAGCGAGCCAATCGCCATCAGCATCAGCGACACAGTACAGTTGCCGCCGACATAGTTTTTGATGCCTTTATTGAGGCCATCTTTGATCACGTTGAGGTTGACTGGATCGAGTACGATGATCGCATCGTCTTGCATGCGTAAGCTGCTGGCCGCGTCGATCCAATAGCCGTTCCAGCCGTCTGCCCGTAGGGTCGGGAATACTGCGTTGGTATAGTCGCCGCCTTGGCAGGTCAAAATCACATCCATCTGCTTGAGTGCGGCAATATCATTGGCATCCATCAGGGCAGGCGCGGTTTTGCCGCCGTAGCTCGGCGCGTCGCGACCGGCACTGCTGGTCGAAAAATAAAACGGCTCGAAGTGTGCAAAATCACCTTCTTCTGCCATGCGCTGCATCAGCACTGATCCCACCATGCCGCGCCAGCCGACTAGACCCACTTTCATTTTGCTATCCCCACAAATCAGTATCAATGTCAAAGCCATCGAGTGTAACAAAGCCTTGTCGTAGACAACACCTTTTCATCGGGCTTTTGCATGATCAATCTTGTCTGGCTTACAGGGTTGGCAACAGGATTGCAGCAGAAAAACGCTTGTCAAATCGACTACGGATACGAGTTAATGACATGGATTAAAAAACAAGTCAGTGTAAAAACCATGATTGTGAGTTTTTCAGACTGATCCACTTAAAAAAGCGAGTCTCCTCATGACCCATCAAACACAACTCCCTTTGCCAAGCGCGCTATGGCAGCCACACAGTATCGAGCTGACCCGTCACCGACATGCTGGTCATCTGATCGGTCGAGATGCCGGTTTTACGCTGGGTAAAGCGCAACGGCAGTACCATCCACGTCGCAATCTGGCAGTGCTGGCCGAGCGTCCGGCCGGTGTGGATGCGTTGACGATTTATGCGTGGAGCAATCAAGGTCGCTTGGCCGATTTGCAGCCAGTACGCGCCAAACGGATGAGTGTGTCGCCGTTTGCATTTTTTCGCGGGATGCCATCACTCATGCTGTACGACTTGGCATGGGAGGCCAACAGCGGTCTATTTCAGCAGATTTGTGGCGATTGTCATTTATTAAACTTTGGCGGTTTTGCCAGTCCTGAGCGTAATTTATTATTTGGCATTAATGATTTTGATGAGACTTTGGTTGCGCCATTTGAGTGGGATTTAAAGCGCTTGGTGACCAGTTTGGTGATCGCAGCGGCTGAGATCGGTGAAGATGCAGCGGTTGGTGAACGGGCGATTGCGCAGATGTTTGACGCGTATCGGCGGCATCTGACCGAGATCACCAACATGTCCGCGTTGCAGGTCTGGTATGAAAGTATTGACGCGGCGGATTTGTTGGCGCACACCAAGGATGACGACGTGCGTAAAGTGCGCCGTAAGCGGCTGGCCAGTGCGGCTGAACGTACCACCAGCTCAGTCCTGCCCAAGTTAACCGAGCGCGATGCGGCGACGGGTCATCGGCAGTTTATCGACGAGCCGCCGTTGCTGCGACATCCACTTGAAGGAGAGCCGTTTGCGCAGCAGGTTGATGCGTTTTTTGCACGCTATCGCGACAGTTTGAAATATGACCGTCAAGTCTTGTTTGACCGTTATCAGTGTACCGATGTGGCACTAAAAGTGGTCGGCGTGGGCAGTGTCGGCACCCGTAGTGCGGTGGCACTGTTTGAAGATGCTGATCGTGAGCCATTGATTCTACAGATGAAAGAAGCTTCTGCGTCGATTTTAACCCCGTTGCTACGGACACCGGTCGGCCATGAAGGTCAGCGGATTGTGCAAGGTCAGCAGTTGATGCAACCCGCCAGTGATATTTTTTTAGGCTATGCCTCGCACAGTCGCCGTCATACGCCGTTTTATGTACGGCAGTTGCGTGATATGAAGGTGTCTGCCGACTTAGAGTTGATGGACGCGGATTATTTGGTGGAGTATGCCAAGAGCTGCGGCTATGCCTTGGCGCATGCACATGGCAAAGCAGGCAATGCCGATGTGTTGATGGGGTATTTGGGTGAGGGGGAGAGTGCGTTATTTGGGCTAACACGCTATGCCACCGACTACGCTGCGCGTAACCGCGCCGATTATCAGCAGTTTATGCAAGCGATTGACACTGGCAAAATCGCCTGCGCCACTGATGGCGCATGATGCGTCGAACCGCTTAGCGTAAATTTAGGGGATTCATGTGCTGTTCTTTAATATTTTAGCCGGTCTGGTGGTGTCTGCCACATTGCTGGCACTGCTGCCATTTAACCATTGGTTTTTTCGGGGATTTGACTTTCCACGGCTGCAGATTCTTGCACTCGCTGGCGTAGCGCTAGTCGGTCTTATGGTCACTGTGCCGGTGTGGTCAGGCGTACAATTGTTGGCTTTGATCGCGTTGCTCGGCTGTACGCTCTATCAGCTTAAAATGGTGCTGCCGTACACCGTGCTGTGGCCAAAGCAAGTGCAGCAGCGGCAAGGCCAAGCAGATGCGAGTCGCGAGATTTCACTGTTGGTATCGAACGTACTCACACCGAATCCAAACAAAGCCGCCCTGCTGGCGTTAATCCAGCAGCAGCAACCAGACGTGGTGATTACCTTGGAGTCAGATGCGGCGTGGGAAGCGGCGCTACACATGATTGAGGCAGACTATCCGCATGTGGTGCGTGTGCCGTTGGATAATCTGTATGGGATGCACTTATACAGTCGGCTGCCACTGGTTGAGCCAGAGGTGAAGTTTTTGCTCAGTCCGGAGATTCCGTCGATTCATACGCGGGTGCGGCTGCGCTGTGGCAAGCTGATTTGGCTATATTGCTTACATCCAAAGCCACCAAGTCCGACTGAAGCCAAAGACTCGACACTGCGTGATGCCGAGCTGTTGATGGTCGGCGATCATATCGAGCAACAACAGCACAGCTGTATTGTGGCAGGTGATCTAAACGATGTGGCGTGGTCGCGTACCACTCGGCTGTTTCAGCGGATTAGTGGCTTACTCGACCCTCGGGTGGGTCGACAGTTTGTCAATACCTTCCACGTGGATTATCCCATTCTGCGTTGGTCGCTCGACCATGTGTTTCATAGTACGGATTTTTCCTTGATCGAGATGCGCCGGATGCCGAGTATTGGGTCGGATCATTTTCCAGTGTTGACCCGCTTGCACTACGATCCGCTGATGGACGAGGTGCATGAGGAGGTTGAAGCAACTGCTGCCGATGAGCAGGAAGCTGCCGAGCGAATCGAACAGGGGATAGAACAAGCACAAGAGGAGCATCCGCAGCATCGTGCCGATTCGATTTAAATTGTCGGACAATTTATCTGTTTATGCGTGCTTGAGGGTTGGATTATAAAAAACACGATAAAACAGAAATATGTATATTTTTGTACGCTTTGGCGTACATGTTTTGTGAGGTTTTTCGTCTTTGTTGTCGGACAGTCGATGTGCATAATACATTCATCGGCAGACGGAACAGAGCATGGATAACGGCTCAAATGGAGTAACACCCCGCCGATGGAGTCAGTCACGGAAAGGACTGTTGATACGGAGATCCGGCAAAAAGAACAACGAAACACAGCCCCACGCTAACCCGAGCCAACAGGATGTTGTACTCGGGTTGTGTTTTTTGAGTTGCTGGTTAATTCAGCAAACCGTCTAAATCGACCGCAGCAGTCTACATCCACCGTATGACCAACCGATGACCATCACGCCTCACAGAATTAATAGACCTTCGGCATGCCCTCTGGCCGTGTTTTAAAGCGACGATGAAACCACATGTATTGCGTGGGTGCGATCCGAATCAGCCCTTCGAGCAGTTGATTGACCCGCTGGGCATCGGCAAGCTCATCTGCCGAAGGATAGTCGGTCAGTGGCGCAGTAATGGTGAGATGATAATGCGGGCGGCGGTCATCCTGCCGACAAAAATGAATCGCCAACACCGCAGAGTTATCAATGCGTGCGAGCCGTCGTTGTGCGGTTAAGGTCGCTGCAGGTACCCCAAAAAAATCAGCCATCACCCCCTGTTTTAAACCAAAATCTTGATCAGGCGTGTACCACACCACATGTTTGGCTTTCAGGGCGCGTACCAGTTTACGCATGTCATCATGGTCGATTTGTTCTTGATAAATCGGCGTGCGTAGACGGGTGATGATCCATTCGAGTAGAGGGTTGTTTTGGGGACGATAGACTGTATCCACGTTAAAAAACCAACTGCCGAGCAAACCACCGAGATCCAGCATCGTATAATGCGCGCCGAGCAGTAAAATGCTGCGGTTTTGTTGTTGCGCTTCGACCAAATGGTGCAGACCACTGATGGTGACTTTACGCCGAAAGCGCTCTGGCTTTAGCCATGCACTGAGGCTTTCAAACACGCCAATTCCCGCGTTTTGAAACACCTCGCGCCCCATTTGTTGGCGGGCGTCGGGATTTTGCTCTGGAAAGCATAAGGCCAGATTGGTCAGCGTATCATGCCGCCGCCGCCGCCCAAAGCGCCAGATCAGATTGCCCAAGCCGCGTCCAATCCAGCACTGAAGCCGCCAAGGCAAATACGCCATCGGTAATAAGATAAAAATCGCTAGCCAAACGCCCCAGTAACGGGGCGCGAGGAAACCAGATGAAAATTGTGGTAAGGCAGACGAACTCATGTACAGCGTGCGACCTTCTGCCATTCGCTGATTTGCTCGATGGTGCTGTTTTTCAGGTCGATAAACAGCGGCAGATCGGTGCGCTCACGCGGATAGGCGGGTGGGGTCATGCTGGGGATTTTGATTTCACTGGCCAATACTGCCAGCACATTGCTCATGTCGGCAGCGCGATAGCTGTTTTGCACATGTTGTGACACATAAGCAAAGTTGCCGCGTCGAGCGACCAGATAACCCACAAACTCAGTTTTTTGGAGGCTATTCACTTCCAACACCGCATACAGTGAGCTGCCCAAGCGGCTACGGACTGGACGTTGCTCAACCAGCTTGGCGCTTTTGTGCACACGGCTTAAATAGTCGTTCAGTACCAGTTCTTGAATGGTACGTTCATCGCTAAATTCGGGAATTTGGATGTTGGGGTTATTCAGTAGATTGACCACTTCGACCCGAAAAAACCGCCCTAAGCTGTCGGTAATATCCAGCGTTGAACCCAGCGAAGTACAGCTATCACGCAAGGTCACCTCGCCACGAAACGCCTGTGAGCCGAGGTTAATGCTATACGCTTGGGCGGGTGCATGATAGGTCTGGGTGCTTTGCGGGCTGGGTTTATGATGGGCGCAGCCTGTGATCAGGCTGACTCCTAAAACCAACAGCAATACAGGGCGCATCATCGGATGGCTCATACGGTCTAGTCTCCTTGGCTGGCAGCCTCCAGCGCTGTCCAGCGTTCTAGTTTGTCCAGCAGTTCTTGTTCTATGTCGGCCAGTCGCGTCACTGCGGCTGTCGCGGCGTCAGGGTCTTGCGTGAACACGTCGCCTTGGGCGAGTTGTTGTTCCAAGACGGTTTGCTCTGATTCCAGTGCGGCAATCAGATCGGGCAGACTGTCGAGTTCCCGTTGGTCTTTATAACTCAATTTCACTTTTTTAGATATTGCTGTGACGGCGGCGGATGCGGTCGTGGCACGGCTGTCTGTCGGATTTTGGCCATTTGCGCCGTTTTTGTCGCGACTTTTACTCAGTTGCTGCTGTTGCCGTTGCAGCAAATAGTCTTGATAGCCCCCGACATATTCTTCAAGCCCACCTTTGCCATCGAACACCCACGTCGAGGTGACCACTTGATCGACAAAAGCACGGTCGTGGCTGATCAGCAGTAATGTGCCTTGATAGCTGGACAACATTTCTTCGAGTAGCTCTAGGGTAACCATGTCGAGGTCGTTGGTTGGTTCATCAAGGACGAGCAGATTAGACGGTTTGAGCAACAAACGCGCCAACAGCAGCCGGTTACGTTCACCGCCCGACAAGGCTTTAACAGGTGTGCGTGAACGCGCCGGTGAAAACAAGAAGTCTTGTAGGTAGCTCAATACGTGGCGACGCTGGCCGTTGATGTCGATGAAGTCAGAACCGGCGCTGACGTTTTCCAGCACGGTTTTTTCGAGATCGAGTTGGTTGCGCAACTGATCAAAATAGGCGACTTCAAGCTGCGTGCCGGTTTTGATGCTGCCACCGTGTGCTTGTTCGCCGAGTAAGGCGCGCACCAGCGTGGTTTTACCGACGCCGTTATCACCAATCAGGGCGATTTTGTCGCCACGCATCACCATTGCGGAGAAATCATCGACTAAGTTTTTGCCATCAAAACCGATGCTGAGGTTTTGAATGTCAAACACCAGCTTGCCGGACTTATTGGTGTCTTGCACGGTCAGGGTGGCTTTGCCTTGTTGACTGCGGCGGGCTTGCGCTTCTTCACGCAGGGCTTTTAGGGCGCGGACGCGGCCTTCGTTACGGACACGGCGGGCTTTAATGCCTTGCCGAATCCAGACTTCTTCTTCGGCTAGTTTTTTATCAAAGTTGGCGTTTTGCTTTTCTTCGGCTTCAAGCTGTTGTGCTTTCAGGTCGAGATAACGCGCATAGTTGCCTTCGTAACCGCGTAACACGCCACGGTCGAGTTCGACAATACGGGTCGCCAGACGATCGACAAAAGCGCGGTCGTGCGAAATAAACAATAGCGTTAGGTTCGGCCAGTCCAACAAGAACTGCTCGAGCCATTCGATGCTTTCGACATCCAGATGGTTAGTCGGCTCATCGAGTAGCAGCAGATCAGGCTGGGTCAGTAGTGCCCGTGCCAGTAGCACGCGGCGCTTACGTCCGCCGGACAGTTCGGACAGATCGGCGTGACCGTCTAGATTCATTTTGCCCAGAATGGTGTCGACTTGGCGCTGTAGCGTCCAGCCGTCTTGGTCGTCGAGTTTGGTTTGTAAGTCGCTCATGCGCTCACAGGCATCCATGTCACCATTGGCGCATTGATCGCTGGCAATATGGTAGTCTGCCAGCACTTGGGCTATGGCACCTGCGCCGCTGGCCACGATGTCTTCAACACGGCCAGAAGTCATCGGCACGTCTTGTTCGAGCATGGCGATGCGTAGGCCGTTCGGTTTGATGATTTCGCCTTTGTCTGGCAGGAGTGCGGTGCTGACCAGTTTGAGCAAGGTCGATTTGCCCTCGCCATTCCGGCCAATCAAGCAGACCCGTTCGCCGCGTTCGACACTGAGCGATGCGCCGTCTAAAATGGCAGGGCCGCCAAAAGCCAGTTGAATGTCGCGTAGGGTAATCAAAGCCATAACCACAGGTGTCCAGAGCAGGTGCGTTCACTCACCGCAGTGAGTCGCGTCAATCAGGTTGAATCAGGTGTTGCGGGGTAATCGACGCGCCGCGCGATGCTAACCATCCACACGGGTGCTGTCAAAGTTTATCTGACGTTAGCCCAGCAACAGCCTAGCAGGTAAATGTGACGGCTGATGTGTGGGATCAGTGTGCAGGATCAGTCGCAAATCAGGTTGATAGAATGAGGAATGCAGGATGAGTGAGCCAGCCAATACCGCCCAGTTGCTAGCGCAGTGTACGGCACGGATTGATCAGTTAGAAATGCGCTTGACCTTTTTGGATGAGCTGACCGATAGCCTAGACCAGATCGTGACGCAACAAACCCAACAACTGTTAGACATGCAGGCACAGATGCAGATTTTGTATCAGCGGTTGGAGGCGTCCAAACAGCAGGAGCATGGCGTGGAGCCATTTACCGTGTTGGGGGATCGGCCGCCGCATTATTAAATCAAGAACACATCATATAAAAGCACAATGCAATATAAAAGCACACGGCAATATAAAAGCCACAGTGCAGACACAGCAATCGTCTACACCAATTGCGTCACCAGATCGAAAGATTTGGCCGTATGCTCGGTTGTAAAGGGATTGTAAGTACGAAAGGTGCCTGTGAGCAGACAAAACAGCCGATGTAGGCTTGCTGTCAGCCGGTGATCAAGGCAAGCTAGACGCGCCTTTGTCCGATATGAGAGTAATCAGCACATGCCGTTAGAAGTCGCAGTGGTCGGCGCAGGGATGGCGGGCTTAAGTTGTGCGCGCCGCCTCGCCGAAGCGGGGATGAGTGTCA
The DNA here is from genome assembly GCA_049301135.1 of Moraxellaceae bacterium. GTDB lineage: Bacteria > Pseudomonadota > Gammaproteobacteria > Pseudomonadales > Moraxellaceae > JAYXXU01. The sequence goes on along the minus strand of JBAQKP010000287.1, from coordinate 19,525 downwards.
CGGTGTTTGATAAATCGCGTGGGGCAGGTGGCCGGATGGCGACCCGTCGTGTCGAAGATGTAGCCGCCGGATCGTTTGGCTTTGATCATGGGGCGCAGTATTTTACCGCGCATTCCACAGCGTTTCAGCAAGCCGTGGGTAGTTGGATCGCCTCCAATGTGGTGCAACCGTGGGCAGGGCGGCTGATGTCGTTCGAGCAGGCGGGTGAATTACGTCCAGTGGCGAGTCAGCCGCGCTATGTTGGTGTACCGCGGATGAGTGCGATTGGTCGGCATCTGTTGGGTGATTTGCCGTTTCATGCTGAACATCGACTGCTGGAATGCCAGTACGATGGGCAGTATTGGCATTTGCAGTTTGACGCACAACCGACTGTGTTGGCGAAGTACTTGGTTTTGGCGTTGCCATCGCCACAAGTTGTTGATTTATTAGAAATAAATCATCAATTTTATGCCGATGCAGTGTTGCAGGATATGTTGCCGAGTTGGACGTTGATGTTGCAGTGTGCTGCACCGATAGAGGTGCCGTTTGATGGTTGTTTTGTCAATAGTGGTATTCTCAGTTGGGTGGCGCGTAACAACAGTAAGCCTGCTCGGGCTGAGGTCGAGACTTGGGTGCTGCATGCGAGTCGGGAGTGGTCGCAAGCGCATGTCGATGCCTCGCGTGACTGGGTTGCCGAGCAGTTACTTGCGGCCTTTACACAGGTTGTCGGTCAGCCGGTGCAGGTGGCACAGCAGTGGGTGCATCGTTGGTTGTATGCTTTGGCATCTGAGGCATTGACGGTTGGCTGTTGGTATGAGCCGGCGCAGCAGTTTGGGATTGCGGGCGATTGGCTGAATGGTTCACGAGTCGAAGGGGCTTGGTTATCAGGGCAGCAATTGGCCGCACGCGTGATGGCCAGTCGATGCACGCGCGAGCTGAGTTCAGTGTAGCCAGCGTCTGCCGATACGATACAGAAAAGAAGGATGTTCATGGCCTTGCAGATTAGTCAGTTGTGGCAGTATCCGTTAAAATCCGCGCAAGGCATCGCGTTGCAAACCGCTACCGTCTATGCGCACGGATTAGCGCAAGACCGGCGTTGGCTGTTGGTCGATGCGGCTGGTCAGATGTTGACGCAACGGCAGCAGCCGTGCTTAGGCGGTTTGCAGGTACAGGCATTGCAGCTAAATGCAGCGGCGACGCTGATGGTGACATGGGCTGTCCATTCAGTCACGGCACAGGCGCTGCTGGATCAGTTGGAGACAGTGCAGGTATGGGCAGATCAGATGCCCGCGCATCCGGTGGCGGCGTCGGTGAATCAGCAGTTGTCGGACTGGCTCGGGCTACCCGTGCGCTTAATGTATTGTCCAGATCAGGCGACACGCGTGGTCGATCCGGCGTATGCCGGTGTGGGGCAGCACACGGGGTTTTCCGATGGATTTCCGTTGCTCCTGCTCACACAAGCCTCACTAGATGCACTGTCGATGGCATGGGGGCAGCCGATTGATGTGCGGCGCTTTCGGCCAAATTTGGTGATTGCGGGTGATTGTGCCGCGTTTGCTGAGGACGAGTGGTCGAGTCTGCATGTGGGTGATTTGATTTTTGATTTGGTCAAGCCGTGCTCGCGTTGTGTGATCCCGTCATTTGATCCTGATACGCAGCAGCCGACCCAAGGCTTTGCGCGATTTTTAGCCACACAGCGCCGCCAAGCCGACGGCAAAGTTTATCTCGGCCAAAACGTGATCTTACGTCAAGCTCAACAGGTCAAGGATTTGCGCCACGCTTTCGGACAGCTCAAAGTCGGCGATCCAGTCGAGTTTTGATCGGCATTGATCTAGATTTTTTAGACCGATTGGCCGACGCGCCATAGAGGCTTTGTCGATTGTGTCGCTGTAATTGGCTTGTGTTTTAAACAGGGCTCAGGCAACCTTGCGGCGTTTACTGTTGATTCAGCAGTTTTATTGGGGCATGTCGTGAGTCAAACCGGCTATATCGTCATTGGGGTCGTTGTGATTTTTGTGCTGGGTCAGTGGATGATGCTGCGACCGAGTCCGCGTGAGCGACTGCGTGGCCGATTACGTGAGCGCGCCAAAGCCCTTGGCCTGAATCCCCGCGTGGTGGCTGCACCGGCATGGCTGGGTGTGCATGTCGATACACAGCGTCCAGACCAGACTCGTACGGGCGGCATGCTGGCGTTTTATCATTTGGTGTTGCCTGACGTCGAACTGCCTTTGATGCAGGCCAAAGTCGTTGAGGGTCGGCTACGTGTGATACAAGGTGCCCGCGCTTATCATGACCAAGCATTCACGCTGACGGGTGCAGTGGCCATCGAGATGCAGGCCAACAGTATCGGCTTATATTGGAATGAAGAAACCGATATTTATGGCGAACGACTCGATGCACTAAAAGCTGCGCTGGTTGAGTTTGCCCACCAATCCCCACCAGTTGCCCAAAACAGCACATTACACTGAATACGGAATCTAATCTCTTATGCCGACACGTCCACGCGCCACCACGAAAAACACCATCAAAGCCGGTCGCAAATCTGTTGCTGCCAAGCCCGTCGAGCCAGTGGTGGAGGTGGACGAGCAGCCACCAGTGAGTGGTGCGAGTCGGCGTAAAGCGCGCGCATTGGTGATCGTCGAATCACCGGCCAAGGCCAAGACCATCAATAAATACTTGGGCAGTGATTACATCGTCAAGTCTAGCGTCGGTCACGTGCGCGATTTGCCGGTCAGTGGCGGCGGCGCGAGTAAGCCCACCGAAAAACCAGCCAGTAAAACCGTAGCCAAGCTCACTCCCGAGCAAAAAGCCGAAGAAAAGCAGCACAAAGCCCAAACCGCGTTGGTTAAACGTATGGGCATCGACCCTGAGCATGGCTGGCAGGCGCATTATGAGGTGTTACCGGGTAAAGAAAACGTGGTCAGCGACCTGCAAAAATACGCTGCACAAGTCGATGAAATCTATCTGGCAACCGACTTAGACCGTGAGGGTGAGGCGATTGCGTGGCACTTACAACAAGTGATCGGCGGCAATCCCAGCAAATACAAGCGCGTGGTATTTAACGAAATTACCCAAAACGCCATCCAAAATGCTTTCAAACAACCCGGCCAACTCGATCTAGATAAAGTCAACGCCCAGCAAGCGCGGCGCTTTTTGGATCGTGTGGTCGGCTACATGGTGTCGCCGCTGCTGTGGGAAAAAATTGCCCGTGGGCTGTCTGCGGGTCGGGTGCAATCGGTTGCGGTCAAACTGGTGGTCGAGCGCGAGCGTGAGATTCGCGCCTTTGTACCCGAAGAATACTGGCAGATTCATGCTGATACACAAGTAAAAATCGGAGCAGCGGCTGACCTGATTCGATTGGAAGCAGTGCGCCAAGCGGGTAAGCCACTGAAGCTAAAAAACAAGGCCGAAACCGATGCCGTCTTAGCGGTGTTAAAACCCGCAACGTACACCATCAGTCAGCGCGAAGACAAACCGACCAAAACCAATCCATCTGCGCCGTTTATTACCTCGACCTTGCAACAAGCTGCCAGCACGCGCTTGGGCTTTTCGGTCAAAAAAACCATGACACTGGCGCAGCGGCTGTACGAAGGTGGCCATATCACCTATATGCGTACCGACTCGACCTTTTTGAGTCAAGATGCCCTCGCGATGGTGCGCGGTTATATTGAAGACAATTTCGGTCAGCGCTATCTACCGGCCAAACCCAACCTATACGGCAGTAAAGCCGGTGCGCAAGAAGCCCACGAAGCGATTCGTCCGTCCAATGTTGCGCTGTCTAGCGATCAACTGGCCGGTGTCGAGCGCGATGCACAGCGTTTATATGAGCTGATTTGGCGGCAGTTTGTCGCCTGTCAGATGCCACCCGCCGAATACCAATCCTCCACGTTGACCATCAGTGCTGCTGATGTCGAGCTGAAAGCACGTGGCCGTACATTAACCTTTGATGGCTTTACCCGTGTGTCGGCGGTCAATAAGCAAGACGATGATCTGCTATTGCCTGCGGTCAAAGTCGGTGAGGTGCTCGATCTGATCAAGCTTGATCCTACTCAGCATTTTACCAAGCCTGCGGCACGTTTTACCGAAGCCAGTCTGGTCAAAGAGTTGGAAAAACGCGGCATTGGCCGACCTTCGACTTATGCGGCGATTATTTCGACCATTCAAGATCGTGGCTACGTCAAGCTGGATAACCGCCGTCTGTATGCCGAAAAAATGGGCGATATCGTCACCGACCGCCTGAATGAAAATTTTAGCAACCTGATGGATTATGCCTTTACCGCCGATCTCGAAGGCCAGCTCGACAAAGTCGCCGACGGTCAGCGTGACTGGAAAAACGTACTCGACGAATTTTACGGTGACTTTAAACAAAAACTCACCCACGCCAAAGGCCAAGACGGGGAAGGCAGTAGCAGTGGCATGCGGCCGAACCCGCCGGTCAGTGTGCCAGAAGTGGCGTGCCAACTGTGCGAGCGCCCGATGCAAATTCGGACAGGTTCAACCGGTGTATTTTTGGGCTGTTCTGGTTATAACTTACCGCCGAAAGAACGCTGCAAAGGCACGATTAACTTGGCGGCAGTCGAGTCATTGGCGGGTCTGGCCGAAGACGACAATGACGGCGCAGAAACCGCCGATCTGATGGCCAAAAAACGCTGCCCGATCTGTGACACCGCGATGGACAGCTATCTGGTCGATGGCGGGCGTAAGCTGCACATCTGTGGCAATAGTCCAGACTGTAGTGGCCATGTGCTAGAACAAGGTGCATTTAAGATCAAAGGCTACGATGGTCCAACCATCCCGTGTGACAAGTGCGACGGCGAGATGCAACTGAAAACCGGCCGGTTCGGGGCATATTTTGCCTGTGGCAGTTGCGAGAATACCCGCAAAGTGCTGAAAAGCGGCCAGCCTGCGCCACCCAAAGCCGATGCGATTCCGATGCCACAGTTGCGCTCCACCAAGCATGATGATTATTTTGTACTGCGTGATGGGGCGGCTGGTTTGTTTTTGGCGGCCAGCAAGTTTCCGAAAGTGCGTGAAACCCGCGCGCCGCTGGTCGCTGAGTTGCGTTCAGTTGCGGATAAAATTGACCCAAAATATCAGTTTTTATTATCCGCTCCCGACACCGATCCAGACGGTAATCCTGCTTTGGTGAAGTTTAGTCGTAAGAGCGCCAGTCAGTATGTCGCCTCCGAAAAAGACGGCAAACCGACCAAATGGATGCTGACGTGGGATGGTGCGAAGTGGCTTTAGCGGGCTTGATGCGCGAGCAATTGTGAGCAATGGCTGCTGTTTTTGCAAAAGTGCGGCAGTCGTTGCGTCGCTATTCCCCTAAACGGGGGATGCTAAAATTTAAAACATCTGAATCTGCTGCAACTGATTTTGGCCGGCTTGACAGTTGCATAGGGCAGGCGTAACGTGTAAACAGGGACGATCATATTTGGAGTTAATCATGTCTACGGATCCAAAACAGCGCTTCAATCGAATTCTGACAGGACTGTCATTTGTGGCCTTACTGTGCAGTTCAAGCGCGGTACTGGCGGGTTGTCCTGACTATGGACAGAGCGGTCAAAAATTTGAATTCTCTGCCGAAGATGCCTATTCCGCCAAGAGCTACACGATTGAAGCAGGCGGCAATGTCGATCTGTCTGAGTGCTCCAAACTGCCGGGTGAAGGTTGGGTGACCGAGGCGCCTGATTTTACCTTTAAGCTGACCGCTAACCCAAAAAATCGGGCGATTGAATTTAAAGTTACCAGTAAATGCGATTCTGTACTACTGGTCAACACGCCGACCAGCAAGTGGCAGTTTGATGACGACAGTAATGGGGCATTGGATCCTAAACTGCGTATTACTGCGGCAACCACTGGTTATTATGATATTTGGATTGGTAACGTCGAAAAAGGCTATTGCGATGCCACGTTAAAGGTTGAAACCTTCTAACACGATCGCATGATATAGCTGTGTTAGAACAGTAGCGATGACAGCATCGGGTAACAGGTTTGCATCTGTTTCCCGATGTTTTATTTGAGCCAGCCGATTTCACGCGCCGTCAAATCAGAAATCATGGTGTGATTGAGATTAACGGGGATTTTGGCTTCATTTGGCGTCATCGGCACACGTCCCCCCATCAGTTCGGCACGCCGTTGCGGATACAGCGGTTGTTGGTCGGGATCGGCGTAACCGATTGGATAAATCGGCTGGCTATTGCTCAGATCATACTTATCGGTTGCACCGACGGTGTGCAGGATTTCGTGTGCCAACACCATGAGGTTCTGCTCATGTTGTTTGGTCGTGCCAAATAAATTGACGCGTCCAATTCGGCCTTTTTCCAATGCCGTCGAATGGCTTAAACGCGGCTGTATGGCCGGATCGTAATACAGCAAATACATGCGAATCTGTGGTTTAACAGGGACATCAGGACTGTTGCGCCACGCAAAGTAGCGCATTTTTAGACTCCAACTGATCACACTGATCAGATTGCCGTCACTCGGTGGCGCTGGTGGAATCACACTGACCGGCGCGCCGAGTTGAAGCGAGATCGGCTGTGATAAACCCAGTTGATGGCGTTTGGCCTCGGCATGAAAATAGTCGTTGATAGGCTGGAAGTCTTGCACCGTCAGCGTCTGTAGGTAGGCAGCGACTCGGGTGCTGCCATCGGCATTGATCGGGTAGAGTGCTACGTTAAATGGCAACTGCCAATCGAGTTCGGCGTTTGCTCGCCATGTGTCGAGTGCGACCGCAGCCAAAATGAGCAATAGGATAGCGACTCGAATTTTTTTCCACATGTTGATGAGCGCACCCAGCCGTCCGATGATGGAGCAGTCTAGCAGCTTTTGGGTTGGATAAAATCCCCAAAACGCAGGCTCAAGCGCATACAATAGCGGGACAATTGATTGATATAGCGCAGTTCCCCATGAAAATCCTCGTCCGCAATCTGGCTCGCACCACCAATGAAGAGGCCGTTCGCACCTTGTTTGCTGGATTCGGTCATGTCACCTCGGTGACGATTGTGATGGATCCCGCCACCAAGCAGTCGAAAGGCTTTGGTTTTGTTGAAATGCCCAACCCAAAACAAGCTGTCACGGCAGTCAAACGCAGTAATTTGACGCGTTTTGAAGGCAGTGTGATTCGGGTCAAGCTGTCAGAAGACAAGCCTGCTGAAGACGATGCTCCACAAGCGTAACGCACCTCGGCGGCTGTGGCTGGCTATTCGTGGCTGGCCAGTTGGGTTGCGCTGTGCGCAGTCGTTAGTTGATTGAGGTGCTGCACGCTGAGCTCGGCATCTTGTATCAGGCGTTCGATCAACTGTTGTGCGGTCGGGATGTCGTGGATTAAGCCTTGCGACTGCCCAATAAACTGCATCCCGTTGACCAAATCACCCTGCTCGGTAGCGGCTTTTAAGCGCGGGGTTGCCGCACCAAAGCAGGCCAATAGCCGAATCTGGCGTGGTTGTGCGATCAGTCCGGCCAGTACCTTCCAAAGCGAAATCTGCAACTGCCGCGCTGCCAGCATCGCCTGCCAGGCCGCCACAAAAAACGACATCGGTTTTTCGGTCAGGCGCTGTGCGGTCGGTGTTTGCATATAGCGGGCGGGTAGCCCATCAAAATGCGGGCTATAAATCGTCGCGTGTTGGTCTTTGTCGATCACTGCTTGCTTGGTCTGTTGATGCAGCGGGCTTTCGGCACAGGTCGCAAAGCGCGAGCCCATCGCCACTGCTGACGCACCCAACGCGAGTGCAGCCACGAGGCCACGATGATCAGCAAAACCACCACAGGCAATCACCGGAATCTTTAGTACATCGACCAAAGCAGGCACTAAGACCAGCGAGGTGACGTCGCCACCGTGCGCGGCGGCTTCGTGTCCAGTCGCCATCACCGCATCGACGCCTTGTGCTTGCGCAGCCAGTGCGTGTTTTGCGGTGGTCACTGTAGCAATCACTTTGCCACCATAAGCATGACAACGCTGGATCAGCCAATCGCCTTTGCCGAGCGAAAAATTAATCACCGGCACTTGTAGTTCCAGTGCAACTTCGGCGGTTTCTCGTGCACCGGGCATCAACAGCGCACAATTGACCCCAAATGGCCGGTCGGTCAGTTCGCGCACCTTGAGAATGGCCGCACGGGTTTGCTCAGGCGACAGTGGCCCAAGTGCCAAGATCCCCAACCCACCGGCATTGCTGACCGCTGTGACCAGTTCGGGTGTAGAGATCCAACTCATGCCAGTCAAAATGATCGGATGCTGAATATTGAGTAAGCGCGTGATGGCAGTCTGCATGATCGATCCAACCCCAGTCGGTGTTGATTCAATCTTAAAGTGTTTAAGATGATAAAAAAATGACCCGCATGGCGAGTCATTTTGATGGTTTTGGCCAGTCTGCTGCGAGCCGTGTTCGCCGAGACGACTGGATTTAAAACCGGTATTTTACGCCAGTTTCAAACGAACGCTCAGGCCCAACATAAATGCCATTGCGTAGGCTGGCCATGTAATGCTCGTCTAGCAGGTTTTTGATTGAACCATACACTTCAAGTTGTGGATTGAACTGATAGCGCGAGGTCAGATCCACAGTGGTGTAGGCATCGAGTTGACCAGTAAAAAAGCCACTGGTGTTTTCTGCGATGGTTGTGGTATTGCGCACATCAGTAAATTGCGAATCCATGTAGTGTGCGCTGAGTTGGGTACGCCAGTCGTTGATTTCATAGGCGACACCGATATTGGCAACCCATTCAGGGGTATACGGGATTCGGTTGCCGTCTGGCGTGGTTAAGGTGACACCATTCGCCGCAAAGCGGTCACCGCTAAACTCGGCATCAGCAATCCACGTCGCGTTGGCAAACACATCCAATCCATTATCAAAATCATAGCCGACCGCAGCTTCTAGACCTTGATGCAAGGTTTTTCCACCATTGGTGGTTTGGAAGTTGGTATTGCTGTTGGCAGGGACGATCTGATTGTCAAAATCCATCCGAAATACAGTTAGCTCATAGTTGAGCTGATCTTGCGCACCGCGCACCCCGATTTCGACATTGATGGATTTTTCGGCATCCAGTTGTTGGTCTTTCAGGCCGTCGAGTGAGTCAGCATTGAGGGCAGGCGAGAAGGCTTGATACACACTGGCATACACTTGGGCGGCAGGGTTCACTTGGAAGGTTGCACCCAACCCCGGCATCACTTCAGTATTGTCGGTTCTGGCTGATTGTGATTTGGTCAAATCCAAGCGTGCTTGGCTGTAGCGCTCGACTCGCAGCGCAGGGGTGATCGAGAGTTGTTCGGTCAAATCAAAGCGGTTCTGCGCATATATGGCAAAGCTCTCTGCGCTATCAATCACATCTTTGCCGATTACACCAGTGCGTGGGGTGGCACGGGTGGCATTGATGGTTTGGTCAAACATTTTTTCGGTCAGATAACGTAGCCCGACTTCAGCTTCACCGCTGATGCCAGCCAGTTGATTGTCGGCCGTTAGACGGGTTTCTGCACCGTAGCGCTTAAATGAGCGATTGTTGCCATTGAGGCTGTCGGTATATACCCAGCGTTTGGTAGCCGCTGATGCAGTGTTATTGGTCGCAAACCGCCAATAATCACGGTTCATCTCGCTCCAATAAAACAGCGAGTCTAAGCGCATACCGTCAGCAATATCCCAGCGATGATTGATGTCGAACGAGTTGCGTTCGGTCAAGAAATAGTCATCTGGTGCAGGGTTGCGATCCGATTTATTATTAAATTCGTCCAAAAACACGCCGCGATACGAGATGTTGGCATCATTTTCATAATGGGTAAATTTAACGCCGATGGTTTGGTTATCCCCGATGGCTGTGCCGGCTTTGATCACCGCATCTTTTGACTCGTAACCTTTGCCCATGAAGCCATCGCTTTTTTCATGGCTTAAAATCGCCCCGAACACACTGTCTTTATTCGGTGAGCTGCCGCCGAGTTCGACCGAGGTTTTGTAGGTATCCCAAGAGCCAATCGAGGTGTCGATGCTGACGCCATCTTTTGGTTGTTTGGTGCGATAGTTGATCACGCCACCGATGTTGCCTGGCCCGTAACGCAGGGCAGCCGAGCCTTTCAGCACTTCGACGCTGTCAATGCGGCTGGCGCGAGGGTTGTAATAGCGGGCATTGCCGACAAACAAACCGGCCGCAACCGGCACGCCATCTTCGAGGACGGTGGTTTTATAATCGGCAGAACTCAGCCCACGAATACCAACATTGACCACAATCGCCGATTCTTCTTCTGGTTTGACGTAGACACCGGGGACGCGCTTCAGGATGTCTTCGGTGGAGCGCGGCTGAATCATCTCGATCTGTTCGGCGCTGACGATGCTGACGGCACCGGTTTGTTGCGCGATGGCGTCAGTATCGCCTTGATCGGCAACCACCTGAATGGTGGGTAGGCGCTGCGTGTCGGTGGTATCCGCAAACGCTGGAGCAACCAGCGTGCTCAGTAAGCCGATCAGGATTGGATTGAGTCGAAAAGATCGTGTGTTCATCATGGGTGATGCTCCAATAGCGCAAACTGCCTGAGATTGGGGCAAACTTTACAGATAATCATTCTTATTTGCAATACGCTTACTTTTTGTATGCGACTTGTTTGCCGTTAATCGTGCAGAAAAAAGACCAGCGATTTGCACTGGTCTTTCGGTGTCACGGTAACTTTGGCCAGATTACTGCGGGGTATTGTCGCGTTTTTGCTGGCGCAAATAGCCACCACGACGGGCGGGCAGTGGGTTTTCCATTTGCTTCTCGGCGCGGCGTTTAGCCATGCCATACAGACCGGTACCGACCCGTGGTTTCATTTGCACGCTTTGCACCAGATGATCGATTTCGGGTTTATCCAGTTCAATCCAGCGTCCGGTGCGCAGTTCACGCGGCAGAATCACACTGCCATAACGGGTGCGTAGCAGGCGACTGACTTTAAGCTCTTGCGACTCGAACAAGCGGCGCACTTCGCGATTGCGGCCTTCTTTGACCACGACTTGATACCAGCGGTTAATACCATCGCCGCCGATTTCTTTAAACGATTCAAATTTGGCTGGGCCATCTTCGAGTTCAACGCCTTTCAATAAGGTGTTGCGCACGTTATTGGTCACGTCACCCATCACACGCACAGCGTATTCGCGTTCGACTTCATTCGATGGGTGCATCAGCCGATTGGCCAGCTCGCCGTCATTGGTAAACAGCAGCAAGCCGGTACTGTTAATGTCCAAGCGGCCAACCATCACCCAGCGATCATTGGCCAGTTGCGGCAGTTGCTCGAACACGGTTGGCCGACCTTCTGGATCATTGCGTGAGCAGATTTCACCTTCAGGTTTGTAATAGACCAGCACACGCCGACGCACTTCTTCTTCGGCTTGATAGCTCAGTTTACGCCCATCAATCCGCAGCTCATCAGTCGGCTCAATGCGCTCACCGACGGTAGCAACTCGACCATTGACGCTGACCCGTCCGGCCGCGATCACTTCTTCCATATAGCGCCGCGAGCCAAGCCCCATGCGCGCTAACACTTTCTGTAGCTTCTCACTCATCTGCATACCTCAACTCAAAAATATTGTTTTAGCCCCAACGCATCAGACCGCGGCATTAAGTTGTTACTGCCAAAGGAATCATGGTTTGCTTCAGCACCGGCAAGTCAGTCAAAGACTGCAAACCAAATGCTTCCAAAAAAACTCGTGTCGTTACCAACAGCGCAGGTCGCCCTGCCACGTCACGATGCCCTCGTTCGACAATCCATTGGCGATCGAATAAAGTGCGGAGGATCTGGCTATTAATGGCCACTCCGCGAATCTGTTCAATATCACTGCGCGTCACTGGCTGGTGATACGCAATCACGCTTAAGGTTTCGAGCAATGCCTGTGATAGTTTCAGCTGCCGTTCTGGCCATGCGTGCTGAATCACGGTGGCATACGCCGTTCGAATCTGTATGCGCCAGCCTTGCGCCCCGTCGATCAAACACAACGCACTGCCTTGATAGCGTTGCGCTAGCGTCGCTAGTCCAGCTTCAATCGCACCAATCGGGTAGACTTGCTGTAACAACAGCTCGATCCGCCGTACCGTCAGTGCGGTTTCACTGGCAAACAACAACGCCTCAAGTTGGTTTGGGTCGAGTATAGGATGCTGATCTGGCTGCATCTCAACCTTCATCGCATCGAATCACACACAACGCCCGTGCGGACAACCCATCGTCAATCACACGAATACAGCGTTGGCGTAACAGCTCCAATACCGCAATCAAGCTCACCACCACCCCAATTCGCCCTTGTCGTGCCAACAATAAATCTTTAAAACGCACCGGCTGACCCGACTGTACCGCACGCTGTACCGCATCCATCCGTTCGGCCAAATCGACCGACTCCGCAGGTACCTCGTGACGCAGTGGCTCAGGTCGCCCCAGTAATGCCAGCATCGCATCGTGTAATAATTGCGCTGAAAAACCACCGCTGCTCACAGGGTTTTCCGCCTCCGGTCGTTCGGCATACGCCAGATGACGATCTCGACCTAAAATCTCGGCTTGCTGAAGCTGTTGCGCGGCGGTCTTAATCTGTGCGTAGCGCGCCAAGCGCTCTAACAGATTGTGCCGAGGATCATCTTCAAGCTCGACCTTGCTTGGTTTGGGCAGCAGCAAACGTGACTTGATGTCCGCCAATAATGCAGCCATCACCAGATAATCTGCTGCCAGCTCGACGTCGATATGCTGCATCAGATTGATATAGGCCATGTACTGGCTGGCAATCGGTGCAATGTCGATCTGACGCAAATCAAAGCCGTTTTTTTTGACCAAATACAGCAAAAAATCCAGTGGCCCTTCAAAGCGTTCGAGTAAAATGGCAAAAGCTTCAGGCGGGATATACAGATCGTTGGGCAATGCTTCAAGCCACGTGTGATCAATCCGTGCTGGGTTGAGTTGCAGGTGGCTCATGCGAGGAATACGCGTGAACAGCAATCTGTACCAGATGCAAGTCGATAGCAGCAGTGTCGCATGGACGGTCTGATCAGGTGGGTTGTGACGTCGGACAAAATACAGATTCGTGGCATCATGACAGCTATCACAGTAAAATCATTATCTCGCGAGCAATAGCGCAAAAACTCAGGCGACAGTATAACAAAATCCGCATGCGCCGGCATCAATTATCCTGAACGGTCAGTCAGATTTAGGCTGGCACTGTTAGTTTTTTGTATCTGGGCATTTGTTTCAAGGTCAAGCAGTCTGTTTTGGTTGGAGTAATTTTTGTTGAGATTGCCTCAAACTTCAACAGACGCTAGGGCAGGATCGCACTGACATCGCCCATGCCTTGTCGAACCAACACCGGTTCATCACCAGATAAATCAATAATCGTGGTCAGTCCGCGCGTAATCACACCGCTGTCGAGTAACACGTCGAGTTGATGCTGTAGTAACTGCTCAATCTCCTCTGGATCATCCATCGGCTGGGCTTGCTCCGGCAGTTGTAAGGTGCTGGTCAGCATGGGTTCGCCCAGTGCGTCGAGTAAGGCCTGACAAACCGGATGCGTCGGCACGCGAATCCCGATGGTTTTACGCTTGGGGTGCATCAGTCGGCGCGGCACTTCGCTGGTTGCAGGCAAAATAAACGTACACTGACTGGGCGTATGTGCCTTGAGTAGGCGGTACATCTCATTGCTGACCCGTGCATAGGTGGCGATTTCGGACAAATCACGACACAGCAGCGTATATTGGTGTTTATCGGACAAGCGCCTGATCCGGCCAATTCGTTCCATGGCGGCTTTGTCACCGAGATGACAGCCCAAGGCATAGGCGGTATCGGTTGGATAGGCCACAATATCGCCTTGGTGAATCCGTTGTGCCGCTTGTTCAATCAAGCGATTTTGCGGATTATCGGGATGAACGCGCAAATGCAGCATGATCATCGCTCCACAATTAAGTAAATCCGATTGTACGCTGTTTTTTTGGCATATTTTGAGTTTACAAGATCATCGGTGTTTATAGCTGATCACGTCGGAACTCACTGCGGCACAGCGGGCGCTGCGGGCGAATTTTTGCCAATAAAACCTGTAGCAAACGCACAGCATCCGCCGGAATCGGTGCAGTGCCATCCAACAGGGCATGCAATCGTGCATACACCGCATCCTTAAACGTGTCGCCATTGCCCGCATCGCCGTTTAAATTATCCAACGACACCCGAAACGGTCGGTCGCAGGCCACGGTCAGCAACCACTCGAGCGCCTGTGGTTTAATCTCAACTTGCTCAAACAACTGTTGTTGCTCGCGGCTACGGCCATCCGGCGCGTACCAATAGCCCAAGTCCGCTAGTGTGCGTCGCTCACCACCTGCGATACACCAATGGCTGATTTCGTGTAGTGCACTGGCAAAAAAACCATGCGCAAATAAGATCTGTGCCGCTTGTTGTGCAGTTGCCGGTCGATATTCAGGCTCGTCAGGGCTATGCGCCAATACGGTGTTGTGGTCACTAAAACAGGTGTTGAATTGGGCAATCAGCCATGCTACTTGCGCCGCCTCATCGGCATGTTGCGGCCAAGGCGCTGATTGTGCGGGCAAAACAGCGCAAATAGCAGGGTATAAACGGTCAAACACCACAGGATTCACAACGATCAGGCTCAAGGCTGTTAAAGGGATACGCGGTGGATTTTGCCACATGACCGCACGCAATTTAAAATTCAGCAGAGAATTTGCATGATTTTGTCTGAAAAGCACTCTATGCTTTGACACATCCCCCGCAACTTTGTAGAATTCACGCCCTATTATGTCAGCAAATACCTTTCCGGCGCAGATCGAGCCGTTTAAACGAGCCGAACAAGGCTTTTCGTGGTCAGGTAGCGTGCCATTGTCACGTTTTACTCGGATTGCGCAAGAGGTTGTTCCGCCCATTGATGCGCTTGATGTGCAAGTGCAGTGTCGTTTGTACCAAAATGAGCGTGGTGTGGCCTGTATTGAGGCGACGTTACACACCAGCATTGCGTTGACCTGCCAGCGTTGTCTGGCACCAGTGCAACAAGATGTGGATACGGTGGTGGACTTGGCGTTGCTAAGTGATCTGAAGTATGCCGATCGTTTGGGCGAAGATGCTGACTTTGTGGTGTTGAGCGAAGAGCAACTGGCGCACGGTATTGATGACGAGCAAGTGATCGATCTGTTGGCCTTGCTTGAGGACGAGATGTTGTTGTCGCTGCCTTTAGCACCGCGTCACGATGATTGTGAGATCGGCGTGGCGGCAGTGGTGGAGGAAACTCCGACGCGCAGTGACAATCCGTTTGGCATCTTGGCCAGCTTGAAAGGCAATTTGCAGTCCTAGTATCGGTTGAACCGGCATAGGACTTAACTTGGCATTTAACCCGACTGACGGTTCCAGCTGACTGGCCGTCCGATCTTTGATACAAGGAGCCTCTCATGGCCGTTCAGCAAAACCGAGTAAGCCGTTCACGCCGCGACATGCGTCGTTCACATGATGCCCTGACTGTTGCAGCGGTATCGGTTGACAAAACCACTGGCGAAAGCCATCTGCGTCACCATGTGACCAAAGATGGTTTTTATCGTGGTCGTCAATTGTTTGCTGTTGCAGCAATCGACGAATAAGACCGCAAGCGTCGCGTGCTTGACGTGACTGTTTTCTCATGATCGTTGTTGTGACTGTGAGATAAACGATGGCAATCCGGCTTGCAGTCGATGCCATGGGCGGGGATTTCGGTCCCCGCGTTGTTGTTCCAGCGGTACAAGATATTTTATTGCGTTATCCGCAGTTGCTGGTGCAGTTATACGGCGACCAAGCTATTATTCAAACCTATTTAGATGCTTTTGGCAGTGATTTACTGCGTCGTGTACAACTCCAGCATACCCCCGAATTCGTCACGATGGATGATTCCATCTCGACCGCCTTGCGCCAAAAACGCCAATCTTCGATGCGACTTGCTTTAGAAGCGGTCAAAAACCAACAGGCCGATGCCTGTGTGAGCGCGGGCAATACGGGTGCATTAATGGCGCTTGGTCGTATGGTACTGAAAACCTGCGAAGGGATTGAACGTCCAGCAATCATGAGTGCACTGCCCACCGCAACTGGTGCGTGCTATATGCTGGATCTTGGCGCAAATGTCGGCGCGAGTGCCAAGCATTTATATCAGTTTGCCGAAATGGCACATGTGGTGGTTGCAGCGATTACCGATCAAGCTAATCCGCGTATCCGTCTGCTGAATATTGGTGAAGAAGACATTAAAGGCAATGATACGATTCGTGAAGCGCATGGACTACTGAAAGCCAGTTCTCTGAATTATTTGGGTTTTATTGAAGGCGATGGGATCTTTGCTGATCAAGCCGATATTGTGGTGTGTGATGGCTTACATGGCAATATCGCGCTCAAGACAGCCGAAGGGGTGGCGCATTTATTCGCGGATAGCCTCAAAGCGGAGTTCTCGCGTAATCCTGCGACCAAACTGATGGGGCTGATTGCCTTGCCGGTGTTAAGGCGCTTGCGACAAAGGCTGAATCCGGCACAGCATAATGGCGCACCTTTAGTTGGTCTGGCCGGAACGGTGATTAAAAGTCATGGCGGTGCGGATCAGGTGGCGTTTGCGCGTGCGCTAGAAGTGGCGATTCGTGCGGCGGAGCATGACATTCCCGCGTTGATTCAGCGGCGGGTTTAACCCAGTATTCAATACAGTTTATCATGTAACCTAGTGCGGAATTTTACAGATGACGACGGATGTGTTAACCAGTCAGGGTGTGCGAATCGGCATGTTATTTACCGGCCAAGGCTCGCAAAAAGCCGGTATGCTGGCCGAAATTTATCAAGAATTTATCCAAGTGCGCGAGTGCTTTGCTGAGGCCAGCGATGCGGTTGGCTTTGATCTGTGGCAGATTGCGCAGGGCGATGAACGCCTGAATCAAACCGAATTTACCCAGCCGGTGATTTTAACCAGCAGTGTGGCATTGTGGCGCTTGTGGCAGGCATTGGGTGGCTTACCACCGACGGTGTTGGCTGGCCATTCGCTCGGCGAATATAGCGCGTTGGTTGCCGCCGAAACGCTCAGTTTGACTGATGCTGTGCGCTTGGTGCATACGCGTGGCCAATTGATGCAAGCGGCAGTGCCGGTCGGGTCGGGTGCGATGGCGGCGATTATTGGTTTGGACGATGCCACAGTGGTGGCCGGTTGTGCAAAAGTCAGTCGTGAGCTGGCACAAGTGGTCGAAGCGGCCAATTTTAACGCGGTCGGTCAAGTGGTGATCGCGGGTACACAAGCCGCGGTGCAACAGGCGATGGCTGCGTTTAAGGTGCTCGGCGGCAAAGCCTTGGCACTGCCAGTCAGTGTGCCGTCGCATTGCAGTCTGATGCAGCCTGCCGCAGTGCAGTTGGCTGAGCTACTCCAGCAGACAGCATTTCATGCGCCTGTCATTCCAGTGATCCAAAATGCGCCTGCTGCGATTGCCAGCGATGTCGAAGCGATTCGGCAAGCCCTGATTGATCAACTGTGTCAGCCGGTACGCTGGACACAAAGCATGCAGGTAGTGGCGGACAAGGGGATTGGGCAGTTGGTCGAGTGTGGCCCTGGCAATGTGCTGGTCGGGCTGGCCAAGCGGATGCCGCAGGGTTTTACCGCGTATCCATTGGATACCCGCAGCCGTTTAGAAGATGCGCTAGAGCAAGTTGCTCTGGCTGGAGGACATATCGCATGACCGAACAGATTACTGCCAAAATCGCACTGGTGACTGGTGCCAGTCGTGGGATTGGTGCTGCGATTGCATTGCAACTGCAAGCGGATGGGTTTTTTGTGGTCGGCACGGCCACCACTGAGGTTGGTGCACAAGCGATCACTGAGCGGCATGCGGGACAGGGTGTCGGTATGCTGCTCGATGTGCGCGATCATGTGGCGATTGATGCGCTGATCAGTCAGATTGAGCAGCAATACGGTTCGGTGGCGGTGCTGGTCAACAATGCAGGCATCACCAAAGACAATCTGCTGCTACGCATGAAAGCCGATGACTGGCATGACATTATCCACGTGCATTTGAATGCGGTTTTTGCGCTGTCCAAACGCGTGTTAAAAGGCATGGCCAAAGCCCGTTTTGGGCGGATCATTAATATCACTTCGGTCAGTGCCAAACTCGGCAATGCAGGTCAGACCAACTATGCCGCCGCCAAAGCAGGCATTGAGGGCTTCAGTCGTGCCTTGGCGCGTGAGATGGGCAGCCGCAACATCACGGTCAACTGTGTATCGCCGGGCTTTATCGAAACCGACATGACCGATGTGCTAAACGACACGCTACGCCAAAAACTGCTCGAAACGATTCCGCTTGGACGTTTAGGCCAACCACAAGACATCGCGGCTGCGGTATGCTTTTTGGCGAGTACCAATGCCAGCTATGTCACGGGTGCTGTGTTACCGGTCAACGGCGGTATGTATTTTGATTAACATCGCGTGCAGTAGGTGACTAATCTGCACGAGTTGGTGATACGATTGTTGGTAACTGAGCGGCTTTACTTTATACTGAAGCCGATTTTTAAAGACGCCACACTGCGAGGAGAATCCTGTGAGCGACATCGAACTGCGCATTAAAAAGGCTGTTGCTGAACAGCTAGGAATGCGTGCCGAAGAAATTAACAACGACGCTTCTTTTATGGATGATTTGGGAGCGGATTCACTTGACTTGGTCGAGTTGGTCATGTCTTTTGAAAATGACTTTGGGATTACCATTCCAGATGAAGATTCAGGCTCAATCACCACGGTTCAGTCTGCGATTGACTACGTCAATAACAAACTGGGCAATGCCTAAATCATCGTTTGAGTCATTGTGAATCCGAGATTAAGCCTTAATCGGGTTCAAGCATTGGCTAAACCGTGACAAAATAGTCGCCTCGTTGCGGCTTTTTTGTTGTTTAATCGGCGGGTAACTTGGCAAGTATTGTCATTCCCTTGTCGTGTGAAATCGCGATAATCAGTGTGATCAGTGCGAGTGGAGGAAGCGGACGCATGAAACAGCGTGTGGTAGTGACGGGGTTGGGCATGATCTCACCAGTTGGACTGGATGTAGCGTCAAGCTGGGCGAGTATCTGTGCTGGTCATAGTGGTGTGGCGACGATTACCGATTTTGATGCCAGTACCTTTCGCGCACAAATCGCCGCAACAGTCAAAAATTTTGATCCGACGCTGTATCTATCCGCCAAAGAAGCGCGGCGCAATGACCTGTTTATTCAGTATGGTTTTGCGGCTGCCACCCAAGCGTTACGCCAAGCGGGACTGGATCAACTGCGCGACGGTGATCCCGCGCTAACCCATCGGATTGGGGTGATTTTAGGCTCTGGTATTGGCGGTTTGCCGCTCATTGAGGAAACGCATAGTGTGCTGCAAGCGCAAGGGGCGCGCCGAATTTCACCGTTTTTTGTGCCGGGTGGCATTATTAATATGGTGGCGGGTCTGGTGGCGATTCATTACGGACTGCGCGGTCCGAATCTATCGACCGCGACTGCTTGCACCAGTGCCACGCATGCGATTGGCTTGGCAGCGCGGCTGATCGCCTATGGTGATGCCGATGTGCTGCTGGCCGGTGGTGCCGAAAAAGCCTCATCGCCACT
>JBAQKP010000286.1:0-69342 GCA_049301135.1 Moraxellaceae bacterium | reverse complement strand
AAACAAACCGGCTTTAAACGTGTCATGGTTTAAAATATGAAAAATCGCCGCCACTGCCGCAAGCGTTGAGCCTAAGACGAGCAAGCAGACGATCAAGCCCAAATGACTGATGGTCGAGTAGGCCAGTAAGCCTTTTAGATCGTGCTTAAATAACGCAATAAACGCCGCAAACAGCAGCGTGATCAGCCCTGTACCAGTCACCAAATACTGAAACAACGCCGCACCACCCAAAATCGGATACAGCCGTGCCAGCATAAATACACCGGCCTTGACCATCGTGGCCGAGTGCAAATAACCCGACACCGGCGTCGGTGCAGCCATCGCGTCAGGTAGCCAAAAATGAAACGGGAACTGTGCGGACTTGGTAAAACAACCGATCAAAATTAAAATCAACGCAGGAGTAAACCACGCATGCGCTTGAATCAGACTAGCCCGTGCGGTCATTTGGCTGATTTCATACGTCCCAGCGATTTCACCGAGCAACATAAAACCGGCCAACATCGCCAAACCACCGCCGCCAGTGACGGTCAGCGCCATCCGAGCACCCGAACGCGCCTCTGGTTTATGGCTCCAATAACCAACCAGTAAGAACGATGAAATGCTGGTCAGTTCCCAGAATATGATCAGTAACAGTAAATTATCTGACAGTACAATGCCGAGCATCGCCGCCATAAACAACATCAACAGGCTATAAAACTTGGCGACCGAATCAGTTTTACTGAGGTAAGTATGCGCATAAGTCATCATCAGTAAACCGATGATGGTGATCATCAGCGCAAACATCAGCGCCAGGCCATCCATCCGAAAGCTGATATTTAGCCCCAGATCCGGCAACCATGCCCAATGGTTTAGCAGCGGCTGTCCGGCAAACACCGCTGGTGCTTCTTTGAGTAAAATCCCAAGACTACCCAGCGTCACCAAGCCTGCCATACTTGCAGTCAGGCCGCGCCGATATTGGCTACCGAGTTGGCCATCTTGCAGACGCCCGACCCAAAAGGTGAGTAGCGTCCCCAGCAAGAGTGGCAGGAGAATCACGATCAGTAGCACAGTGGGGTGTCCTCTTGGCAAAAATCGCGGTGTGGCGATACGGCAACTGCCCAATACTCAGGCAGTAAAACTCAAACAGTAAAAAAGAATCAGCGTCTTGATTGTACGGATTCAGCACAGGGCTGCAATGATTAGCCGCCGATTTTTTGCAAAAGACAGACTTAAGTCTTTGTTTGATTTGTAGGACTAAACAACCGTCGTGGTCAACAGGGCGCGCGCTGCACCCTGTTGCGCATTGCTCAGCGCTGTTCGGTCAGTCGGTCTTTCAATTGCTGCTGCAAACCGCGAATTCGCGTTTCGGCATCACGACGATTATCGAAGCCTTGTTTTTGGATGGTTTGCACTTCTTCGATAGTCGAAATCAGCGTCTGCTGCACATGCTCCAAGGTTTCGATATCAATCACCGCACGTTGATTGATCCGTGCGGTATTCACGCTGTTTTGTTGCAGCAATTCGGCATTTTTGCGTAGAAACTCGTTGGTTGAGTCGTCGATATTTTGTGCCAGTTCTGCGGCTTTTTTCTGCTCAAGCAGCGAAATCGCCAACATAAACTGCCGTTTCCATGCCGGAAGGGTCAGTTCGCGCACGTTATGAAACTTTTCGACCAGCGTCTGGTTGTTGTGCTGAATCATCCGAATCATCGGCAAGGTTTGCATCGCCGACATTTGTAGGGCGTTCAAGTCACCGACCCGTTTATCCAGCCGTGCGGCCAGTTGTTTTAAGTCACTGATCTGTTGCGCTTGCTGCGGGCTGGGGTTGAGGGTGCTCAGTTGCTGTTGTTGAATCTGTTGTTCGAGGTCGGCCAGTTTGATTTTGCCAGTCACAATCGACACGCCGAGCATTTCAAACTCTTGCAGGGTGTGGGTGAACATCTGCTCCAGCATTTGATTGCGGCTGGTCAGGCCACGCTCACCGGCGGACAGTTCGTGCATGATTTTTTGGATGTGGGTATCGACGCTTTGGAATTTCAGCACAAAGCCTTCTTTGTTGCTTTTCATCCGGTTTAAAAAGCCACCGATCAACGGAATTTTGGAGCGCTGTTCGGTCAGTTCCGACAGGTTTAGCGAACGCGCTTGTACCACCACTTCACCGAGTTTTGTACCCATTTCATCCAGATCGTTTTGTTTGACTTGTTTTAAAATATGATCGGAATACTGCGAGATACTCTGGCCGCTTTGCCGACCCAGTTCGCTCAGTTGGTTCGGGTTATTGACCAGATCGAGGCTATCGACCATTTGGCGGACGTGGCTGCTCAAATGGGCGGGTAGTTGCAAGGCGGCCAGTTCCCGCTGAATATCCGCCTCGGTGTGGATCGGTGGGACTGGGCTGAGTGCGCCGACAGTATTGGGGGTGGTGATTTGCGTGTTTGGAATCACACTGACGGGTGAGGTGGTTTGTGCTTGCAGTTCTGTCAGTGGTGCTTGATTGATTGGCATCGGCTCGGCATACGCACTGGGTGCGCTAGGCTGTGCTTGCGTTTGGGTGTCGGGTTGGCTTTGTGGATTGGGTGGGTTCTGAAACGGGGAGTTGGGCTTAAAACCGGTCATGATCTTGCTCCTCAAGCTATCTTTGCGATTTGGTTGGGCTGGCACTACTGCGTGCCAGTACTTG
Organism: Moraxellaceae bacterium; assembly: GCA_049301135.1. GTDB lineage: Bacteria > Pseudomonadota > Gammaproteobacteria > Pseudomonadales > Moraxellaceae > JAYXXU01. The sequence goes on along the minus strand of JBAQKP010000286.1, from coordinate 66,684 downwards.
AATAAACTCTCGTTGTACGTTCAGTAGGGCATCGAGTGAGTCGGCCTGATTACCACTCGACAGCAGCGCACTACATTGTTGTTGCCACAGCGGAAAAATCACTTGCTGCACATCGTTCAGGCGTTCTTGCAGTTGGTCGATTTGCTCAATCGACAAGCCAATCTGTTTGGACTGTAGGCTGGTTGATTCGGCCAGCGCGCGCAGACTCATCAGGCGTCGACTCAGCTTGGCTTCACGGCTTTCTTGCCATGCTGCGTTCGGCGGCTCAGTTTGCTGTTCGGGATGATCCTCAAGATGCAGCAGGATGGCTGCGCTCAGCTCATCAAACTGTAGCCGCGTCCGCTCAGTCTGGTGTTGTAGGTCTTTCAGTTGTTGCCGAATATGCGGTAGTTGCAACGCCAGTGGCCGTAAGCCTTCGATCAGCCGATTCAGTGCGGAGCGCGTCAGTAAATAGCGCTCCTGCGTCAGTAAGACGGGTGGCTGTTGTTGTCCCATCAGGCGATTGAGCCAGCCGACTTTTTGTTGAAACGGTTCAGCAAAACCTTCCAGTGTTGCAATCACTCGTGCCAGCAGTTGTCGAATCTCGTTTAGGCTCGGATGCAGCATCAGATTGGCGGCACGATCAATCGCTTGGCTGAGGGTCTGTGCTTGCTCTTGTCCCAGCAGCATCGCCTGATTGCCGGTTAAATCGAGCAGTTGTTGCATCAGTTGCTCAATCCGCGCCGTGCTGGTCGGTTGCAGCGCAAGCTGGCCAAGCGCCGTCAGCCGTGCGGCCAGCATGGGGTTGGCATCACGGGTGATTGCCCCTGCAAACAGCGGCGCAGGCTTGAGCGCAGCGGTAGACAGAGGTGTCTCGGCCGGTGTGCTGGGCTGCGGTCGATGCGGCGACGGAAAGCGCGGAATGCTCATATCAGCTTACAGATAACCTTGTAAAAAGGTTCCAAGATCAAGATTGTAGCCTGCACCAATCGCATGGAACTCAAATTCGCCTTGTGTGTTGCGAATAATCGAGCCGACCTGTAAAGCTGTTTCATTACTAAATTCGGCATCGAGGTCATACTGGCAAAGCAGTTCGCCGGTTTCGTCGTTATAAAGTTTGATATAAGCTTCGCGCAGTAGGCCAAAACTGTGATTACGGCTGGCCGCCTCATGGATAGTGACCACGAAGGAGATTTCACGAATCTCGGGTTCGAGCCGCAGCAGATCGACCATCAAGGTTTCGTCGTCACCACTGGCCGCGCCGGTGCGATTGTCGCCCGAGTGGGTCACGCTGCCATTTGGGGTTTTGGGGTTATTAAAAAATACAAAATGCTGTTCACTCAGCAGTTTAGGTTCGTTCTGTGCGGTGAGTTTGCAGACAAATGCCGACACATCCAAATCGACTGCTGGTTGGGTACTGGCCACTTCCCAGCCCAAGCCAACCCTGACGCGCCGTAGGCTGGGGGCTTGCTTATTCAAGTTGATGCTACTTCCTTTGGTTAAGTTAATCGCCATCCCGCGTTGCTCCTCTTGGGCAGTTGGTTGTCCACTTCGGCGGACACTTTCTGCTGAGAACATAGCATAAAATCAGGCAAGATTGAGCGTGCCGTGATCTTGCTGTGTGCAAATCGGCGGCTTCGTAGCGTCGTCGCAAGACGGCAATGAATGGCTAACGGCTTGGGCTTTCGTCTTCTGGAAATTGTGTTTCCCAAATATCTTCACTGGGGCGTACTCCGATCAACCGATCCACTTGGCGCTGGAGTTGGTCACGGGTTTCGCGAATCTGGAGTGGAATACGGGTGAGTTTGCTCAGTGGTTTGAGCAGATCCAAAGCGGGTTCAGTGGGCATGACGCGATATTTGGCATGGGTAAGACCGGAGAAAGTCGGGTACTTGGCGACGGTTTGTGCCACTTGGGCATGCCACATCGCTTGCCAGCCTTGTTGGATGGCTTTGGGCGTCAGCGCTTGGCGTTGTTGTGCAGGAGAGACGGGCGCAAGGCCACGCAGACGTTTATCGACGCTGCCACACCACGGACTTTGCCGCGCGACGATGTTCGGTGCGAGTTGCTCGCCGACTTTTTCTTGCAGTTGATCAAACCAATCAATCGCTTGTTCGAGTGGCTCGTGAATCAGTGCAGGCTGGGCTTCGGAGTGGCGACGGGCGGATTCGATCAGTTTGTCGATCCGAGATTGGCCTTCGACAATCATGTCGCGATGCTGCTCAAGCTCTTGCCGCACCCGCTCGCGCACCTTGCGTACTGGCGATAGGTTAGATAGCGGCTGTTGAAACGGCACTGCCAACTCGTGCAATGACTCACGCAGTGATATAGGGCGCAACGAAACCGGATAAAACTGCATCGCTGTATTCCAATCCAAAAACGTTGAAGCTCGCTTGTCGCTCATCATACAAAATCCTCTTGATTGCATCCCTTGCAATTGTCCGACATCCAAACAGCAGCACATTGGCTTTGGTTTAATTTTACTGCTGTATTTACATGATTTTTTTGCTGGAACGGCAGTGCGCCAACAGCATACATGATTGGACTCTAGCACGCTTCTTGGCCGATGGGTGCAACTTTACCGCCTGTCTTATGACGTTTTGCTTGCTGTTTTTGGCGATAGATCTGTTAAGCTCAAACGATGAAAACCCCGTCGATCCGCCGCCGTTCTACGCTACGCTTGAGCCATTCGGTGACTCAGCCGCTATTGCCACGTTTGGAGCAACAGTTGTCGTTTGCGCCACGGCCGCGCTGTGCCGATGCATCGGTCTTGTTGGCTTTGACTGATGAGGCACAACCGCGTGTATTGCTGACACGGCGTTCGATGCGTCTGAATTCACATGCGGGTGAGGTGTCGCTGCCCGGTGGCAAGCGTGATCCAGCCGATACCAGTAATATCGTGGTGGCACTGCGTGAAGCGCATGAGGAAACCGGCCTTGATCCATTTGCGGTGCGCTTGCTCGGCGAGTTGCCTTCGCAGCGGGCGAAGAGCGGGCTGTGGGTTAAGCCGATCATCGGGGTGATTCCGCCAGATTATCCGCTGGTGGCGCAACCGAGTGAGATTGACCGGATTTTTTATGTGCAGTTGGCCGAGCTATTGGCGCGTCCCCCACAGGCGCATATGATTGAGTTGAATGGCCGTCGCTTGGCCGTGCCGAGTTTTCAGATCGACAATGAGGTGATTTGGGGCTTAACCGGAAGGATTTTGGTGTCGATGATTGAGCGCGGTTTGGGGCATCGGATTGATTGGCCGTTGTTTATGATGCGCTATGCAGCGAAGGCGACTAAGCCATAAAGATTTTGCCATAGAGAGTTTTGCCATAAAGATTTTTTGCAAATGAAACCAATGTGCCAGCACAACAGGAGTAAGCCAGCATGATGTATTGTTTAGGTGATGTTTGTCCGACCAGCAGCACGCAGCAGGCGTGGGACGGTTGGGTGGCGGATAATGCGACGGTGATTGGGCAGGTGGTATTAGGCGAAAAAGTCAGTGTCTGGTTTGGGGCGGTGATTCGCGCTGACAATGATCTGATTACGATTGGGGATTTTTCGAATATCCAAGAAAACGCAGTACTGCATGTCGATAGTGGTCGGCCAATCACGATTGGGCAGTATGTGACGGTCGGGCATCAGGCGATGCTGCATGGTTGTACGATTGGTGATAACAGTCTGATCGGGATTGGTGCGGTGGTATTGAACGGCGCGGTGATCGGCCAAAACTGTATCATCGGCGCAAATGCACTCGTACCAGAAAACAAAGTGATTCCTGATAATAGTGTGGTGATGGGGTCGCCTGCGCAGGTGGTCAAAGAAATCAGCCCGATGGCGATGCAGATGATTAAGCTCGGTGCGCTGCATTATGCGCAGAAGATTGAGCAGTATAAGGCGGAGTTAAGGCCGTTTGTGTTGTGAGGGCACAGCCCCGTTTGCTTTAACTCACTGCAACTCCTACAGATTCACCGCAAACAAACAGAGTGAATCGGCTCATGATAAGGCAGCTACTCACCTTGGCTCCCATCGGAACGATTCCTATGCGTTTTTTTGCCCTGAGCCTACTGGCTGTGATGCCTTTAAGCCTGATAACCCATGCCCAAACACCCGCAAAAACCCCCACTACCACCGCAGCAGTGAGCTATGTAACGCAGGTGAATGCCGCGGTCTGGCAGCAGGGCAGTGATCTGTCCACTGACCGTAATCTCACGGTCAAGATTCAAACCTTACTGGATCGAAGCAACGCCAATGTTGGGGCGATTGATGGTCAAGTCGGTGCTAATACGCGCAAAGCGATTCGTGCCTTTGAACAGATCAAAGGACTGCCGGTGGATGGCAACATGGACGCGCAAGTTTGGCAAGCCCTACAGACCGTGGCGAGCGCACCGATCTTAATGCGCTATACTATTACCGCTGATGATGCCAACCAGCCATTTTTAAACATGCCTAGTGATGTCGCGGACAAAGCAAAAATGCCATCAATGGCCTATGCATCCATCATCGAAATGCTCGGTGAAAAATTCCATATGCACGTCAATTATCTACGCGCTCTCAACCGTAACAGCAGCTTTGCAGTAGGGGATGAGATTACGGTGGTCGATACCGGCGGCCCTGCCCAGATGACGGTCGATCATATTGAAGCCAGCAAATCGAACGAAATGCTGTATCTCTACGACGCCAACCAGCAACTGATCGCAGCCTATCCAGCGACGATTGGCAGCAGCGATACCCCTTCGCCATCTGGCACACACAGTATCGCTGTGGTCGTACCCGATCCGAATTACACGTGGTCGCATGAAGGCGAAAGCTATATTTTACCGGCAGGTTCCAATAATCCGGTCGGGAGTGTCTGGCTGGGGCTGTCCAAAGACAGCTATGGGATTCACGGCTCACCCAATCCAGAAGGTATTAGTCGGCAATCCTCGCATGGTTGCGTGCGCCTGACTAACTGGGATGCTCGTGAGTTGATGGGTAATGTCAAAGTGGGCGTATCGGTAAAATTTGTTGATTAGCCCCAGCAGCGTCAGTAGGGTGCGTCAGACGCACCGCCGTTTAAGCGGTGATGGACTGGTGCAAAATCGCCCGAATTTCATCCAGCTCACGGATTTTTTTCACTTGATCCCACAGCATCGGCGCATCGCTATAACCCTGTGTCAGCATGCCCAACCACTGCTTATAGCGCCCGACCATGCCTTGTTCAGTCTTGGCCGGACTGTCCAAAAAAGCCAGCTGTAATTGTAGTAGCTCAGCCCACGATAACGCGGCCTGTCCACGAATCTGACCGACCAAATCCGGCCGCGTCACCGCACCACGTCCCAGCATCAGATCAACACAGCCCGATTCGGCCTGACAACGTGCAGCATCGGCAGTCGTCCAAATTTCACCATTGGCGATCAGCGGAATCTGAAGCTGTTCACGCAATGGCGCAAGCAAATCCCAGTACGCAGGCGGGCGATAGGCATCGGCTTTGGTGCGCGCATGCACGGTCAACCACGCCGCGCCTGCCGCCTCAATCGCCAAGGCGTTTGCCAACGCTGGCGTATTGTCCAGATAGCCCAAACGCATCTTAGCCGACACTGGAATCTGTGCCGGCACTGCACGACGCACCGCAGACACAATCTGATAAATCAGCTCAGTTTCATCAAGTAATACTGCGCCGCCACGATGTTTATTCACGGTCTTGGCCGGACAACCGAAGTTCAGATCAATCGCAGGCGCACCGAGCTCTGCCGCGTGTGCTGCATTTTCAGCCAGCGCTACGGGATCATTGCCCAAAAACTGTACATGCAGCGGCGTGCCACTGTCGGTGCGACCGCCTTGCAGGAGTTCAGGACAGTAACCATAGATCACGTGCGCGGGAACCAGTTGATTGGTCACGCGAATAAACTCGGACACACACCAGTCGTACTGACCAACTTGGGTCAACAAGCGGCGCATCGGTGGGTCAGTCAGACCTTCCATCGGGGCAAGAATCAGGCGCATCGGCAGTCAGTACGGGGGATTGGTCAGGGATGCAGGCGTTATACGCTGTTTGAGCAAATTTTTCGAGTGTTGATCGAATCAACAGGGGTCGCCAAAGCAATAGCCATCGATATTAGGTCAGGCGGGTATAGACTGTTATTTGGCAGGTTGATCGCTCACGTCGTAAGACCCAAACACCTCTTGCACCAAGCGGGTATCGGGTAAAACGTAAACCACGCCATGCGTTCCAGCAAACGTCGGGCTAATGATGCTGTCATAGAATTTGACCGGCACATTGATACAGCCATATGAAATCCGCCGCTCTGATAGGTTGTTGGATGCCAAGCGTTGCAGGCGACGTTCTTTAACCGATGACGTGACCACCCGATGCAGTGAAATCGCGCCGTCATAATCGACCCACAAAATCTCTTTACCCCCCAGATTACGACCCAAAGCCGCCACGAAGCGCCCAGCCGGTGTGGTGCGTTGTTCTGGCCGGATACTGGCCAACGACATATTGCCAATCCCTGCGATGGCATGATCACCCAGTGCCAAACCGAGTAACGCTGGTGCAGAGCCAAGCAGTTTTCCATCGACATTAAACACAAAAACACGGGCGGCTTTTTTATCTACCACCACAAAAGGCATGTTTTGGTTGTCGTTTGAATCGACCACCCAATCCGCCAAATACCGAGACATCTCAGAGACAGTTTCCTGCTCAAAGTTAGCTCGTTTAGGTGGCGTGACCGCTGCGATTGGGATTTTAACTGGTGCAATTTCTTTTAATACACGCGGTAATAGGGCAGGGGCGACCACAACAACAGGCGCCATCACAAAAAAAGCAGCACGATCGGCAGCCATCGCCAGACCGCTGCTAGAACCACAGCAGATCAGGCCGAGCAGAAGCATTCGACTTTGCGTAGTCGGTGGTTTTGCTTCGCTCAGTTTTGTAGTCGATAAACGATTTTCAGCGCTGATCGCCTTGATCCGATTAAACACTTTCATTAAAACTGCCTGTTCATACCGATTTTGCATTCAGAATTGAGATCAGTGAAGGAAAGGGGTCGGCCGAATCATCGAGTTGCGACACCCAAAGATCAGCCAACCGCTGTAGGATTAATAATCCTTAGTTGCGATCCTGTTTAGGCGTGTACGTGATCGGTAGTGGCGTGAAGATTCGCTCTTTTGGGGGAACCATCGCAGGAAGCGGAGGCAGTGCTGTACGAGCCACATAAAACTCCACAGGTGGTGTGACCAACGGGACTACCGTTAATAATGGCGATGGTGGCACGGTGATTACCGGTACTTCATCTACTGGCACGGGTTGCACGACTGGGAAGGGTCGAATCACAACTGTCGTTGTACCTGTTGGTGCTGGAGCGCCAGTTGCACCGGTTGGTCCCACTGGCCCAATAGGTCCTACTGGCCCGATAGGTCCCGCCGGCCCTGTGGCACCATCAGTCCCGTTTGTCCCTGCTGAACCGGTTGCACCTGTATTGCCAGTTGCGCCTGTCGCCCCCGTTGGTCCTGCTGGCCCTGTAGCACCATCAGTCCCTGCTGAACCGGTTGAGCCTGTGCTGCCGGTCGCACCTGTATTACCAGTTGCGCCCGTAGCCCCCGTTGGTCCTGCTGGCCCCGTAGCACCATCAGTCCCATTTGTACCCGCTGAGCCAGTTGCACCTGTGTTACCAGTTGCGCCCGTAGCTCCGGCTGGCCCCGTAGCACCATCAGTCCCATTTGTCCCTGCCGAACCGGTTGAGCCTGTGCTGCCAGTCGCGCCTGTACTACCAGTTGCACCTGTAGCCCCTGTTGGTCCCGCCGGCCCTGTAGCACCATCAGTCCCATTTGTACCTGCCGAACCAGTTGCACCTGTGCTGCCAGTTGCGCCTGTCGCCCCCGTTGGTCCCGCCGGTCCTGTAGCGCCATCAGTCCCATTTGTACCTGATGAACCGGTCGCACCTGTATTGCCAGTTGCGCCTGTAGCCCCCGTTGGTCCGGCTGGCCCCGTAGCACCATCAGTCCCATTTGTACCTGCCGAACCAGTTGCACCTGTGCTGCCAGTTGCGCCTGTCGCCCCCGTTGGTCCTGTAGCACCATCAGTCCCATTTGTACCTGCTGAACCGGTTGCGCCTGTGCTGCCAGTTGCACCCGTTGAGCCTGTATTACCAGTTGCGCCTGTAGCCCCCGTTGGTCCTGCTGGCCCTGTAGCACCATCAGTCCCGTTTGTCCCTGCTGAGCCAGTCGCTCCGGTGTTTCCAGTTGCACCTGTCGCGCCAGTTGACCCCGTAGCACCTGTTGCGCCATCCACACCGTTTGCGCCAGTCGCACCCGTAGGTCCTACCGGTCCGGGGATAAACAGCAAGGTAAATTGTGTGAGTGTGGCACCCTCCGTTAAGGTCACGTTGCCCGCATAATTTGTGGTGACGCCGATGGGATTAAAAATTTTGACCGCCGCATTGGGCCCTGTGACGGCAGCAGGAGGCGTGCCAGTAGCAAAAATAACCCCGCCACTGCCAGTCCCGTCATTGCCTGCATTCAGTGTCAAAACCCCTCGTGTCGTGGTCAGCGCTGCACCTTGGATATTGACATTGCGTCCCGCGTTTGAGGTGTAGTTGCCATCAGTCGTGGTAATCGCCGTCAGCGGGCGAGCGAGATCTCTGACGATATTGACGTCACGAATTGCGGTTGACGTAAAGTTGCCGTTGGTGGTGGTTACGGCTGCATTTTGATTGATGTCACGCCCAGCAATCACCACAAAGTTGCCACCGGTTGAAGTGACTGCTTCATTGATATTGACATCTCGTACCGCGTTTAAGGTCAGCGTGGTGGGAACAGGTGTCGGCGTCCACGTGATAGGATCATTGACGAAAATGTCACCGTTACCGGCCACAGCGCCCTGCGTGCTCAGAATCGTAATACTGGAGTTGACCAGTTGTGCGCTCAGGGTCGCGCCAGAAATATCGCCAGTCGCCGAAATCGTAAAATCTTGCGGATCAATCAGCCAGTTGCCGGTCACGCCACGCGGCGCAGCGGTGGTAATTTTGGCCGTATCTGAGATGTTGACGTTTGCTGCTGAAGTGTCAATAAACCCGCCATCGCCGCCATTCGGTGCGGATGCGTCCAGCAGGCCTGTCACGTTGACACTACCGTTTTGCATGCCACCGAGCAGTTTAATCGTGCCGTCGATATTTTGAAGGGTTTGCGCCCGCACCACGCCGGTGTTGTTGACCGCGTTGGTGAGCAGACCGCCAGCAGTCTGTGTGGTCATCAGCACGTGGCCGCCATCGGCCTGAATCAGCCCGCCGTTTTCGACCAAGGCATTTACCACGCCTTCATCAATCACGATGTTAAGCAGCTTGTCGCCCGCCACATCCAGTGTCATTGCCTGCCCAGCGGCCAGTGTGACGCTACCCAGCTTGGCGGCAATCACACCTTGGTTACTGACGTTTGCACCCAACAGTGCGACAAAGCCGCCATCGGTCGCGGTAATCGCGCCTTGGTTCAGTACCGTCCCCGTCGCTGTGCCAGAGAGCTTATAGTTATTGGCCATAAAATCGGCATCAGTCATATTCAGGGTCGATGCAACAAGACTGCCGACATTGACCGATGCTGTTGACCCAAACAACACGCCATTCGGATTGATCAAGAACACCTTACCGTTGGCGGACAGGTTGCCCATAATGCTGGAGCCATCTGAGCCGAGTACACGGTTCAGCGCCACCGATTGACTGTTGGGCTGCACAAAATTAACCGATTCACCGCGAGCAATATTGAAGCTCTGCCAGTTGATGGCGACATTCTGTGAGTTTTGGTTGATGGTGGTATTGCCTGCGCTACTGCCAATCTGCGCGCTGCCTGCCGACACCACGCCGCCCACCGGCTGAGCATGTAGCATGCTGGTGCCGCTGACCATGAGCAGTGATACGGCGAGGGTTTTTAAGGCAAAACCAAAGCGATGACTGTGGTCATGATTGTGACTATGACTGCTCGTGCTGATCGGATTGCACAGCGCGGACTGTTTACCCGCGCTGCGTGCATGCTCGGCGACGGCGATAAAACTGCCGGTTTTGAGATTCCAAATCGATTTGTAGATGCGGTTCATGATGTGATTCCTGTATACAAAAATGTGTGAGTTGAATCGGTATGGCGTACGGCTTGACGCAAAAACTTAAAAATATTTCACCAGTTGTACCCAGAATTGACCGCCTGAATCGGGCGCTGAGGTGGCTTTTTCGTCGCCTAATCGGTGCGCGTAAGCCAGTTTCATCACAAAATTGTTGTAATCCATCCAGTTGATGCCAACACCTGCACCACTCAGCGTTCGGGTGTTATCACCCGTAGTCCACGCCGTCTGATCAATCGTGACGCGACCTGCATCCACGAAGCCCACCAGCTGCAATTGGCCTGGCATGTTGTCAGTAAATTTTGGCAAGTCCTGCCGAGCTTCTAAGGTCATCACATAGCCTTCATCTGCATAGGCTTCGCCTTCAGGGTAGGCGCGCACGGCTTGAATACCACCGAGTTGCATTTTTTCCGAGTTATCCAGATTTTTGGAGGCTAGCTGACCGCTGACTCCCGCAAACAAGGCAAAAGAATCCGTCACCCGTTGCAGGCGGCTGGCGTTGACGCTCAATTTGGTATAATTGCCATCACTACGCGCAGTCAGTGCATCGATTGCACGGGCAGCGGGCGTTTGGATATTCAGATCGCCGACGGTTGCCGCCACCGAGTAGCTGCTTAAGCCACCACCTGCCCACTGATCTCTAAAGTCACCCCGCAAAGCGGCTGTTAGTACATTGATTTTTTTGTCAGTCTCTGTGTTGGTGAGGCCGATTTTGTCCTGTAATACTTTGTTTTCGTACAAAAGATCAGTGTATAGATTATTGTTGCGTGAGCGCAGCAACGGATAGCGACCGTAGACGCTGGCAATTTTTGCATTCCCGCTCGCATCTAAGCTGGCAAACTCTTCACCGAGTTCATAGTCTAGCCAGCTATACGCCGCACCCACGGTGGCTTTGGCCACCTGCAATTGGTAGGCCGCTCGTGCATAGTTTAATCCTTCGGCAGAGGTGAGTAGCCGCAGCGACGCCACGTCGGCTTGACCAGCCAAATTGTTCACGTTAATGGTTGCACCAAGGCGATTTTCACCCGTGTAACGATTGCCTGCGTTGTCAGCATCAATACTGCCATTGACGCGGGCGGCAGGTGCGACGTCAACGATTAAGTCGGAGGTTCCAACAGTCGCGCCCGGCGCCAAGGTCGAGCTGATCTTCACCCCAGCAAGATCAGACAGCAGCAGCAGACGGTGTTCCAGCGGCACACTGGTGATCGCGTCACCACTGTTGATGCCGTCGAGTTGGTTTTCGACCAGACGATTGGACAGATTGGTGGGGTTGCGCACGATGACTTTGCCATACTGTCCTTCGATCACGGCAATACTAAGCACGCCATTATTAATCTCTTGGGCAGGCAGATAGGCTTGTGCGACAAAATAACCATTTTGATGATAGTAGTCGGCGATTTTTGTGGCCATCGCTCGCAAGTCGGCAAGGCTAAGTTCGCTATTCGGTTGAAATGGAATCTGCTTGAGCAGATCAGTTTCGGTGTACGACCGCATGCCGGTGATTTGGACGCGTTGTACATTCACCTTGACTTCATCAGTTTCTGCTGCGACTGCCGGTTGACTGGGCACAAGGCTAATTTCTGGTGGTCGCTTTTGCGGCGTGGGTGACGGGGGAATTTGTTGTAACTGTGTCCCCGCATTGGGGGGCTCGATAGCCAATACGCTTTGACTCAATGCCAGCAGTGCCAGCGACAATATGTTTCTTTTTAGCATAGTCCCATCCCTTCGCATGTAAGTTCGAAATCGAAAATATTTCACGCGAAATTCAACGTACCATGTACAGCACAGTGCCTAGACGTGTGAATTGTAATGTGGGTTTGCAGGCGGTTTTGCATGCTTAGTAATGTGCTGCCAGATCTTTTATGGTTAAAAAACAGCAGTAAAATCTGTATTTTACTAAAAAAAGCTGCTGTTTTTGATTTTGTGAGTGCTGTAGATGTCAAGTGATTGCGGTATTCGTGTGTGTTATTGGTGGTTTCTGTACCGAAAGACAACCTGAGCTCACACAATCGCTGGCTTAAGCACGCTGTGCCAGCGTCGTGTCCATCATATTTGCTTTATTGGCGACAGCCCAACTGCCGCTGTGCCTTTTGAATTTGTTGTTCCACGGTTTCACCCCCGACGGTCAGTGACAGGCTTTGATACGCCAACTGCCGCCGATTGTCTTGATAGGCAGCAATCGCCAGATCATAGCTGCGGCAGGCATCAGGGAGTTGTTGTAAGCCGAGATAAGCAGTTGCTTGATTGACATAGATGTTGGTCAGCAGATCGTATTCTTTGGCGGCGCGTGATTGTTGTTCAGCCATGCTGAGCACGGTAATCGCTTGTTGGTCGATTTCACGAGATTTTTCGATCCGATTGTCGAAGGTAATGCCATTTTTGCGATCAATAAACCCTTGTTTGATCAATGCATCAGCACTCAGTGGGACAATCGGTGAGCGCAGCAGTTTGGCGTATTCGGTATAGGTGGCGCCGAGTTTGCGCCAATCCTGCGCTGCTTCATAACTGGCGATCGCTTGCTGGGTCAGTTGTAGCGCAGGCACGGCACGACCGGCACTGCGGTGCTGCTGTGCGTCGATCAGCAGTTGGTGTGGGTTGACGGGTGAGGTAGTTGCCATCGTTTGGATGGGTTTGGGATTGGATGAGCTGATCGTATTGCAGCCGGTGAGTGCAACCATACCGAGTAGCGTGCCGTAGAGCAATTTAGACATAAGGAAGACACGTGTAGTTTAAGACAGTGCATTGATCGTAACCTGCAAGCGGGCAGTTTGTATTGTGGGAAACATGGATTTTTAGTCAGTCGTCGTCTTGGCTTTCTTATTGTGTTGCGCGCGCAGCGTTCCGATCAGCGGCTGTAGATGATGCACATTCAGCACCGATTTGGCGCGGGTGGTGGCAACGTATAGCAGGCGCAACTCTTCAGGACTGATCTGTACATTGCCTTTGGTAATCTTATAGCTATAGTCATCTTCGATCTGTACCTGCTGCCACTCTAAGCCTTTGGCTTTATGCGCAGTGGAGATCACATAATCGGCAGACTCGACTGGCGAAATGGCATTGAGGGCTTTTTTGAGCGGTTCGGTGCCGTGTTCATCGACCAGCTTGACCAGTGGTTTGATGTCACTGCTTTCACTACTCTCACAGTATTCATGCACTTCCTGCCAACTGTTAAACCAAGACAGTTCAGGCACATCAAAGACTTTTTTGCCGGATTTTAACGCACTGGCAGCCTGTACAAACTTGAGTAGCCGGTCACTATCAGCCTGTAGTGCGACTTTATGCCCTTGCAGCAGCCCACCCATCAGCAGTGACATGGCACGCGCATTGGTGCGACACAACACCGCGTTTTTGCTGCGCATGATCGGACTCAGATCAATCCTCGATTGTAGGTTTGGCATGCCTTGCAGCGGGGTGGTTTCACCGAGTTCTTTTAAGAAGACGTTGGCAATCTCAGCGACTTCCTCCCCAAATCGAAATGAACGCGTTAAACGGGTATCTGGTAGCGGTAGCTTTTGCATGGCATTGACCGCGCCGCGCCACTGATAAATCTGCTGATGCGCATCGCCGACATAGATCACTTGGGCGCGGGTTTGCTGCATCAAAATCCCCAGCATCAGCGGGTCAGAATCTTGTGCTTCATCAAACAAAATATAATCGACCGGAATAATCGGGTCAGACAGCGCCCAGCGTTTCAGGTACACCTCATGACTGATGCCCGCCTGATGGCGTGGGTCGAGCGCGTCAATCCAGCGTTGTTCAACATGCGGAAACAGTTGTTGTTGAATCCCTTCCGCATCGTCAGGGTGCAGCCAGTCAGGTAGCTCTAGGTGGCGTGGTGCAGGGTGACGGGCATGCGTGGCGCAAAAGCGACTGACCGCATTGCTGATCAGTCCGGCCTGTCGACTTGGGGTCAAGGTAAAATGCTCGTAACGTTTGCCCAGCATACGGCGGATGGTCAGCGGTTCAAGCTGATAATCACGCGCCATGGTCAGTGGCGACAAGCGGGGCAGGCGTAGCTTATCGGTGATTTTGCGGTCGACGTGCCGGTAGGCCAGCGAGTGAAAGGTGCGGCAATCGACATTCGGCGGGAACTTGCTACGCGCCTCATCGGCAATGGCTTTATTAAAGGCCAGATACAGACCTTTTTGACCAGCGAGTTGCTCGCTGATCAGCTTGAGCGTGGTGGTTTTACCCGACCCCGCATAGGCCATGATTTTAAAAGACTCACCGCGTTTGGCCTGATCCATCGCGGCGAGCTGCTCATCAGTCGCCTTCACGCGCAGTCAGATCGACGGGTTTGGGTTGTAAAAACCGTCCCATCAGCAGGCCAAGCTCAAACAACAGCCACATTGGAATCGCCAACATCAGCATTGATAAGCCATCCGGCGGCGTGACCACGGCTGATACTGCAAAACAGCCGACGATGATATAACGGCGCTTATCGACCAGTGATTCGACCGACACCACACCGGCCAGAATTAGCAGCAGCGTGGCGACCGGCACTTCAAAGGTCAAGCCAAACACCATAAACAGCTTTAAGGCAAAGCTTAGATAGCTATCAATATCGGTCATCGGCACGACGTTGTCCGGTGAAAACATGATGAAAAACTTGAGGATATTCGGCAATGCCAAAAAATACGCAAAGGCAATGCCGAGGTAAAACAGTAAAATGCTGGAAACCAAAATCGGAATCGCAATCTTCTTCTCATTTTTGTACAGTGCAGGGGCAATAAACTGCCAAACTTGATGCAGGATATAAGGCATGACTAAGATCATCGACACATACAACGTCAGCCGAATCGGTGACATAAATGTGGTGGTGACATCAGTGGCGATCATGGTGGCATTGGCAGGCAGCACCGCTTGCAAGGGCATCGACAACAGTTGGTACAGATCCCGTGCAAAATAGGCCAGCACTACGAACAACCCAATCACCGCAATAAAAATCCGCACCAAATGTGCGCGCAATTCCAGCAAATGCGCGGTGATGGGCATTTCTTTCAGTTGGTCGGCGTTTGGTGGTGGCAGGGCAGGTTGGCTCATGCGGGGTTGGCCTCCTGCTGGATCAGATTGGGGACTGCATTGATTTGAGCTAACTCAATCTGCACACGATACGGTACGGGCGGACGCATTTGCAGACGAACACTGTCTAGCAGCGGCTGATAAGTCGGCCATTGCTCGGCTTGTTCGGCAGCGCGTGTGGCATCGGCCACCGCTTGCTCGACTTGACTGGTGCTGACGTCGTTTTGCATGCTGGCTTGAATGCTGTTGACTTCATCACGCATCGCTTGTTCGGCAGCACGAATCGCAGCCAGCTCACGCTCGACCCGCTGCTTCATCTCAAGGCCGTTGACCTCTTGCTCGATTTCGCGCTGAATAGTGCTGATGCTGCGCCGAATCCGTGCATACCACGCACCCGCCATCCGTGCGGCATGCGGCAGTTTTTCGGGGCCGAGTACAATCAGCGCAATTGCGCCGAGTAACAGGATTTCGCTAAAACCTAAATCAAACACAATCGCGATTACTCAGACAAGCGGCGAAAATCAACCCAACAGACATCTTTTGAGACATGTTTAACCGACACGCTCAGACCTTATCGCGTTGATCGGTACGTTGTGCTTGTCCGTCAATGGTGCGCTGGTCTTGCACGCTGGCGGCGGGTGGTGGCGTATCGTCGGTTTTCATCGCGTCTTTGAAGCCTTTGACTGCGCCGCCGAGATCTTTACCCGCATTGCGTAGTTTCGCTGTTCCAAACACCACCACCACGACTGCCAGTAAAATCAGCCAATGTGTAATCGAAAAACTGCCCATGCTTCACTCCTCAATGCGTGATCAATGCTCAACGCGACCACGCAACCGTTACAACAAAATGTGACCAGATGGTGACAGCACAACATGAACCTTTTGTGATGTTCACGCTGGCCGTGCGGCTTTTTCGACCAAACCGGATAAATCAAACCGTCGCGCCAGTTCATCCAACACCGCTTGCGGCGCGACATTGAAATGTCCCAGCATGACGATAGCATGAAACCACAAGTCTGCGGTTTCGTATATCAACTCATCCGTGTGGCTGTCACTGGCATCTTTGGCCGCTAAAATCGTCTCAACCGCTTCTTCGCCGACTTTTTCGAGGATCTTGTTTAAGCCTTTATGGTACAGGCTTGCTACATAGGACGAGTCCGGCGAAGCCAGTTTGCGCTCTTGCACAATCTGTGCCAAATGTCCCAACACATCAAGGGTTTCGCTCGGTAGGCTGTTTGTTGTGGCCACATGTTGCTGGGCATGACTGTTACGATGATCGTGTAAATTGTCGTGTGCCGCGCTATAGATGTCATTTGGGTCTTTTTTGACCGCATCGACGATTTGCCAGCCGGTTGGGGTGAGGACCCGATAAAAACACGACTCACGGCCAGTATGACACGCGATGCCGCCATGTTGCGTAATCACCAGAATAATCACGTCAGCGTCACAGTCCAGCCGAATCTCATGCACGGTCTGAAAATGCCCTGACTCTTCGCCTTTGTGCCACAGTTTATTGCGTGAGCGCGACCAGTACACGCCTTGTTGTTTTTCGGCGGTGAGATGTAGCGCTTCGCGGTTCATCCACGCCACCATCATGATCCGACCTGTGGCGTGATCTTGGGCGATGGCAGGGATTAAGCCATGTTGATCAAATTTTACATCATCCAGCCAAGTAGGCATGCGGCTCATCACTATCGGCAAATAAACGGGTGCGCCATTGTATGCCAGATCAGGCGCGTTGACCAATCCTGCTGTGCGGTGTGTGCAATCCAGATGTTTGTGTGAAGCACAGCAGGTTTTTTGCCGGTCGAGTGTGTTATGCGATGCTAAAATGTGATATGAATCACAGTCAGCAAGGGTTGCGGTCGGTGCGCTCAGGAGAAGCAAACTCATGGTCGAGTATTTTTTTAATTTTGAAGATGGCAAGCAATTGCGGATTCAGGTGGATGTTGAACGCAAGTTTGATGTGAGGCAGAGTTTTGCCAATGCACCACAATGGACACGACTCGACAATAATCAGTGTTCGATCTGTCCGCTGAAAAAAACACAGTTCAGCCACTGTCCAGCGGCGCTAGATTTGGACAAGGTGATTCATCAGTTTCAAGGCATTTCGGCGATGACCAAGCTAGATGTCATGGTCAAAACCCCAGAGCGTGACTATCTCAAGCATGTGACCCTAGAAGAAGGCGTGCGTGCCATGATGGGGCTGATCATGGCGACCAGTGCCTGTCCGGTGTTTAGTCTGCTCAAGCCGAACGCACGGCATCATTTGCCGTTTGCCAGTGTCGAGGAGTTTGTGTTGCGGGCGGCGTCTTTATACTTGATGCGACAGTATTTTATTGCGCAAGAAGGCGGTCAGCCGGATTGGGCATTGGATGGTTTGATTAAAGCCAATGAACAGTTGCAATTGGTCAATCATGCCTTTTGGCAGCGCAGCATGACCGCCTTCCAAAACGATGTAAATTCTAAAGCACTGCTGAGCTTTTTTACCTTGTCGTCCAACATGTCTGCGTCATTGCCCAATCAGATGAGCAAGATGAAACGGGTGTTTTATCAGGGTTAATCGATGAGATCAGGCGTGATGAACACACCGATTGACTGCGCTGCAAACAATCGGTTGTCATTTGGCTGTGCTCAAGCCAGCACCTAACCCAGCGTGCTGTCAATCGGCCCGATGGTTTCGAGGTGCTGCGGCAGCGGGATTAAGTTCGGATTAGCCTTCCGGTCAGCAAAGTAATGCCGTAATGTTCGATCAATACTTGGAAACGCCAGTTCACCCCAAGGAATATCTGCTTCATCGAATAGCGCACACTCGAGGCTTTCACTGCCGACCCCAAACGCGCCATCGTCTAGGTCGCACTTAAACAACATATAGACCTGACCGATGCGCGGGATATTATAGATGCAGTACAACTGTGGACTGCTGACGTTGCCTTCGGCTTCCTCCCATGTCTCACGCGCAGCCCCTGCTTCGATGGTTTCACCGATTTCCATAAAGCCTGCCGGTAGCGTCCATAGCCCATAGCGTGGCTCAATTGCTCGCCGACACAGCAAGACTTTATCTTGCCAGATGGCCAGCGTGCCACAGATGATGTTTGGGTTTTCATAGTGAATATAGCCGCAATTGCTGCACACGGCACGGCGGCGACTGTCGCCTTCAGGAATACTCAGATGGGTCGGGTGGCCGCAGCGCAAACAAAAAGCCATGATAACAATCGCACTCTTCTATAATACTGACGCAGCATAACTGAAAAAATCCAGCAAGGCAGCTTCGACAGCGCTCAGACAGCTTGATCATCTGCGCATCCAATCAGGCTCATCCGCTAAACCAATCCTCAACATACAGTTTTTAACCAAAAAAACCGCTAAACTTAAGCTCCATTTGTTGATGTTTGCTGGAAGTCTGCTGATGCGCCGTTTATCGACCCAAGATGCTGAATTTGCCACACAGCTAAAACAGTTGTTGGCGTTTGAAACTGTCAATGATCCCGCGCTATTGCGTACGGTTGATCAAATCATTGCTGACGTTCGTGCGCATGGTGATGCACAGGTGTTGGCACTGACCCAGCAGTTTGACCAGCATCCGGCGCACAGCATGGCCGAGTTAGAGCTTGGCCAAGCGGCGCTAAAAATCGCATTTGACGGTTTAACCGCTGAGGTGCGTGCGGCTTTGGAGCTGGCGGCGCAGCGGATTCGTGAGTTTCACCAGCGTCAGGTGCAGGACTCGTGGCAGTACCAAGACGCGCTCGGCAATACCCTCGGCCAAAAAGTCACGCCGCTGGATCGGGTGGGCATTTATGTGCCAGGGGGGAAAGCTTCCTATCCATCGTCGGTATTGATGAATGCGATTCCGGCGCATGTGGCGGGCGTGCCTGAAATCATCATGGTTGTGCCTGCGCCCAAAGGTGAGCTGAATACGCTTGTTCTAGCCGCAGCGCACTTGGCGGGTGTATCACGCTTGCTGACCATCGGTGGTGCGCAAGCGGTGGCTGCTCTGGCCTATGGCACAGAAAGCATCCCACAAGTGGATAAAATCACTGGCCCGGGCAATCGCTATGTTGCAGCAGCCAAGCGGGCGGTGTTCGGTCAGGTTGGCATTGATATGATCGCAGGGCCATCGGAGATTTTGGTGTATGCCGAAGGCGACAACAATCCAGCGTGGCTGGCGATGGATGTGCTGTCACAAGCGGAGCATGACGAGGTGGCACAGTCGATTTTGATCAGTAGTGATGCGGTGTTGCTTGATCAGGTCGAACAGGCGATTAGCGAGCATTTAAAAACACTACCCAAAGCCCAAATCGCGCAAACCTCACTGCAAAATCGTGGCGCGTTGATTTTGGTGCGTGATCGTGCCGAAGCACTGGAACTGATTAATCAGATTGCGCCGGAACACTTAGAATTATGTATGGATCGACCGGAAGACATGCTAGACGGCATTCGTCACGCGGGTGCGATTTTTATGGGTCGGCACAGTCCTGAGGCGATTGGCGATTATTGTGCAGGGCCAAACCATGTGTTGCCGACCTCTGGCACGGCGCGGTTTTCCTCGCCACTCGGCGTGTATGACTTCCAAAAACGCAGCAGCATTATTTATTGCTCACCCGCAGGCAGTCAGTCATTGGCACGGGCGGCGGATATTTTGGCACAGCAAGAAGACCTTGATGCACACGCCCGTTCAGCCCGTTATCGCGTCGATGGAGCAGCAGAATGAACTCATCAGCAGCTTTAACGCCATCTGTAGGCAAAGATCCACAACGGCTGTGGAGTCCATTGGTGCGCGAACTCGTGCCGTATGTGGCCGGTGAACAACCCAAAATCACCAATCTGACCAAGCTCAACACCAACGAATCCCCGTTTCCACCCTCGCCAAAAGTCCGCGAAGCACTGATTGCAGCACTCGGTAGCGACGGGGATTGCTTGCGACTGTATCCCGATCCAGATGCAACCGCGCTTAGACAAGCAATTGCCAAACAGCAAGGCTTAAACGTCGATCAGGTGTTCGTTGGCAATGGCTCAGACGAAGTGCTGGCTCATATTTTTAAGGCATTTTTTTGCCAAGATAAACCACTGCTGTATCCCGAGATCAGTTATAGCTTTTACCCTGTGTATAGTCAGTATTTTCAGCTTGATACGGTGTCAGTGCCGTTGGCTGAGGATTTTTCGATTGATATTGCTGCCTATCAGCAACCCAACGGCGGCATCATTATCACCAATCCCAACGCACCGACCGGTGTACTGCTGAGTTTGGCCGATATCGAGCAGGTGTTGCAGCAACATCCTGATTCTGTTGTGGTGATTGATGAGGCGTATATTGATTTTGGCGGTCAGTCAGCGGTCAGTCAGATCAACCAATACGACAACCTGCTGGTCTGTCAAACCACCTCCAAGTCCCGCGCGCTCGCGGGTCTGCGGGTCGGGATGGCGTTTGGCCAGTCGCATCTGATTGCGGCGCTGATGCGCGTCAAGGACAGTTTTAACTCGTATCCGTTGGATCGGATGGCGATTGCAGGCGCGATTGCGTCGTTTGAAGATCAGGCGTACTTTGAGCAAACCTGTCAGCAGGTGATCGCCAATCGCGATGCGCTAGTGGCGCAGCTTGAGCAGTTGGGCTTTGTGGTGTTGCCGTCGGGTGCAAACTTTGTGTTTGCCCGCCATCCGCAGCATGCAGGCTTAGATCTGGCGGCGGGTTTGCGCGAGGCGGGGATTATCGTGCGGCATTTTAATAAGCCGAAAATCCACCCTTTTTTGCGGATTACCATCGGCACAACCGAGCAGAATCAGCGTTTGGTGGATCGGCTGGTGCAGATGTTGGGTGAGACCTGCTAGGCCAAAAAAGTATCTGCCGAAACATTAAAACGTGCGGCTAATGCCTTAATGTGGCGGATATTCAGTTGACGTTTGCCACTGATAATCTCAGAAATCACCGACTGGGGCGCAATATCCGCAAGGTCGCATTGCCCCAGTCCGTGCATCTGCATTAACGCCGAAAGTGTGCTGCGACCGTCTGTAGTAGGCATCGGAATGTATTGTTGTTCATATGCAGAGACAAGATCACCTAGGCGATGCACCAGCCCCGCCAGTGGATGATCCTCTTGATCGCCGATGGTATCTAGCAGTTCGTCGAGTGCTTCGACCAATCGATTAAACTCCACTGTTGTTTGTGGCGGAGTCAATAGTGGCGCGACATACTGCCAGTGTTCAACCGCTTGTTGAGTGATTGCGTTCATGCTTTAGCCTTCCTTCCAGTGTCCTTTGTCATATTCACTGTGTGCCAGCACCTGACGGATATACACCCGTTTGGCTTGGTACATCACCACCGCAATCAATCGAATCTTGTTGCCACCAATATCAAATACATGAAACCGTCCCACTTTATCCACAGCCGGAAACAACTGCTTCATCGAAGCAAAGTCCTCAGGCTCATTGGCTTTCATGATCCGATACCATCCATCTAGGGCAGTTGCTGCCTGTGGCCATCGCGCAATAGCATCAACGATTCGAGCATGGGTAATAATGTGCATTAAAGTTGATCGCAAAATGCTATAACGCATGCAGTATGCTTAGTTTTATCGCGTTTTGCAATAATGTGTGCGGTTTAGCCTGATCTGGTGCGGTCAAACTCGCTTTTGCTAAAGGGGATTGGTGGTTTGTATCTCGACAGATTACGCCTGTTCTAAACACCGCAAAATCGCCCCGATTTTATCCCAGCACTCTTGGTACTCCTGATCGACCTCCGAGGCGATAGTGATTCCACCGCCTGCCCAGACGCTGACCTGTGCGCCGATGCGCTCTAAGGTGCGGATCAAGATATTAAACCGTCCCGTCCCATCGGCATTTAGATAACCCATGCTGCCGCAATACGCACCGCGTTGACCGGCTTCAAGTTCGGCAATAATCTGCATAGCGCGGATTTTTGGCGCACCGGTAATCGAACCACCAGGTAGCGCGTCGAACAACAATTCCAGCGGCGACTGACCCGCAGCCAAAGTCGCGCGAATCTCACTGACCAAGTGATGCACCTGCGCAAAACTCTCGATCTCAAACAGTTTTGGCACGCGCACCGAGCCGATCTGTGCTTGCCGTGCCAAATCATTACGCAGCAGATCGACGATCATCAGGTTTTCGGCTTGGTCTTTTTCGGACTGTGCCAATTGTTGCTTACGAGCAGCGTCTTGTTGTGGATCGGCGTGGCGCGGTTGCGTGCCTTTGATCGGTCGCGTCACCACCTCACCATCGGGCAAAAACGACAAAAACAACTCTGGCGAACAGCTCAATAACTCGTGTTCTGAGCCAATCGCCATATAACCCGCAAACGGCGCACGGGTCAGCAGCTGCAATTGATCCAGCCGACTGAGTAACTGACCACTGATACGGGCATCAAAGGCTTGGGTCAAATTGACCTGATAGCAGTCACCGGCGCGTAAATAGTCTTGTACTTGTGTAAATGCGTGTTGGTATTGTTGCCATGACCAACGCGCTGCAAAGGGTGTACACGCTGCTTGAGCCTGTCGAAAGCGAGATGATTGACTCAGCAGATGTGTTGCTTGAGCCTGTCGAAAGCACGCTGCAATCCGCGCATACAAGGGCTGTAAGCTGGGACAGTCCTCCCCGTATAACTGCCAGCCCGAATCTTCTTGACGCAAAAAAATATCATAACAGCCCAGCCACGCATTGCAGGCTGTCCCACTATCGGTCACATTTTTTTGGTTTTTGCCAATCCCATGTCGTGCCGCCGCCCAGTCGTAGCCCAAGAATCCCATCAGACCACCCCGAAACCCTGTCAGTGCGGGCAGTTGCCATGCGTGAAGTTGGCTTACTTGCCAGGCGTCTTGTACCACTTGCTCAAAGCGTTGTGATAGATCCACGGCCGTGCTGAGTTGTCCATCTGTATGGGTATCACGCTGTCGCCATTGCACTCGTGTCCCGTATTGAGTCACTTGCCAGCGTGGGCACAGTCCAATCACCGGTTGTGCGTCGTCGGCCAGCCAGATCAGACTCGCCCACTCGCGTAATGCAACCAACACCGTTTGGATTGAGTCGTTCGGCAGAGTAGCGATATTTTGTTTGACAATCGCTATAGACATCGGTTGGCATACTCCAATCGCTCGGCTTCGATGATCTGGTTAAGTACAAGTTAATGATACAAAAAACATCATTAAGTAAAACCTGATCGATATTTCCGTCGAGCCAAGTTGTGAATCCGTTTGTCGGACGCTTCACAAAAAACCTAAAAAACACTTGCACTCGGATAACGTGCATTGTACTTTCATCATCACTGGACACACTACAACAATCAATGTGCACGGATAAGGCTTCAAGGACGAAAGACGTTGTCAATGAAATCACGTCGGGCGCAAAGATGGTGTAGTAGAACAAAACCGACTCTCAGGAGAGTAACATGAAGCTGTTCCCACAAATCGCACTTGTTTCAGCAATCGCAATCAGCGGCAACGCCATGGCGATGCAAGCCCTTGACGACGATTCGCTCAGTGCTGCGACCGGTCAAGACGGTATCACCATTCAGATCAAGCCACCAACATCAAACTTTGATGCTCTGACCGGTACTAACTACTTTACTGCGACTGGCGGTAACGCTGGTGTGATCTCGATTGATCATATCTATGTCCACGATAAAGACGGTCTGGCTGTTGCTGATGGCGGTACCGCTACTGCCGGTGCGATCGTACTGGACGGTTTCAAAATCGCAGGTAGCGCTCCAATCGTCGTTAAAATCGATGCAGACTCAAACGGTGGTGATCCGCTGTTGAATGTCAACGTTGCACTGCCAAGCACTTTGGTTATCCGTACCGGCAACATCTCTGTGGCATCTTCGAATCGTTCACTGGCTAACAATACAGTCAACGACCGCGGTATCTTAGCTGACCAAAACCTAATCTTGGACAGCCTAGATGTTCGATTGGGTGGCGCAACCATGAACATCCAGTTGGGCAGCGAAGCACAAGCTGGTCATGTTGGCGCGACCACCATGATTAAAGTTGGCGGTGAAGTTGCTGGCGGCTTGACCATCGACGGTCTGACCCTGCGTGACTCTGCTGGTGTTGCAGTAGGTGCAGGCCAACTGGGTACCACTGATGGCGCGATCTACATCGGTTCGATCAACATTCGTGATACTGGCGATACCAAACTGACCCTAGCTACTGACATCGACGTCAGCAGCAATGGTCTGGTCATGACCATGGGTGGCAATGCAAGCGACATCTTGTTGACCGACGTACGTCTTGGTACAATCGTTAAAACTGCTGCTGGTGCATTGGATTCAACAGCGTCAGCAGCATCGCTGGGTGACGTCGAGATCGTTGGTCTGAACGGTGCTGGCACCCAAATCGCCATCAGCGGTCACTAAGATCTGCAAAAATCGTGTGTTAACTGCTGTAGCAATATAGCAACTTAACCTACCGATCGGTTACGGCAGCTTCGGCTGCCGTAGTCATATCTGCAAGATTGTGACTGACAAAACAACAACAAAATACCAAATCTTGGTAAGCATTCAAGGAGCGTGCTGAATGAACCTGTGTCAGATTGTGTGTCACACCGGACTGTTGGCCGCGCTTGTTATGCCTGCATTTGCAGTACAGGCGATGGAGCAACTTGATGACCATCAGATGGCCGCATCGACCGGTCAAGATGGCCTCACCATCGGGATTCAACTGCCGAATTCCACCATTTCGTTTAATCAGATCGGTCTAGTCAGTATTGATGACCGCAGTAATCCAGCCTCATCGCGTGCCTCATTAGTCATGGCACCGACTAACTATGCGCCGACCCAAGGTATTCGATTTTTTAATAGTGCAACACTAGAAACAGCCACCACGCAGCCATTTACGGTCAAATTCGACGCGGATGCAAATGGTGGTGCGCCAATGTTAAACGTCAGATTTGCGCTACCGACCGATCTACAGCGGATTCGGATTAATCCATTTTCGGTCTACATTGCTGATGGCAGTGGCAGTATTTTTAGCAGTCGCCTCACCAATGGCGTCGGCACCAATACATTGCGCGCTGGTGTGACCGAAATGCTGCGGGTCGGCACCAACGGGATTGATATTCGTTTTAAAGCCGGTGATACCGTCGCGCTTAACGTGCAACTGGGTGCAGAGCGGCAAGGCCATATGTTTCAGTTTACCGGTGGCTCATTGTTACAAGTGGTCAGTAATGCCCCGATTGAAGTGATGTCACTGAATAACGGCGGTACGACACAAAGCTCGCTAAAGCTAAACTTAGACATTAGTGCGAGCGACCAAACCACAGGCTTTCGTCTTGCTGGATTCTATGGCGATATTGCGCCAAGTGGCATCGTGATTGGCAAAGACGGCTGGACGGATAAGCTGGATATTCGGATCACTAACATCGTCGCCGGTGATCTGCCTGCCGTGTCGCCAACCGCGTTTAATGGATTAAATAATGGATCAATGGGGAATATTGGTCTAGAAGGTCTACGGATGGAAAACCTGAAAATCAACGTTTCAGGCATGTAATCACCTGTCGCTTGGCAACTGTCGCCAGCAGCATGATGTTGTGGTCTGGCTGGTGACAAAAAAATCGTGTTTTTTACTAAAAAACACGGTATCTTGACAGGAACATGGACGCAGGTCGGACAGTGATCGTTTGTGTAGTAGCTGTGTTAGCTGATTCGGATAACCCAGAGACCCAACACAATCATCCAGCCGGTCTGATTTTCGAGGACAGTGCGATGTGGTTGATCGCCCAAAACTAGAACAAGCCCCCTATGCTCGTAGTCACGCTTGGATCAGCACTGATCTACTATTTTTCGACGCAAAGTCTGGATGTCGTCAGTCAGCCCGGTGGAACTGTGTTCTACAGTGAAGTGGCCGATTCACGCTTTAACAGCTTTAGCATGTATCACCAACCTGCGGTACAAGTGAAGCCGTTGGTCGAAGGCCAGTTTCGCGGGATCGTGCGCCAGCAGTACGATTATAGCTGTGGCTCGGCGGCACTCACCACCTTGCTGAATGGTTATCTTGGCATGAATGTCGGTGAGCGTGAAATCATCGACGGCATGTTGCGCTATGGTGAGTACGACCGTATCGTGGATCGACGCAGTTTTTCGCTGCTCGACATGAAGCGTTATGTCACCGCACTGGGTCATAACAGCGGTGGTTTTCGCGGTCAGTTTTCGGATTTAACCAGCTTAGACAAGCCTGCGATTGTGCCGATTGCCTATGCCGGTTTTAAGCATTTTGTGGTGTATAAAGGCTATCGTGATGGCCGAGTGTTTGTCGCTGATCCAGCCTTGGGACACTTGAGCTTTTCGGCGCAGCATTTCCAAGAGATTTGGGACAATAATACGCTGTTTGTCATCATGCCTGCGGCTTCGACACCGCTCAATGATCGCCTGAGCACCTTAGAAGACCATCAGATGCGCTTCATTGAAGACCATCAAATCAACCAGTTTGAACTGGTGCAACAGCTAGACTTTCCGATTCGGCGTTTTGAACAAAATGCCGACGTTGCTTCGACGTTGCAGCGGGTTCGGGATGCCGACCCTAATTCTGACTCGAGCGGTCAGCTGATCGACACCTCATTACGCTTGTATTATAAGCGTCAGTGATTTTTTTAAGAATTTGTCTCAAGGTAGATGACCATCATGCAGAATCAATGGAAACGCCGTAATGTACTCGCCCTCAGTTTGGGTTTGATTATGGCAAACGCTGCCGTATATGCTGCCGAGCCAGAAGTTGAAGCAGCATCAGCGCCGGTAGAGTCTGCGAGTGCAGCAGCGTCAACAGAACAACCGAGCGATACAGTGGCTGCATCAGAGGGCACGACTGCGACAGCAGATACGGCAACTGCGCCGGTCAGTCCGGAAGCAACAAGTCCGGCAACACCAGCGGCAACAACGCCGAGTATGGTCGTGCCGCCGGCCGCTGCCGCCGCCGATGCGCTAAAACAACAAGCCACCGATGCATCAGCGTCCAAAAACCTCACCGAAGTATTTACTGCGGCTGAGCGGAGCTATTCGCTGTCTAAAACTGGTTCTTATTCGCTGGTCTATGACCTGAGCTATACTTACTATCGGGATTCGCGTCTAGATTTGGCCTTGGATGATGGCAGCTCGACGCTGACTCGTTTGCGGATCGAAGAAGATGCACAACATACGGTGAGTAACACCTTTTCAGTACAATATGGTCTGCTCAATAACCTGACCTTAACTGCATCGCTACCGTTTATCGCCAAATCTGATTTGCTAAAAGACACCACGACCGTCGGGTTGGGTGATATTGCATTTGGTGCACGTTGGGAGCCGTTTCCACTGGAGCGCGGCAAACTGCCTCTGATTTTAAACGGTAGTTTATCGACCAAAACCGGTGATAGCCCGTACGAAATCAACCCTAACCGTGACCTGTCTACCGGTAAAGGCTATTACTCAATTGGTGGTGGCGCGAGTACGCGTAAGTTTATCGACCCGATTGTATTATTCGGTTCTGGCTCGTTGAGCTATGGCTTTGAAGAAAGTGACCTCAATCAGCGGCGTGGCTCACGGATTTTAGACGACTTCGCGCCAGGCATTAGTGGTGGTATTTCGCTCGGTTTCGCATACTCGCTCAACTACGACGTGTCTCTGACCATGTCGTATCAGCAGAGTTTTGCGACGGGTAGTGAGTTTACCTTTACCTCAGGTGAGTCTTCCTCGCCAGCGGATCAGACCAGTTCGTCTTTGGGGATTTCACTTGGGGTGCGCGTCTCGCCGAAGACCATCGTGAACACGTCGATTGGTTTTGGTTTAACCGAAGATGCGCCAGATGTCTCGCTGGGTGTGTCGTTCCCACTGGACTTTCTTGGCATTGGCCGCGAAGTGAAATAAGGGCGGATCAATATGAGGTCTCAGCGATTACACGCGCTGGCATGTGCCATCGGTTTACTGGGCGTCTCCAGCGTTGCACAGGCGCAGTTGGGTCAAAACTTATCGGTTGATATTCGTTCGCTGTCGATGGGCAATGCGGTGACTGCCGATCCACCGGGGATTAGTGCCATTCACTTTAATCCGGCTGGTTTAAATAAGATTCAAGGCTTAGAGCTCAACGTGCAAGGCTTGTTGGCTGACTTTGATATTCGTCGTGAATATCGTGCGCCACCAGGATTTAACGTGTTTGGCTATTCGGATGATCCAGTGGTGTGTAATGACACTGAGGACAATCCCGATAAAATTTGTAATGATTTTAAGGATTACGGCATCAGTAAGGTGCGCGGTCCAAGCCTGTATGTGCCGATCCTGAAGAAGTTGATCGACTTGCCAGAAGGCATGCCGATTGCCGCACCATTGGCGGGCGTGGCTTATCGGCCACCGGGTTCTAAACTGACTTATGCCTCGGCGATCTACGCGCCACTTGTGGCGGGGTTTAACCAACTCAACGGTGACCCAGGTAACTTTATGGGTAAGACCGTGGCATTGGAGCGGATTACCTATCTGTCGCCGTCGGTGTCCTATGAGATTTCTGATAATTTAGCAGTGGGTGCATCAGTCGGTCTGTCGTATCAGGCGGTTGCGCTGGATACCGATTTGCGTTTTCCGAACGAGCTGATCGGGGTGTTACGCCTGATTGATGAAGATGTGTGTGCGCCATTTAAGCAAGAAGCCAACTTTGTTACCGATTTGCTGTTATTCGGGGTGTGTAACGCCCAAGAGTCCGTTGGACCATTTAAAAATTTGGCCAGTATGAGCGTGGCACTGGAGCAGTCGGTTTCGCCATCTTATAACCTCGGTTTACTATGGGAGCCGAATAACGACTTTGCGTTCGGTATGGTGTATCAAAGCGCCAGTAAGATGAAGCTCAAAGGCAACTATTTGATCGAAAACGGTCGGGGTGCACAAGAGTTGATTCGCGGCTTGAACAGCTCGGTCACCGGACAGATTTTGGTGGCGCTATTGGGTTTTCCAAGCTTTGTCCCACCGACCGAATCTGGCAAAATTTCGCTGGACTTGGAATATCCTGCGCACTTTCAGACAGGGATCAAATATAAGCTGTTCCCTGAGCTACAGATTAATTTTGACATCGGCTGGACCGATTATGCCGCATGGCAAGAGTTCGATTTTAAATTTGATCGAGAGATTGCCGCACTGCGCATCGCAAAACTGCTGGCACCTGGCGTGACCAACGATGGCTTACCATTGCCGTTGCGCTTCCAAAGCCCATGGAGTTGGGGCGTTGGCATGGAGTACAGCATGACCGACCGGCTGAAATTCCGCTTGGGTTATGAGCCGCGTAAGTCAGCGATTCCAGATAATCGTCGTAACAGCTTGGTGCCGATCAATAACGCGCAAATGTTTGGTGCAGGTATTGGTTATCGGTTCGATCCTGAATCGGACATTGATCTGACTATCATGCACTTGCGTAGCCGTGATCAGATTCCAGCCAACACCAGCGGCTTGGCAAACCAGACCGGCGTGAATAACTTGCTGTTAAACCCATATGCAGGCTTGGACATTCGCACCAGTACTAAGGTGACGATTGCGGGTATTGCTTATCGGACGCGCTGGTAAGATGGCTGATCAATTGCGCGGTCTGTTGACATTGATGCTAGGCAGTGTGCTGTTGACCAGTACTGCCCAAGCGGATGAACCACCTGCCGACAAGACGTTTTATACAATTTTGACCCCAGATGGCCCGATGCAGGTTGATATGCCGGTGCCGAGTCGTCGCGCGCGGCCAGTGATTGCGCCGACTCCAGCAGCGGGTCGTGTGGCTGAAGTGCCGCCCGTCGCAACACCAAGTATCAACCTCGCTCAGCCGAGCACTAAACCTGACACGGCGGCAGCAGTCGATGCAGCGGCTGTGGCCGATTTAACGGTCACCAAACCTGACACAGCGGCTTCACCGTTTTCTGAGTTTGATGGTCAGCAATATGTCGATACTGCCTATCTGGAGCAACGCGAGTTTAACCTTGAAGGCAGGAAGCGCTTTTATAGTCTGCCGGATGGTTTGGGTGGCACACAGGTGGTGGAGCGTGAGTCGGGGGTACGGCTGAGTAGCTTTACCCAGCAGTTGCAACGGCCACAATCGGTCAGTTTGGCTGCCAGCTATCGCCGGGTTGCGGCAGATGCGTTGGTGAACCTCACCAATCAACAGTGTCTGTCTGCCAAACAGATCAAAACCGCCAAACTGCTGGATGAGACGCCGGTAGATTTTTGGCCAGTGCCTAGCTTTGAGCCGAAGTTTGAATTTGTGTTGGCGGAGTTGGCACCCTCCCTCAAAGATATCCACCTGATGTCATATACCGCGACCAGTCGACGCACCAGTTACTATTGGCCATTGCCGATTTTTCTAGATCAGCGTGGCTGTATTTTAGAAGGCGTTGCTGGGTTCTATCAGTCCAAAACTGCTGCGACATGGTTACAACAATCGGCATTGCAAGGACATCTGCATGTCCCGCAAGATGCCCGTTACCTATTACTCACCCCGCTGGTGGAAGCTGCCGAGCTGAGTGGTGAAACGCTGGCGGATCGGGGACAGTTGCGTCTGACTCCGCTGCGCTTGGCTGCACCTTAATCGAATGGAATGACCGAGATGGACAATAACACGTTGGTTAAAAAAGTTTTTACTGTTGGCTTGTTGGCAGCTGGGCTAGCGGCCTGTAGTGGTGCGAATAACACGATTAATAGCAGTGCTGGTGGTACAACAGATCCTTCAGCTCGTACTTCATGTACTGCCGAAAATTGCGTTCGGATTGAGTTTGTTGATGATCCCGTGATTAACCTAAACTATAGCTGTGCTTCGGTATTCAACGTGACCGATGAGACTGGTGTGGCGAGCTGTCCTGCTAACTCTGAAATCGAATTTTATTTACAATCGACCAAGAGCCTGCGCCGTGTGACATTGGGCTCGGTCTTGGTGCAGCCTGCTGGACAGTCGATCTTACGGATCACCCCGCTTGATCTGGTCGCCAAGCGTACCGATGTGACTCGTCTGACCAGTCCAGAAGCCACTGTTGCGATTAATCTCACACGGTTCTTACAAGCTTTGCGTGAGCGTAACGCTGCCGGCGTTGAGCTTGAACCATTTATCGCAACGGCGCCTGTGAATCGGATTCGGATTACGGATGCGCTGAAAGATCAGTTGGATGTGCTGACTGAGGATGTACAGGCCAGAGAGTTTGCGTCAGATCAGTTCATCACTAAGCTAGAGCCATTTTTGACGGCGACCAGCCGCACGCCGATTACAGCTGAGCAAGCCCAAGCCCGCCTGCTGACCACACTCAAAGCCATTAAAACCGGCGTGTATTTTGGGACGCCCGCGATTACGTTGCCGAGTGAAGTCGGCGGTACTCCGGCATTAGACGGCTTGACCGGTAATACAGGGATCAATGATCTGCGGCTAGGGATTGAAGGCCAAGCAGCGCCTGATACAGAGTCTGGCAGCAATGGTTTACTACGCAGTACGATTGCCTTGTATAGTCTGGTGGATCGTGAGGGTGCGCATATTGGCCAAGCGATGCAGTGGACGGGTCGTGCCAATACCTCTGAAGGGGTCTATAACCTGTATCGTCGTAATGACTTTGAGAAGCTACGTCCGGACAATGCCCTCGGTGGTTTTGATCCCGTCACCGATAAAGTGAGTGGTCAATGGAAATGGCGCAGTGTCAGCACCTCGTCCAAGGTTATCGACTTTAATGAAGGTAAGCTGCTGCGCAATTTCTCGATGGTCGGCAGTCGCAAGGTCTATGAGAATCTGACTACAGATAAGAATGAGCCAGCAGCAGGGACGATTGGTCGTTGGGTTCAGCCTGCATTTACCAATGCGGCTGGTGTGACGCAACCCACCATCAATGGTACTGCCACGATCAGCAAAGTTGCCAACGTCAATACCTTTTTAGACCGTACCGTCTGGCGAACTAAAGATACTGTGAATACAGGTGATCGGTTTGTGTTTCCGCTGCATGCGACTTTTAAGTTTCGTTATGGCTCAGTCGCTTCAGGTTGTCCACAAGGTGGCTGTACTGATTTGCCTGATTTAAGTGTGACAATTTTAGAAAATGGCAACATTATTAGTGACTTTGCTGAAGGTGCTACACCACTAGGTGCAGCGGGTAACTGCTCACCGGTCGATCCGGCGACCCTAAAAGATGCCGCAGGTGTGCAGGAGTATCGTGTCGGTACGGTGCGAGCGGCTTACACTGGCGTAGATGTGAACGATGCGTTTATTGGCCCGACTATGCTGTTCTCGGGCGATGTATTCGGTGTGCATGACGGACTCCAGATCGCATCACTCGCTGCCACGCCACGGGTTAAAATCAACGTGGCAGGTCCAATCAGTGAGAGCAGTTCACCAACGATTAATATCACCGACTCCAGCACCGCCGAGGGTGAGCTGGCAGGCCAAGATCCAGCGCAATGGGGGCATATTTATAATGCCTATCTGGCGCTGTATGACACAACAGGGATGACGGATGCACAAAAACAGCGCTATGAAGAAGCGAGAAAGCGGCAGGATGGTACAGTGACTGCGGCGCTGACGCCATGCTACAACACAATTGATCGTATCAAACGATAGTTGATTGGCGGTTTGGGGTGGATTATCCACCCCTCAACCCTTTGAGCTGTATCTCAAAATAGAAAAAACTAACTGACCACCCGCCACAGCACCGTCAGTGCTGCCACGATAAATAATAGCACTGCAATCGGCCAAGGCACTTGTGTTGCCAAGGTCAGACTGCCGATCAACCCCCCTGCTGCCAACCAATCGAGCCGCCGTTGTTGTTCGATCTGCATCCGCAGTTGTTGCAGCTCACGCCATTGCCGATCATGCCATGTGGTTTGTTGGCGTAGACCGTGTAGGCTATCGGTGATCAGCGCGGGTAGGTCAGTTGCACCCATCAGCAGGCTGGGCAATTGTTGGCCAAATTCCTTCAGGGCTTTGGCCGGATTCATCTGTTGGCCGACCCATTCGGTCAGGATCGGTTTGGCCAGTTTCCAGATGTCGAGTTGTGGGTACAGATCGCGCCCTAAGCCCTCAACATGTACCAACGTTTTCAGCAATAGCATGAGTTGTGGTGGAATTTCGAGATGAAAACGCCGCGCAATATCCATGATCTCTAGTAAAATTCCCGCAAAGTCCAACTGATCCATTGGCTTTGAGACCATAGGGCCAACCGCACGCCGCATTTCGCGCGATAGAGCGGCTTGATCGGTGTTCGGTGGAATCCAGCCCGCTTGATGCACCACTTGGATCAGTTGGGTAAAGTTGCTTTGCATGACCGATAGCAACATACGCGCCACGGTCAGCCGATCAGTCTCCGACAACTCACCCATGATCGCGCAATCGAGTGCAATAAATCGGGGTTGTGCCGGATTGATCGTTTCAACAAACACATTGCCAGGGTGCATGTCGGCGTGAAAAAAATTATCCCGAAACACTTGGGTAAAGAAGATGGTCAAGCCAAGCTCACCCAGCTGCGCCCGATCCATGCCCAACTGCTCAAAGGTCGCCAAATCGGATACCGGCACACCACTGATCCGCTCTGCCACCAACACGTCTTTGCTGTCGGTATACACCTCCGGCACATACATCATCTTGGAGCCGAGAAAGTTTTGCCGCAGTTGGCGAGTATTGGCTGCTTCTAGGCTCAGGTCGAGTTCGTTCAGAATCACTTGCCGATAGTCACTGACAATTTGCTGCATATGAATGGCACGCGCCGCTTCGACGCGTGCTTCTAGCCATTGAGCCAGCCATGCCAAAATATCAAAATCCTGTACGATCTGCGCTCGAATATCCGGCCGTACGATTTTGACCACCACTTCACGGCCATCGTGCATGGCGGCAGTGTGCACTTGGGCAATCGACGCAGCCGCGAGCGGCAGATCATCAAAGCGGGCAAACAGCGTTTCAATACTGGCACCGAGTGACGCTGCCACGCGTTGTCGGGCAATCGTGGCATCAAACGGTGTGACCCGATCTTGCAGGTGTACCAATTGTGCCAATAGCTCAGGCGTAATCAAATCTCGGCGGGTCGAGAGCAGCTGCCCGAGTTTGACAAACAACGGGCCCATGTCTTCGAGTGCGCGCTTGAGTCGCATCGGATCATCAGCGGCTTTGCTGCCCCATGCCGCTGGATGCAGGGCAATCGCACGCAGGGCTGGCCGTGCCCGCGCGGGCAGTTGCTCTGGTGGCAGCAGCGTGTCTAAACGGTAGTGAGCGGCGATGCGCCACAGCTCCAGCAGGCGAGAAGGATGCGGGATCATGGTGGCGGGTGACTCCAAAACAAGTGGTCAAAACAAGTGATCAGATCAACCGATCAATGCGGCGGAGCGGCGCGATCAGGCAGAAGCTCAGATTTGGATTCAGTATCTGTCGGCAGTTGACGAATGCGGGCTTGTAAGCGCTCAATATCGTTACGCAAATCCCGCACACCGTCGATAAACCGCTCCGCCTGCCAACGGGGTGCGAGCAAGTTATTCTCTTGCTTGATCTGTGCTTCGGTATGCTCAAACAGCCGCTGTCCGGTTTGGCTGAGTGCTTGTTTACCCTGACTGAGCAGTTGCGCCAATTGGTGCGCCAAACCATCACCAATCCAAGGCGCGAGTTTAGCACTAATATCCGGTTCAGCTTGTGCCATCACCAGTTGCACTTGCTGCAATACGGCCAGTTCACCCTGTACTGGCAGGTTGCCCGTGCTGCCCGGTGTCGCGCCAAACAAACGTGCCAGCGCAATCAAATGCGGCACATGTAGCGTGGTATTGGCACGCGAAGGTGCAAACTTGAGATCACACACACGCTGCTCAAACAAACTGCTCGTCGGCTGATCATCCATGCCGACTGGTGTGGGACTGAGTCGAATCCGGTCTTGATCAAATAGAATATCGATCGACAGATAGGGCGTGTCGATCACCACGCGCAGCAGCTTACCTGCAAGTTGATTAAAACCGTGCCGTGTCGCGGCATCCAGATCAATCCACTCATTGATCACGCTTTCAAAAGCACCCAGTGCCAGCGTTGCTAACATGACAGTGTCCTTATGGGGGAGTCGGTAGCAGAAGTGGGGGCTTGGGTCACAATCCCCACCTCAAGCTCCAGCTTATTTAAAGCCGCGATGTAACGCAACAATCCCACCAGTCATATTGTGATAGTCACAACTTTGAAAACCGGCGTGCTCCATCATTTGTTTTAAGGTGCGCTGATCAGGGTGCATCCGAATCGATTCGGCCAAATAACGATAACTTTCGGAATCGTTGGCGACCAGCTTGCCCATCACCGGCAGTGCAGTAAATGAGTATAAATCATAGAGTTTTGATAATGGCTCGAACACTGGCTTGGAGAATTCAAGGATCAATAAGCGCCCGCCCGGCTTCAGTACCCGATACATCGAGCGTAGGGCAGCGTCTTTGTCAGTCACGTTGCGCAGGCCAAAACTGATGGTCAACAAGTCAAACGAATTGTCCGCAAACGGCGCTAAGGTCTCGGCATTGGCCAACACAAACTCGACATTGGTACAACCAGCATCCAACAAACGATCACGCCCGACATTCAACATCGACTCATTAATGTCTGACAGTACCACACGACCAGTCTTGCCAACTTCACGGCTAAACGCTTTGGCCAGATCACCCGTGCCACCCGCGATGTCCAGCACATGCTGACCACGCCGTACGCCAGACAGCGTGATGGTAAAGCGCTTCCATAACCGATGAATACCAAACGACATCAGATCGTTCATCAGGTCATATTTGGCCGCAACCGAGTGAAACACCTCGGCGACTTTTTGCTGTTTATCCTCAATCGCGACGGTTTTGTAGCCGAAATGCGTGGTATTGCCACTGTGTGCGGCCTGTTCAATCGGTTGTTGCTGGCCTTGCGCTGTGCCTTGCGGTAAGGCTTCGCTTTGAAATTGCGACGGTTCTAGCGGTTTTGGGTCTGTCATAACAAGTCGCTCCAATCAAAAAATACTCAAAAAATCTTTCCCTCAGCCGATCAGCTGAAGGCTCTCAATCTTAAAATGCCGCTGCTGTTTCAGCGTGTGCCAAGCGCGCAAAGGGGTCGGGTAGTTGCTGGTGTACCCGCTGAATAATCTCACATTCGGCTTGCGTAAAAGCTTCAATAAAGCCTGCGGCCGAGTCGAGCGATTTCATCGCGGCAAACCCTTCAGCGGTAAAGTCATAGACAGGGGCAAACTCATGTTTATACGCGGTATTTTTAGCCAGCTTAAACGCGGTCTGAATCATTAAGGAGCGCACATATTTATCGAGCTTTAAGCCGAGTTCATTCAGCACTGCCATCTGATGCTGGCGGCGCTCGGCCTGATCAGCATCAAGGTAGGCATCTAGCATGATCTCATCGGTGATCGGCTCGGTGGGGCGCAGCAATAACAATTTGGCCAGTTGCTCATCCAGTTCAATCGCCAGCACCGCCAGTTCGATGCCCAATGTGCCGGTATGTACTGCGCTGGCGGGTGCGATTTTTTCGATTTTATGCGCTTTCAGCAGGACACGCTCAAATTGATCGGCCAATATTTCAAAATCAGCACCGCCGTATAGGCGATTGAGAAAATAGTGTGCCATCAGTTGATGTTCGGGTTGGGCAAATAATTCACGGTGCGTATGCTGCATGCGGGTTTTTTGCCATGCTTGCACGGCGACCAATTGAGCAGCCAGCGCAGGATTTTGATGGTGTTCTAACGCACGATAGCGGGCGAGCTGTGACTTGAGAGCATCAAACGCAGACATATAGATTTCACTAGCCAAAATAAACACCGACCAAGCATACTCGATTTTGGATCAATGATTAAGCCAAACAGGGTGACAACATGACAGGCACAACCCCAAACGATGCAGAACACAGTCTGCGCTTAGCGCTGATTGAAGCACAATATGCCTTAAAAAACAGTTCACAAGCCTCAAATGGTCGCAGTGTGTTGGTCTTGGTTAGTGGTATCGAATTGGCTGGAAAAGGCGAGGCCGTCACGCAACTGCGCGAATGGGCAGATCCACGCCTGCTTAAGGTCAGTGCGCATTTGCCACGTGGGCAGGATTGGCAACGACCGTTTTGGCAGCCGTATATTGCTGATATTCCTGAACGTGGCGAGCTACGGGTGTTGTTTGGCAATTGGTATGGAGATTTATTGGAAGCGCGGTTGGCCGGTAAAAAACAAGGCATATCTGCCGATGAGTTCACACAGCAGTTACAAGAAATCGAAGCGTTTGAGCATTATTTACAACAAGAAGGCGTGACCTTGGTCAAGTGCTGGTTTGATTTGTCTTGGAAAACACTACAGCAGCGCTTGAATGACATTGAGCCCAGTTTATTAAAATGGCAAAAGCTGCACGGCTTAGATTGGCGTGATCGTGACGAGTACGACAAGCTGCAAGCCTTGCGTGAGCAACTCGGCGAGGACTGGATCACGATTGATGGTGAGGACGCCGATGCGCGTAATTTGACGTTTGCCCAGCAGGTGTTAGGTCACTTACAAGCGCCACGCTTGCCACGACAACAGCCCAGCGAGCGTTGGCAGCCGAGTGTGATTCCGCCCGTGCTACAGACGCCAGATCGCCAGATCCTAAAAAAAGAGCAATACAAACTGCAACGTAAACAACTGCAAGCCGAAGTCACCGATTTACTGCGCGCACGTGGTGATCGACCAGTGATTGTGGTGTTTGAAGGCATGGATGCGGCTGGTAAAGGTGGTGCGATTCGGCGAGTAGTAGCGCAGCTTGATCCGCGTGAGTATCAGATTCATTGTATTGCTGCCCCTGAGGCGTACGAGTTGCGTTATCCATATTTGTGGCGGTTTTGGCGACGGTTGCCGGAGCGGGCAGGCATGGCGATTTTTGATCGGTCGTGGTATGGCCGTGTGCTGGTTGAGCGAGTCGAGCAGTTGGTGAGTCCACTGGATTGGCAGCGGGCATACACGGAGATCAATCACTTTGAGCGCAACTTGACCGATGCAGGGGCAATCTTAATTAAGTTTTGGTTGTCGATTGATAGCGACGAGCAATTACTGCGTTTTAATGCGCGTAAAGACACGCCGCACAAGCGTTTTAAGCTGACCGATGATGATTGGCGCAATCGCGAGCGTTGGGATGATTATGTACAAGCGGCGGCGGATGTATTGGCGCGTACCGATCAGCCGCATGCGCCGTGGATTGTAGTGGCCACCAACGATAAGTACAGCGCACGCTTGGCGGTGTTGCAGGGGCTACAGCAACATTTAAAGCAGGTGTTGACTTAAAACCTGAGCGCACTACCGATTAGCCAGCGATAGGCAAATAGGCGGTGTTCAAAGCGTTTCAGGGCGGCAAACACATGCTGACAGCGCAAAGGGTCGGTGGGTTCTGTCATCTCGACTTGAATTCCCACCGCATTCATCGTTAGTACAAATATAAATCCCCTCACCCAAATATACAGGCGCTGCGCATCTGACGATGGCTGTTCCAGTATTCTCCGTCGAGCAAACCCCCAGCGCAATAAGGATAGCGATAGTCTAGGCTGTATGTTGCCTAAAACTGGCAGCTGGATGCTCTGTTCATCAGGCAGTAACTTCTCAAGCAACTGGTTTTCGTTGTAAATCTCAGCGCATGCCCAAGGATATTTTAAAATCAACCATTGAGCATTCAGTCGAGCGGTGTCAAAGGTGGAAAATCGGCTTTCACCAATAAAAGCGTCTCCCGCAGTATAAGTATCACGTCCCGTGGTTGGATCTACGATTTGTCCGAATTTATTAGAGAGCATCAGGCGAAAAGGCAGCAGATGGATCATGTTTTTTGCCCTTTTTTGGCGACCTTTCTCAGCCGCCACGACTTGCGTCAAACCTTCCGCGCTGAACCTCCGACGGTCTGAGAGGTACGGTGTTTGTCCTGAATCTGTTTGGCCAGTCGATAGCACTCGTCGATATGGTCAAACGCGACTTTACGCATGACAAAATAACCCATACTGGCGGCAACCAACTGTCCACCGAGCGGGATAAATTTGACCACTTGCTTGGAGACGATTCTACCACCCAAGCCCTGAATCGAGCGGCGTACCACACTGCGTGTGGCGACCAAGCCGACAAACTCAGTGCCACGCGAGCGCATCTCGCTCCAATGTATCTCACGCGTACTTAGATCAAACGCTGCCATCCGTTCTGGCGCCAAACCAAACTGCTCACTGATATACGGCAACAGTTGGCTGAGAATACCCGCATCGACCACCACGTCAAAAAACGGTACGGGCACTGCCGCAACACCAGCTGAAATAAACGAGCGTTTTTTGACTAATCGACGGCATTCTTGGCGGATTTGTTCCAAGTTCAGACTGGGATCAATGGTTTCTGGCAGTTTATCGAGTTTCATGAGCGCTCCAAAATCAGTTGTACCGCCCGTGAGATTGGGCAAATGGCTGGCTATGACAATACGGTTTTTTAAGGTTTTTGCAAGTGGCTAACTGCAAATGGCACGGCTGTAACCGCCGGATCAGTCCTCGACAGACCAAAAAAAACCGACCAGCAGGTGGTCGGTTCTCGGGACTGGTACGGTTTGGATTAGCCAAAACGACCGGTGATATAGGCTTCGGTCAAATGATGTGATGGGGTGGAGAAGACTTTTTCGGTGCTGTCCACTTCGATCAGATCACCGAGATGGAAATACGCGGTACGTGTAGACACGCGAGCTGCTTGTTGCATCGAGTGGGTGACGATCACGATGGTGTACTGGGTCGATAACTCGCTGATCAGTTCTTCGACCTTGGCAGTGGCAATCGGATCGAGTGCCGAGCAAGGCTCATCCATCAAGATCACTTCTGGACTGACCGCAATGGTGCGGGCAATACACAGACGCTGCTGCTGACCGCCAGACAAGCCGGTACCCGGTTGTTTTAAGCGGTCTTTGACTTCGTCCCACAGACCGGCGCGGCGCAGGCTGTTTTCGACGATCTCGTCCATGTCGGTCTTGTTTTTGGCCAAGCCGTGCAGCTTAGGGCCATAGGCGACGTTGTCATAGATCGATTTTGGGAATGGGTTCGGTTTTTGGAACACCATGCCGACTTGTGCGCGCAGTAACACCACGTCAAGGCTCGGATCATAGATGTCTTGTTGATCCATGATGATCTTGCCGGTGACTCGACAGCTATCAATCGTGTCGTTCATACGGTTCAGGGTGCGCAGGAAGGTGGATTTGCCACAACCTGACGGGCCGATGAATGCGATCACTTCGTTCTGATTGATGTCGAGGCTCACGCCTTTAATCGCTTCAGCATCGCCATAATACACATGCACGTCTTGCGCGGAGAGTTTTACTTTCGGGGTCGGTTGGTTCAGGTCAGTCACGGTTTTATTACCAAGGTCAAACTGCATACTGGTGTGGGAGGATACACTAGTCTGGGCAGGGGTTGTGCTCGGGTTGGGCGTATTTACCATGTTCATTTACCACCTCGTCTCGAATTTCTTACGGAGCCAGATTGCCAAGCCATTCAAAGAAAGCAACAGTGCGAGCAGCACCATAATGGCCGCTGATGTACGCGCCTCAAAAAAATTGCGCAGTTCGTTACCTTGCCACAGATAGATCTGTACTGGCAGTGCAGTGGCTTGATCCATCGGTGATGCTGGAATGCTGGCGACAAATGCACTCATGCCGATCAACAACAGTGGTGCAGTTTCGCCGACCGCGTGGGCGATCCCGATAATCACCCCAGTCAAAATGCCCGGTATGGCGAGCGGTAGGGTGTGATGAAACACCCCTTGCATCTTCGACGCGCCAAGCCCGAGTGCAGCCTGCCGAATCGACGGAGGCACAGCCTTCAAGGAGGCTCGTGTCGCAATAATCACCGTTGGTAAGGTCAATAGTGACAACACCAAGCCGCCGACCAGTGGTGCAGACAACGGCAGTTTAAAGTAGTTAATAAAAATTGCCGCACCGAGTAGACCAAACACAATCGACGGAACTGCTGCGAGGTTATTGATATTGACTTCAACCAAGTCGGTCAGTCGGTTCTTCGGAGCAAATTCTTCAAGGTAGATCGCACTGGCGACCCCGAGTGGAACGGCAACGAAAATCACGATCAGCATCATGTACAGCGATCCCATGAACGCACCAGCAAGACCGGCCGATGCTGGCGCGCTGCGTGAGTCAGGATTGCTAAAAATCTCAGTGCTAAACTGAAGCTGAATCAAATCGCTGGCATATAGATCATCGGCGATTTTACGCACTTCAGGTGCGAGCTGTTGTTGCTCATCTGGCAGGCTACGGTCTACGTTGGCACGTAGCCAGACATCGACGTTGGCATCGGCAAGCAAGCTCATCTCGACGGTTTTGCCGATAATGCTTGGGTCGTTGATCACCATGTCGCGTAGGCGGAAGCGTTGATCGGTCGAGTACAGCGGCAGCAGGTCTGCCCGTTGGGCTTCGAGTTCTGGTCGAGCCTTGATTAAGGTGTTTTCCAGAATCAGCGGCCAATCCACCATGCCCAGCTCAGACTGCCACGCAAAGTCACGTTGCTGAAACGCTTGTGGCGTTTCGCCCGCTTGCGGCGTAGGCTTCGGTGAAATCTGAATCACCGCCGGATCGAAGTAGACCGGTGCTGTGATTTTGGTCTGCCAAAAGGCGGGCAAACCTTTAGAAATAATACTAGTAAACAGCATCAACACAAAGAACACGCTGATCGATACCGCAGCAATGCCCAGCGTCTTAAAAATCGTTTCTTGCCGGTTACGCCGCTTGAGCGAGCCTTTGACTGCGTTGCGCCAGACCTCACGCGGGGTCAGTTCAGCGGGACTATGGAGAGATTGACTCATTCGTACTGCTCCCGATATTTACGCACGATGAACAGCGCAAACACGTTTAAGGCCAGCGTAATCATAAACAGCGTCAGACCCAGCGCAAAGGCGACCAAGGACTGCGGGCTGGCAAAATCGGTGTCGCCGGTCAGTTGTTTGACGATGTTGACGGTGACAGTGGACACCGCTTCCAGTGGATTGGCGTGCAACACGGGCGAGTTACCCGCCGCGAGCACCACGATCATGGTTTCGCCAATCGCACGGCTGGCAGCCAGCAAGAACGCGCCGACAATGCCGGGTAGGGCAGCGGGCAGTACCACTTTCATAATCGTTTCAGATTTTGTGCCACCCAAGCCCAGCGAGCCGTCCCGCATCGCGCGCGGTACTTGCGTAATAATGTCATCGGACAGCGAGGAGATAAACGGGATGATCATGATCCCCATCACCAGACCTGCTGTTAATGCGCTGGTGGCATTGATCGACAAGCCAACCGATGCGCCGACTGCGGACAGGAACGGCCCCAGTACGATCAGCGCAAACACGCCATACACGATGGTCGGAATCCCTGCCAACACTTCAATGGTCGGCTTTACAATCGAGCGGGTGCGGCTGGAGGCGTATTCGGCCAGATAGATCGCGGTCATCAGACCCAATGGCACAGAGACTGCCAGTGCGATCAGGCTGATCATGATCGTGCCCCACAACAGTGGCAGCAAGCCGTATTCGCCAACCGACGTTCCATGGGTCGAGAAGCCTGGATTCCATGTTGTACCAAAGAAAAAGTCCATCGGACTGACAAAACTAAAGAAGCGCATCGCTTCACTGAACATTGACAACACAATACCGACCGTGGTCAGTACAGCGATCACCGATGAGGCCGCCAGTGCAACTTTAATGAAGGTTTCGACACTGTTGCGCGCGCGTAGATCGGCTGAAATCCGCCGCTGTGCATAAGCCAAGCCCGCTAAAGCAATCGACACCACCACCGCAATTTTGGCCAGCATCGCAGTGGTTTGCAGTCCTTTAAGCTGGGCGGCGGCAGCAAGTTCTGCTTGGGTTGGATCACTGACCCCAAAACCTGAGGCGATTTGGCTGAGGCGCACCATCATGACATTGATCTGGTCGCCATTTAGCCCAGCGATCATGTCGCTTGGCAGTGATGACATCACCAGATGACGAATAATGCTGGTTTCGCCCAGTGACCAAAAAATCAGGACAAAAAACGCTGGAATACCACACCAGAGTGCGACCAACGATCCGTAATAACCCGGCCTTGAGTGTAGCGTGGCGGAGTTTTGATTGACTCCGGCGACCGCTTTACTCTTTTTGAGGCCGATCTGGTAGGCCAGCGCCATTAGCGCCAGCAGTACCGCGATCAGGATTAAGTTCATGCTGCCCCCGTGACAAGCTGAAAATTGCATTCGATTTGTGGCTGACTATACGAGTGCAATATGACAGAAAAATGATACTGGCCGATCAGGTCAGGTAATTGTGACAATTTAATGAAAAAAAAGCAGGCCGACAATCTGCCGACCTGCTGAAATTGGGTTGTTGACGCTTGTCTGATTTATTCTGCGATTAACTCACGTTGATAGATGATTATTTAACCACGACACGGGCTTTAAAGTCGGCCAATACTTTGGCGCGGATGTCATCTGGCGTTGGGATCAGACCTGCTTTGTCAAGCGGGCTGTTTTTGCCGGAGACACGGGCGTTCAGGAAGTATTCGGTGTACTCAGCGATGCCAGGAACCACACCGATGTGCTCGCCTTTGACATAGAAATACAGCGGACGCGATACTGGATAGCTGCCGTTCAGGATGTTGGCGACGCTTGGCGCGACACCATTGACGGTGGCGACACGCAGTTTGTCGGTGTTGGCTTCATAGAAGCTCAGACCGAACGCGCCCACCGCGTCTTTGTTGGCTTGTAGTTTGGCCAGCGATTCGGTGTAGTCACCGGCAACTTCGATCACACGACCATCACGACGGATGGCTGAACAGAATTTTTTCTGTGCATCTTTATCCATTGCTTTGACCAGTGAGAACTGCTTACAGCCCGCAGCGTGAACTTTTTCTTCGTACACTTCACGAGTACCGTGGTTCGACGCTGGAATCACCAAATTAATGGCAAGATTCGGCAGGGTTGGGTCGATTTCTGACCATGTTTTGTATGGGTTAGCAATGATTTTG
Source organism: Moraxellaceae bacterium (assembly GCA_049301135.1). GTDB lineage: Bacteria > Pseudomonadota > Gammaproteobacteria > Pseudomonadales > Moraxellaceae > JAYXXU01. Next base: position 22,702 of record JBAQKP010000286.1, on the reverse strand, counting down.
CCATCGCGGGTTGGGATCTGTGTTGCACCCGCCAAGAATACATGGTGTGGTTTGAGCGCGTAGGCGTCGCCCTTGCTGTCAGACGCAAATACGATGCCGTCATAACCGAACATGATTTCATGGATTTTGGTCACGCCCGCTTTACGGCAGTTGGCGATTTCGTCGGCACCAATTTTGCGTGAGGCGTTGGCGATGTCGATGGTGTTCGCGCCAGTGCCTTGACAGAATTGACGGAAGCCGCCGCCTGTACCACCTGAGCCGACGATTGGGGTTTTAAATTGTGGAAAGTTATTACCAAATTCTTCTGCGGCAATACTGGCAAATGGCAGTACGGTCGATGAGCCTGCGATTTGCACGTTATCACGCGCCATGGCGGGTGCAGACAGTGCCAGTGTGGTGGCTGCGGCAAGTGCCAGTGGAGTGGTGAGCTGGGTTAGACGCATGATGATTCCTCGTGAGTCGTGCAAATTCGGCACAAATGGGTCAGTGACAAGACGCAAATTTGATGCAGGACGGCTGTCCTTGGGTCAGGCATGACTATAGGTTTTATAAATGACAGATTCGTGATGTCTATATTTCATTTTAGTGACAGGGGTTGCTGGTGCGGCAGTCAGCATCAATAAAAATGCAAAAACCAGCCGTGAGTGGACTGGTTTTTTGGGGGAGGTCAGAGGGTGGAGCCGGTGCGGTTTGAACCGCCGATTATTGGACAACCCCGCGATTTTTAAAGTCTTCCAATGCCTTAGCACGCACATCGTCTGGCAGTGGAATCAGACCGGCTTTTTCGAGTGGGCTATTCGCACCTGATACACGGGTGTTTAGGAAATACTCGGTGTATTCAGCCAGTCCGGCAATCACGCCCATATGCTCGCCTTTGACATAAAAGTACAGTGGGCGTGAGACCGGATAGCTGCCATCTAGAATCGATGCAACGCTTGGAACAACGCCATTCACAGTGGCGACTTGTAGCCGGTCACGGTTTTGGTCGTAGAAGCTCAGGCCAAATGCCCCGACCGCAGTATTGGTGGCCTGTATCCGCGCCAAGGTTTCGGTGTAGTCACCAGCGATTTCGACCACTTTGCCATCGCGGCGTACTGCATGACAGAACTCTTTTTGTGCGTCTTTGTCCATTGCTTGCACTTCAGCAAATTCTTTACAGCCTGCTGCGTGCATTTTTTCTTCGTAGACTTCACGCGTGCCGTGGTTGGAACCAGGGATCACTAAGGTAATCGCTTGGTCTGGTAGGCTGGCGTCGATTTCTGACCATTTGCTGTACGGGTTGTCGATCATTTTGCCATTTTGTGGCACTTTGGCCGCACCGGCAAGAAACACGGTTTTTGGCGTCAGGGCAAATTTTGCGCCTTTGCTGTCTGAGGCAAACACGATGCCGTCATAACCAAACATCACTTCATGGATTTTGGTCACGCCAGATTTTTTGCAGTTTTCGATTTCGTCGCTGCCGATTTTGCGTGATGAGTTGGCGATGTCGATGGTGTTGTTGCCTGTGCCTTGGCAGAACTGCCGTAGACCGCCGCCTGAACCGCCTGAGCCGACCACTGGAGTTTTAAACTGTGGAAAGTTATTGCCAAATTCTTCGGCGACAATACTGGCAAACGGCAATACGGTCGATGAACCGGCGATTTGGATATTGGCACGGCTGCCACCACTGGCAACTGGTGCGGCACTGCTTGTCGCATCGCTGCTGCTGGCAGTTGCTTCAGGGTTGGGGTTTTTGCTACAAGCGGTCATACTGAATGCGACAGCCACAGCGAGGGCGCTGATGGAGACTTTCATGGTCAAACTCCAAGGGTGGGATTGCGTTGGTGATTTGGTGCAAATCATGTGCTGCAAGTGATCCGGCACGCTTGGCCAGAGGCCAGTCGAGAGGCGGCATCAGCCGTTTGGTCAACCATGACATGCTGCTTGGTTATTATGACAGTTGTGTGAATGGGTTGCCAGTCGAGCATCGTGTGGCCACGTCAGTGCAATCATTGAGATCAGGGTAACTATGCTGCATGTGATTCAAAGCCAACGGATTGAGCTGTTGCTGGCTGGATTAGTCGATTTTTTTGCTGAACAGCCGATTGCGGTGTTTGAGCCACGTCAGATTTTGATTCCGTCGCATGGGGTCGGCGTGTGGCTGCGCTATCAGTTGGCCGATCAAGATGGCATCTGTGCGCAGGTGGCGACCGATTTTATTGGCTCGTATCAGTGGAAGCTGTATAGCAAAATCCTCAAAAACGATGTGCCGGAACGCGCGCCATTATCCGCCAGTGTGATGCAGTGGCGTATTTTTGGTTTTTTACATGATCTATTACATAACCCAGAGGCGGATGGGCTGCTGTATCAGCAGTTTGAAGTGGTACTGAATAAAGTCAAAGATGGCACGCCGACGCAGATTCGGCGGCAGATCTGGGGCTTGTCCGAGCAGATTGCACAGGTGTTTGCCGCTTATGTGGTGTATCGGCCAGACTGGCTGCATCTGTGGGGACGCGGTGACAAGCTGGACTTGCAAGGGTTGTTTGATCGGATGGTGGAGCCGCTACCGAAATGGCAGCGTGATCATTATTTGGTGATGCAGCCGTGGCAGGCCAAGCTGTGGCAGGTGTTGTTTTCGGAGGTGTTTGCAGCGCGTGAGGCGGTGATTCAACAGTTTTGGGATACGCTGGCGCGTGAGCCGTATAAACGGCGTGAGTTGCCGAGTCATTTGGCGGTGTTTAGCATGGTGCTGCTGCCACCGGCGGAGCTGAATTTTCTTAAGCAACTGAGTCAATATACCGAGATTAAACTGTTGCATTATAACCCGTCGCAAGAGTATTGGGCGGACAGTGTGGATCCGCGCTGGCTGAGTTGGTATGCACAAAAATACCCCGAACGCGCCTTATTGCGTGATAGTCGGCATCCGTTATTAACCCGCTTGGGCAAACAGGCGCGTGATGTGTTTGCGTTGCTGAGTGGCATGTCCGGCGGTGAGTATGGTGACTGGGTCGATGTGTTTCCTGATGCGTATCCGGCGACCTTACTCGGTAAAATTCAGCAGGATATTCTGCATCTGACCGATCCGACCGATGCACCCAAGTATGTACTGGCCGATGATGATCAATCGTTGGTGCTGCATGTTTGTCATTCGGCCTTGCGGCAGCTTGAGGTGTTGCGTGAGGAGTTGTTGACGTGGTTGGCGCAGGATTCGCAGCGTCAACCGGCTGATGTGTTGGTACTCACGCCGAATCTGCAACGGATTGCGCCGTTGATTCGTGCAGTGTTTGCGCCGAGTGTCAGTCAGCCGAACCTGAATATTCCAGTGGAGATTACTGGCCTTGCCACACCTGAAGCGGAGGCGTTGTGGCAGGCGCTGATGGGCTGTTTTGATCTGTTGGACGGCCGGTTTGGTCACGATGTGTTGCTGGATTGGTTGAGTCTGCCGGCCGTGCAGCGCGCTTACGGCTTGAGTCGTGAGCAGGTGCAGCGCATGGGGGATTTGTTGATTGCGGCGGGCTTTAAGCGCGGTTTTGATCCACTGCATTTGCGTCAGAGTCTCAGCGAGCAAGACAGCGATACGCGCTATACCTTTCGCTTTGCCTTAGACCGGTTACTACTGGGCATGGTGTTGCCGACTGAGGCGGTGCATGCGGGGGTGTTGGCGTGGCCGTCGGTGCAGCCAGATGATTTTGCATTGATTGCGACTTTGCAGCAAATTTATCAACAGCTTGACGCGGAGCGGCATTATTTAGGCGTGCAGGATCTAACCATCAATGATTGGCTCACGCTGATTCAGGCCAAGCTGCTGGCGCAATTTGCCGCCGAACTGGATACCAAAGCATGGGAACAGATTAAATATGCGCTCGAGGGCATGCGCGCCAATCTGATCGCGTCGGAGTTGCCGCCAGTGCCGTTGCCGCTGCGCTTTGTGCTAGATGAAGTCGAGGCGACGCTCAGTAATACGCCTGCCGGTTCCCAGCCGTCTGGTCGGCTGACCTTTGCGCGTTTAGGCACACTGCGGCCATTACCGTATCAGTTGGTGGTGATGCTCGGATTGGAGGCGGGGCAGTTTCCGGCGCGTGATCAGATCAGTAATTTTGACTTGATGAAAGCCTTGCCTGCGCAAGCTGGTGATCGCTCACGGTACGAAGACGAGTTGGGCGCGTTTTTGGATGGGTTATTACTGGCACAGCAAGCCTGCTGGATTTTTTACAATGGCTTTGATGTGGCCGATGTGCATCCACGCCAACCCGCTGCGCCGGTACAAGAGTTGCTGGATTTGGTTGCGGCACAGCTACAACCCCAAGAGCTACAGCCGCAGAGGGTCGAGGACAAAAAAGCCCAAGCCGTGTCGTCTGATCAAGATTCCTCAGAGCAAGAGGTGTTAGATCAACCTGAAAAAAACACCAAAACCAGATTGGAAACCGGCGAGGAGGTGCTGGCGCGTTGTATCGTGCGCCAACATAGCTTATTGCCGTTTGAGCGTGATAATTTTACTGCGGCCGACCCGAAGCAACCGCGTCAGCAGTATACCCAGCCGCGCATGTTGGCCGATCTGTGGTATCAGGTCGCGCAGCAACTGTATACCCCGCTGATCAAGCCCGTGCCGGTGGTGTGGGCGGCGGCGTTTGCCCAGCAGCAGGTATCGATGAGTCACAGCCCGCTGTCGTGGGATCGGATGATTGGGCAGTTGTTGCGGCCTGCGCGGTATTTTTTACAGCAAGCGCGAATTCAAAATATCTATCGGCAGGAGCAAGCCTCGACCTTTGAGCCTTTGACGCTGAATACCCTTGATCAGTATCACTTGCGCCAAGCGCATTTACACACTGATGTTGCGCTCAATGTCGAATTATTGATGGATCGGCTGCCAGTCGGTGCGGCACAACAGGCGTATTTTCTCTCGACCGAACAAGCCGCTCAGTTGATCGAACGACGTATTCAAGATTGCGCTAATGTCTGCGGCAAAACCGGCTGTGATGTCGTCACCGAACAGACGATTGTGCTGAATGATCAGTCTGGACAATCGTGGTCGCTACAAGTCACTGTTCCGCTAGAGCCGACCGACACATGGTTGGCCGAGCTGGGCAACAGCGGGCGGGGCAAGCATCGTCTGCGCATGTGGCTGGAGCATCTGGCGTGGCAAGTGTATCGGCAGACCAGTGACGCTGACGTGCAAGCCGGTCGTGGCTCGCGCATCATGGTGTTTAGTCATCAGACCTTTAGACTGTTACCAGTGGCGGCTGATCAAGCGCAGGTGTATTTGTTGGATTGGCTTCAAGTCTGGCAGCAAGCGGCGCGGCAGCCGTGGGTATTGCCGCCGGATTTGCTGTTGGATCAAGATTGCGGCCTACGCTATGTCAAAAAATCCGACAGCTACGAGTACAAGTTAGAGTCTTTGTTGGAAAAATGGCGCGGTGAGGGCTTTAATCGTTGGATTGCACCGAGTGAAGATGAGAGTTGTTATCTGCATCCGGATTGGCAGTTGATGTTGCAGGGTCAGGATGCGGAGCAGGCACTGGTGCAGCATCTGGCCGCGCATGCAGCGCGTTTGTATCAGCCGTTGTTAGAGCGGTGGCAGGATTTTGAACCGCTGAACTCTTCAACTGTTGCCAGTGAGTCCTAACATGCAACCCTTGAAAACAGAACAAGCCAAGCCACAACAAGCCAAGCCCGCCCAACCGAACAACAACCCCGCGCTGTCGTTGCCATTGCGTGGTTTACACTTGATTGAAGCCTCAGCGGGGACAGGCAAGACGTGGGCGCTGTCCGCATTGATTGTGCGGCTGATTTTGGAAGGCGACTACAGTCCACGTCAGATGATTGCGACCACCTTTACCCGTGCGGCGGCTGCGGAATTGCGTTCGCGGATTCGGCAGCGACTTGAGCAAGTGCGCCGTGTGATTAAGCAACTACTGGCGGCACAAAAAGCCCAATTTGAGCATCGCGCTGACGCTGATCAGACAGAGAACCCAAACAAGCAGCAAACGCCAGAACAACTGCTGCAACTCGTCCAAAACGAGATTCAGGCCGATTTATTTTTAGCCTACTTGGTGCAGCGGATTGAATCTGGCAAATTTGGCGCGACAGATCATGCGATTGCACAAAATGGCTGGACGCATTGCTTAAATCGACTGGATTTGGCGCTACAGGGATTTGATGAATTATTTGTCGGGACGCTGGATAGTTTTTGTCAAAAGTTACTGAGCGAGTTTGCCTTTGAAAGTGGGCAAGGTGAGCGGCTTCAGATCAGTGAGCAGGAGCAGGAGTTGTGCGCAGAGGTGCTGCATGACACGGTGCGGCAATGGCGGGCGCAACAAGATCCGCGCTTGATTGGGTTACTGCTACAAACCAAGCGACTACATGATGGTACGGCCTATCAGTATTCGGTGGCGACCGTGATGAATTTTTTGTCGGCACAGCTTGCGCCGGTAGCAATGCCGCAGCTTGATTTTAGTCGGTTGGAGCAGCTCAAAGACGCATTGCTGGCGGTCGATGTGGCCGCGTTTGAGCAGTTTTTAAGTCCAAATGGCGCATTGCGAGATCGCCTATATAAAGGCCGTGCGTTGCAAAACTATGGCTATGCGTTTCGCTCATTTGTCGAAAAAATCCGTGAATTTGGCGTGATTGTGCTGCTTGGACTAAAAGACGATGAACCAGAAAGCAAGTTGCTAGAAGGATTGACGAAACTCGATACTAATTTTAGTGCCAAAAATAACGATGCCAAGCAACAGTTTGCCGAACTGACCGGTTTGCAGTTGCTGCAAGAAATCGCCACGATTCGCGGTCAGTTACTAGAACAGCTTGACCAAGTCGAACAGCATCTGACCTTTGTGCTGAGTCAGACTGTGCGCGAACGACTGCCGGTGTTGCTGGCCGAGCGCGGTGAAACCAGCTTTTCACAACAAATGCGCCTACTGGCGAATGCATTGGATGATCCCGACACAGGCGCGTTGTTGGCGCAGCAAATTCGGCATCGTTATCCAGTGGCCTTGGTCGATGAGTTTCAAGATACCAATACCGATCAAGATCGGGTGATTGCGCGGGTGTACCGTAGTGAGCCGCTTGATCCGGCAGTGTGTTTGATTTTGGTCGGTGACCCGAAGCAAGCGATTTATGGCTTTCGCGGTGGTGACGTGCAGACTTATTTACAGGTCAAAGCTGAAATTCAGCAGGCACAGCAGCAGGGCAAAGGCGGGCTGCATGGCTTAACCGTCAATCAACGCTCGGTTGCGCCACTGGTACAGGCGGTGGATGCGCTGTTTTTACGGCAGACCGATCTCGGCGATGGGATCGAATATCCGGCGATTAGTGCGGGCGAACGGCCTCATCCAAGCTTGCAAGACCGAACCCTTGCGCCGTCGATGCTGGAAAATCCACAGCCGCTGCGCTTGATTCAACTGAAAGAGAGTAAACAAGAAAGCCAACAAATTGCGTGGCAGATCATGCGATTGCTGGCGCAAGCTGCGCAGGGCGAGCTGCAATTAGACGGCAAGCCGTTACAGCCGGAACATATCGCGGTGCTGGGGTTTGCCAATTATGAACTTGATCAGGTGCAGAGCCTGCTGCAAGCTGCCAATATCGCCGTGTGGCGGCCATCGCGCTGTAGTGTGTTTGCCAGTCCGATTGCGCAGGACTTGGCGGCGCTGTTGCAGTCCATGCTCACGCCGTATCACGAGCAGCGCTTGCGGCGGGCATTGTCTGGCGTGTTGATCGGTTGGGATTTGGCGCGACTCGACCAACTCGACAGTGATATCGGATTGCTGACGCGGCAGCAGATGGCATTTGCTGATGAAGGACAGTTGTGGGAGCGGCAGGGGTTCTTGGCGGCATGGCAACGCTTGGCCGAGCGGCTGGCGTTGTGGACAAATTTGGCTGCGCAACCAGAAGCGGAGCGGCATTTGGTCAACCTGCGGCATCTGTTGGAGTTGCTGCATGAACAGAGTGAGCGTAGTGGCGGCACGCATCATCTGTTGTCGTGGTTGATGCGGCAGATCAGTCAGCCAAAAAGCCGTGAATGGGAAATGGAGCGGCGGCTACCGAGTCAATCCGGCGTACAACTGATGACCATTCATGCCTCAAAAGGTTTGGAGTTTCCGGTGGTGTTGGTGCAGGGCTTGGACAAGCGCCGCAAGAAAAAAACTGATGTGGTGTTTTATCTGAAGCCGCCGGTCGGTCAGCGTGCGCCGCAGCGGGTACTCGGCTTTAAGGATCAAACCGAGCAGCATTTACAGCAGCATCACGCCCGTACTGAAGCCGAATATCGGCGCTTGGCCTATGTGGCGCTGACCCGTGCCTCGCATCGCTTGTACTTGCCGTTACTGCCCAATGAGCAAACACTGAAAAGTAACGAACACGCTGCGATTTTAAGTTATTGGTTAGGCGATGATTTACCCGCATGGCTGGCGCAACAGTCAGCACACGTCCAGCTTGAGCCGCTGCTGGATGCTGCACCGGAGATGACGGCTTTGGTCACTCAGTCACAGCCCTCCGATGTTGATTCGCCGTTGGTGGCGCGGCCAGTACCGAAGCGCCGTTTGAGCAGTTGGGGCATGACCAGTTTTAGCGCGATGATTCGCGAGCATGATCAGCGTCATTTGGCAGTGGTGGTTGAACAGCCTGACCATGATCAGGATGTCGATGAGGTGGCCGATGATGCACTGTTGGAGGCGATGCCAGAGCGTGCTGATCCAGTCCAGTTGCTGGCCACAGCCAGCCAGAGCCTTGAGCACAGCATCCATTTAGCACCTGATTTACCCGATTGGGCAGGCTTTGATGATGGGCAATTTGATCACCATCAGTCGGAATTGGAAATGCCAGAGCAGTTTGAGCCGTACGATTTTGACAATGGTTTTAAAAATAGCGGCTTTGAAAGTGGCGCTGTTGAGCCAGCGACGATTGAACAAAACCACCCGCATTTAGATGCCTTTAGCAGTGCTGTGCGCAGTCGTTCCGCCAAAGATGAGTTGCCGAGTGTGGTCGATGCGCTGGTTGTGCCGGATTGGCATGACATTCCTGCACCGGATGAGGCATTGCCAGAGATTGATCCGCTGGAGCAGTTTTGGCTAGAGGATCAGGTCGAGTTGCCCGCGCTGGCCGCCGCTGCACCCGTACAACAACTGGATGATCCGGTGCGGTTTGGTTTTCCGCGTGGCGCGACCAGTGGCAATTGTTTACACCAGATTTTGGAGTACCTTGATCCGAGCAAAAACGAGGATTGGGCGCGTACCTTTGATAAGCAATTACAAGCACATGCGATTTCTGGGATTGCTGCTGAGTCGATGCAGGCGTGGTTTGCGCATATCGTGCAGGCCAAGCTGCCCGATGGCGCGACGCTGGCCGGTTTGGGCTTCCGTGAGCGGGTGCGCGAGATGGAGTTTTATTTGGCTTTGCCATCGGGTGAAATTGATGCAAGCCGTTTGCTGAGTCGTTTGGCCGAGTCAGGTGTGCATTTGCCCAACCTACGACATACCCATGCGGTGCGGTATTTAAAAGGCTCGATTGATTTGGTGTATCAGCATAACGGTCAGTTTTATGTGGCAGATTATAAGAGTAATTATCTCGGTGGGCAGTTGGCGGATTATCAACCGGAACGCTTAACACTGGCGATGGATCACGCCGGTTATTGGTTGCAGGCGGCGCTGTATTTGGTTGCGTTGCATCGTTACTTAAAAGTACGTCTGCCGAATTATCGGATTGAGCAGCATTTGGGCGGGGCAAATTATTTATTCTTGCGCGGCATGCGGGCAGAGGATGCGCAACATGGCATTTTGGCATGGCGACCTGAGCCACGCTTGATCGAAGATTTGGATGCGATTTTGGCCGGTCAAATGCTGAGGAGCGGAATCAATGGTTGAGATCAGCGCACCACAAAAAATATCTGATCAAGCCGCCGCCAGCACTGGACAGAGTGACGCTGAACTGCGGTGGATTGAGGTGTTGGCCACACAACTGCTGGCCTTGCATCCCGATACGGCGTCACAGGTGTATAGCACGTTGCACAGTTGGATCTTGGGCTTGGGCGATGCGTTGGCGCAGGGCGATACCTGTTTGATGTTGGTTCAGAATAGTCTGGCGATCAGCGCAGCCTTGGCGCATCCGTTGGTAGTGTCTGCGGTCGATGCGGATCGAAAACCTGCACCACTGGTGTATGACGGGCAGCGTTTGTATTTTTGGCGGCAATGGCACGAGGAGTACGCACTGGCGCGGCAACTGGCCAAGCTGCTCGCGCCACAACCGGCGGTTCAGGTCAGCCTGATGCCCGATGATCCCGCCAATGCACTGCAACGCGCCGCGATTGAGCTGGCGGCGCGGCAGCCATTCAGCATCATTACCGGTGGGCCCGGCACGGGTAAGACCTTTACGCTGGTACGGATTGTGCGTGCCTTACAAGCGGCACAGCCGGAGCTGCGGATTGCTCTTGCTGCACCGACCGGTAAAGCGGCACAGCGTATGCAGGCGGTGTTATCGGCAGAGTTTAGCCAAGCGGGGATTGCGATGGGCAATATGCAAACCGCGCAGACGGTGCATCGTTTGCTCGGCTTGGGTGGGGCTGCACCACGCTATCACGCCAAAAATCTGTTGCCGTTTGATTTGATTGTGATTGATGAAGGCTCAATGCTGGATTTGGCGCTGGCCAGTCAGTTGTTTGCAGCGATTGGCGCGGGGACTCGGTTGATTATTTTGGGCGATGCCAATCAGTTGGCTGCGGTGGATGCGGGGGCGGTGTTGGCTGACCTCAGTGAAGCCGCCCAGCTTGTGGCGTATCGAATCGAGTTACAAGAAAGTCGCCGTTTTGACGCGCAGCAGGGTATTGGCCGCTTGGCTGCTGCGGTCTTGCAAAATGATCGAATGGCGATTGGGCAAGCGCTGGCCGCAAGTACGCTAAATACTGGACAGGTGCAACATCATCTGCCGGATGTGGCGCAGCCAGAAGCCAGCTATAGCCAGTTGTGGCAGGGTTTTGCGGTGTATGTTGAGGCATTACAGCAGCGTGCGCCGGTGGCCGACTTGTTTGCGTGTTTTGAGCAATATCGGATTTTGTGTGCGCAGCGTTCGGGCGTGTTTGGCACACAGCAGGTCAATCGGGCGATGAGTAGCCGCTTGCAGTTGGCGCTGGGTATTCGTAAATCACGACAACAAGAGTGGTATCACGGTCGGCCAGTGCTGGTAACGCGTAATGATTATGGCTTGCGTCTGTCCAACGGCGATATTGGTTTGTGTTTGGCCGATGAGCAAGGCCGCTGGCAGTTGCATTTTAGTCATTTGCCCGAGCCGATTGCGGTGACGCGCATCGCGCTAGAGCAGTTGGAAACGGCATTCGCTTTAACCATTCACAAGTCGCAAGGCTCGGAGTTTTTGCGAGTGGCGATGCTGCTTGATCATAACGCGGGTGCATTATTGAGTCGTGAGCTGGTGTATACCGCGATTACGCGTGCCAAACAGCAGATTGATGTGTGGGCTGATCGGGAAGTGCTACGTTATGCGGTGTCGCGTCGTACACTGCGACAGACTGGACTGGGGGAGCAGTTGGCCGTGGTGCTGGGGTGATTGCGCATACAGAGCAAGGAGGTCGGCATGAACACATTAACTGCGTTGTGGCAGCGACTTAAAGATCATCCCATCAATCTTGGTGGCGCAACTTTGATCGTGACGCTGGTGACGGCGAGTTTAGGCTGTCTGGATTTTATGATCAGCAGCGAGATTTCTTTTTCGGTGTTTTATCTTATCCCGATTACCTTGGCGGTTTTTCTGTCCGGTCGCCGCTTGGCCTTTGTGTTTTCAGTGATTTGTGCTTTGGTTTGGATTGCCGCCGATATCGCATCTGGCTTGGTGTATAGCAGTTGGTATGTGCCGGTTTGGAATACCTTGGTTCGGCTGATTTATTTTATATTTCACAGCATGTTGCTCAGTCAGTTGTTGCTGACGATTCAAACCATTGAAAAAAATGCCTTACACGATGCGCTGACCAAAGTTGCCAATTGGCGTTATTTTGAACAATACACACAACAACTGCTGCATCAAGCCGATCGCAAGCCCGTCACCATGACACTGGCCTATATTGATCTAGATCACTTTAAGCAAGTGAACGATTCGTTTGGGCATGGGGTGGGTGATCAGGTGTTGATTGTGATTTCTAGTGCGATCCAAGCGGAGATTCGCGCACAGGACCTGCTGGCTCGCTTAGGTGGCGATGAGTTTGCGCTGGTCTTGCTCGATGCTCAGTTCGAAGATTCAAGCAGCGTGCTCCAGCGGATTCGCAGCGCTGTTGAAACGCAAATGCGCCTGAAGGGCTGGCCGGTTACGCTGAGTATCGGTGCGATGGTGTTCGCGCGGCCATATCTGACGATTGAGCCGATGCTAAAGCTGGTCGATGACTTGATGTACGAGGTTAAAAAGAGCGGTAAAAATAACATTAAGATTATTCAGCAGCCGGTGGTCACGGCAACTGCGTAGCGACAAATGGTAGCGACTAAAGCACAACAGCGAGCCTTACGCCCGCTGTTGTGATGTTGATTAAGGTTGCTGCTTTACGCGGCAACGGTCTCACTTGTCGCGGTACTGGCGGTCGCGGCATAGCTCACGTCGTAGTCTTGCAAATCGAGTTGCACCAGACGCTTTCTCAGTGCATCAAGCGACCACGGCCACGCTGCAAAGTTACGGCCATTGGCATCAAGATAATAGCTCTTACAGCCGCCACTGTTAAACACAGTGGTTTTCAGGTGTTTTTGCACCCGTTCATTGTGTTTACGCAGCACAGTCGGCTTGATGGTCAGTGCGGCAATCTCTTGTGCTTTGATTTTTTGTAGGCCATCGACGATATAGTCGAGTTGTGCTTCGGCCAAACCAATAAAGGAGTCATATACCAGCACGTTTGGCCCGAGTACCAAGAATGCATTCGGCACATCTTGCATGCTGGTGCCGAGGTAAGCTTCTGGTGAAGTGTCTTTCCACAGATCAGACAGGCGTTGACCTTTGCTGTTAAAGACTTTTTTACCGATAGGCGGATGTGACACTTCAAAGCCGGTGCCCCAAATAATCACATCGACCTCATGCCGTTCGCCATTGGCTGCGATCACGGTATTGCCTTCTACTTTGACCAAACCGTGCGGAATCAAACTGGTATTCGAGGCTTGTAGCGCAGGGTAGTAGTTGTTGGCAAACAGAATCCGCTTACAACCGACCAAGAAATTCGGCGTGACGTTTTTGCGCAATACCGGATCTTTAATCTGGAGCTTCAGCAGTTGTTTGCCCAGCGCGTTCACTGGCTTCAATGCATTGGGGTTACGCAGCCCAAAGTTAATCGCGTTCAGCGAGTTGGCAACACTTTTACGCCAACCAGCTTGAATCAGCGGGTATTTGGCGATGACTGATTTACCAAAATCACCGAGTTCGACATCAGGTTTTGGCAGTACCCACGGCGCGGTGCGCTGGAATACATACAGTTGTTTGGCTTTGGGTTGAATCTGTGGCACAAATTGAATCGCAGATGCACCGGTACCGACCACTGCAATCCGCTTGCCGGTCAGGTCGTAGTCATGATTCCACTTGGCCGAATGGAACATCTCGCCGGTAAAGCTGTCGATACCCTCAAGCTTCGGCATTTGTGGCTCGGTGATCGGCCCTGTGGCAAATACCACAGTTTTGGACAGGTATTGACCTTGATTGGTGTCGATGACCCACAGATTACGCTGGTTATCCCACTGCGCATTCTCTAGTGTGGTATCAAATTGAATCAATGGCTTCACGTCGAAGTTTTCGCTGACTTCTTCCAGATAGCTCAAAATCTCAGGCTGCCGAGCAAACAGATGACTCCATTTGGCACTTGGCGCAAACGAATACGAGTACAGCGCCGACGGCACATCACAACCACAGCCAGGGTAGGTGTTTTCACGCCATGTGCCACCGACACGGCTGGCTTTTTCGATGATTTTAAAATTATCGTAGCCGATTTTTTTCAGGCGAATCGCCGCCAAGATTCCCGAAATACCAGCACCGACGATAAAACTGTCATAGATATGCGCGTGTTGAGTCATGTTAAACCTCAAAATTCAAAAAATGCCTGTTCGTTCGTGTGTTACGACTATTTGACCAGTCGGTACGACAACCCCAAGAACGTGTTGTACAGCGTCGGCGACATACGTTTTAGTAGCCAGAACAGTTTGGCATCGAGTTGCGGAATGGTATACAGCTTGCCTTGATCAAGGCGATTAAGGGTCAGTTGTGCGACCGAATCGCTGGTGGTCATGGCAAAATTCATCAACGCATGATCAGCCAGACCGGAGTAGCGGCTGGGAATGCGGCCATTTTTGATGATGTTGGTCGGTACGAGTGTTGGGCACAGCACATTCACGCTGATCTTGGATTTTTTCAGTTCAGCCGCGAGTGTTTCGGACAATGCCAGTACGCCAGATTTGGTCACGTTATACGCGGTCATCTCAGGTGCTGCGGTATAAGACGCTGCTGAGGCCACGTTAATAATCGCGCCATAGCCGAGTTGCTTAAATTTGGGCACAAAATAATGACAGCCATGAATCACGCCCCACAGATTGACGTGGGTGACCCATTGCCAGTCGGCCAGTGAGGTTTCATCAAACTTCCCGCCTAAGCCCACCCCAGCGTTATTGATTACCAAGGTCACCGGATGCTGCATCAGTTGTTCGGCACTATCCGCCAGTTGTTGGACTTGCGCTGCATCACCGACATCACAGGTCACTGCAAAACTTTTTGCGCCTTGTTGTGCCAACAGGCTGACGGTTTCTTCGGCTGCGGCAAGATTGATGTCCGCGCAGACCACAGTCCCGCCACGCTTGCCCAGTTCCAACGCAAAGCTACGGCCAATACCGCTGCCTGCACCTGTTACCACGGCATATGCGTGCTGGCTTGGCTTAACTTTTTTTGCAAATAAACCCATGATTCAATCCAACAACAGAATGGTTGACTGACGCCAGCGCGCAGTGCGCTGGCGAGTGGAGTGGCTTAAGCAGCAGCTTTGCGTACTGGCGGGGTAAACTCTTTAACAAAGAACGGCGTGAGTACACCGGTTTCTGGATGCAGCAACTTGGCTTTGTAATATTCCAAGTAAGCGGTGGTGTCATGGTCGTTTGGATGAAAGTCAGGGCGGAAATAATCCGCAATGTGACCCATCGTGCTTCCAAACACGCCGTTTTTAGTACCAAACAACAGGCTGGCGCTGGTTTTGGCTTCTTTCCAAAAATTCAAGCTGACCAGATTGCTGGGTTTCTGGAGAAAAGGCAGTAGCACTGCACCGAGAGTCACGCCACCCATAATGGTCAAAAAGGCGATGGCAAAACCAGAAATCCGCAGCGCATAGTTGCCAGAAAGCACTTGGTAGACATCATAGGCAATGTCTTTATGCTCAGACTCTTCAAGCATATGCCACATCCACAAGGCACGGGCTTTTTCGTCGTCTGAGTAATAAAAATGATCCTCGTGCTTCATCATGTATTCGGCCAGCACAGCGGTAAAATGCTCAATCCCCGCCATCATCGACAGTTTGAGTGGCTGTGGGAACTTCAGGAAGCTGTATTCAAATACTTTTTCGGCCAAAAACCGGTAAAACGTCACCGGATAGTTGTGTGGCTTCATGATTTCGTTGTATTCGTTGTGCAGCTTCGAGTGCAGTGCTTCTTGGCCGATCAGCGCAGTGATGCGTTGCTTCAAGATGGGGTCTTGAATAAAATCACGATGATAACGCGCGGTATCAATCACCAATTCTTCACCGTAGGTCAAGAATATGGAGAGCGCCATAAAATAGGCGGTCGCCCATTCTTTTTTCATATAAAACTTGGAATCGAAGCTCTGTGCGTCAAACTTAAAATCAAAATGCCGAATGGGCATCGCGCCTTTGCTGGCAAAATCAGAAATCTTGGCGTATTGACGCATGTCTAGCTTGCCGAAGGCGGCTTTTTTCAGGGTGGTCGCGATCATGACGGATACCTCACATAAACGATTGACGGGCTAGGTCTAACCACAGACACTAAAGACATGCTGCGATTGGATGGCGCAATTGCGCAAGCTTGCGGTTGTCACGGGAATGGAGCGGCACTGCTGATGAAGAGCGGCCTTTTCCCATGAGATCAGATTAATCAAGATACTATCTTGATCTATTGTTCGGATTCAACTCGGGTAGTTTTAGCGGTCAATTGGCCAAACATCGTGTTTATTTTTCATTTAATTTTATATATTTATTAGATGTTTATGATTTTTTACTTGGATTTTGATTGGCATTAAATACCAAGTGTTTAGGCAAAAGATTAAAAATGACAAGCCTATCAGCACTGCAAAAAACAAGCGTTCAGTTTTATGGGCTGGCATCGTCCATAAAACCGCAGTCATCGCTGTCGTGCTGATCCGTTCGGCGCGCATTCAGGCCGCAACAACCGAGACACACAACCGCATACAAACTCGCATAGTGCGCAGGATCGTGCTTCGGCAAGCTAAGGCGTATTCAGCCAGATTTGATTGAGCAGATGAACATGACGACGATTTATGATGCCTTGCGTGAAAGCCATGATTTACAACGCCAATTGGCCGCAGCGCTCGTGCAAACACAAGGCGCGAGTGACGAGCGGATGCAAATTTTTCAACAGCTTAAACACGAACTGGCGGCACATGCCACAGCGGAAGAGCGTTATTTTTATATTCCGTTGATGATGGAGGATGCAGGCATTGATCTGTCACGGCATGCGTTGGCCGAGCATCACGAGCTAGATGAATTGGTCGAAACGCTGGAACAGACCGAGATGTCGAGTCCGGCGTGGTTGGTACATGCCAAAAAACTGGCCGACGAAGTGCATCACCACCTCAAAGAAGAGGAGCATAAGTTCTTTCAGATGTCGGGTAAAATCCTCACAGAGCAGCAAAAACAGCAGCTTGCCCCGCAATATCTAAAAGACCTTGCCGCGCAAAAACAGCGTCTGGCTGCCGGTTAATCGGTTTAAACCGGCATCTGATCGCTGCTGTATCTGGGCTGTTTAGATGATCTTGCTAGCGATGATCACACTGATGCGGAAAGTGTACTTTGCCCAAGATCGGCATGAGTACCGGCTCACAGCCTGCTTGCTTGATTTCTTCAATAAAGCCCATCAGATCGACGTCGGGCAGTAAGTCTGGCGTTTCTTCTAACGCAGTGATCATCGTATCCCAATGACACGGCACGATCCATTCCGGTTGTAGCAGTCGCACCACGTCTTTGACGTAGTTGGGGCGATATTTGCGGCCAATCGCGCACAGACACACCACATCGGCACGCTGACCAGCCAGCTCTGCTTCCAAAAAATCCGCCGAATCAATGTGCATGATCTTTAAACTGCCGGTATCGACCAGCCAGTTCAGCACCAAACCGTGCTTTAACTGATAAAAACGTGGCGGCCATGCGGGTGGTGCAGTGATATCACCGGCCAGTGGAATACGGCCAAACACCGCCTTGCCATGAATCGACGGCAAGCCCCGTACTGTCCACGTGCCACTGGCGATGTCTTCACGCCCCGTGGTTTCGACCAGTTGTGACTCTGGCAAGCCTGCGGCACGCCCGACCATCATGGTGGCGCGTGAGCCGATCAAGCGTGCGCCGGTCTGGTGACACAGATCTGGCGCATCCAAAATATGATCGTAATGCGCATGCCCAATCAGCACGTCATCGGCATGGGGGATGATGCGCCGAATCAATGCAGTGTTGGGGATCAGTGGTTTGCTTAAGCTTGGCCACAGCGCGGGACGGCTCAGATAGGGATCGAGTACAATGGTGCGCTCAGGATGACGAATCACAAACCCCGCTGTGCCGAGATATTCCAGCTCAACACTGTCGGCACTGGGGCTGATCGGTGAGCGGTGATACCAGTCGGCTTGCGGCTGCTTAAATAAACGTCGAAACAGATGCTGATTGGGCTTCGGGTTGAGCGGCATCACGGCAATCCTTGCAAGCGGGAATGCGAAAGAGTATAGCCACAAACCATGATGAATGGATGTCGGCGGCTTGATTGAATGTTGAAAAAAGGAGTGCGTCGTCGCATGTTGCAGTATCAGATTATTCCAGTCACTGCCTTCGCGCAAAACTGTACCTTGTTATGGGACGATACATCCAAGCAAGCCGTGCTGATCGACGCGGGTGGCGAGCCAGAACAGCTAACACGCTTGCTGACGCAGCATGGACTAACCTTGGTGGTATTATGGCTGACGCATGGTCATCTCGATCATGTCGGAGCGGTCGGCCAACTGGCACGAGAGTATGCCGTGCCAGTGATTGGCCCGCACCAAGCTGATGCGTTTTGGCTCAACATGTTGCCCAAGCAGGCACAGATGTTTGGTTTTCGCACGCCAGAGCCGATTCAGGTCACGCAGTGGCTGGCGGGGGGCGAGCAGTTGACGCTGGGTGAGTATCGGTTCGAGGTGCGTTTTACTCCTGGTCATACGCCCGGCCATGTGGTGATTTATAGCCCCGATTTGCAATTGGTGTGGACGGGCGATGTGTTGTTTGCAGGTAGTGTCGGGCGCACGGATTTTCCGATGGGCAATCATGCGCAGTTGATGGCCTCGATTCAGCGCGAGTTGTTTAGCTTGCCGGATGAGACACGGTTTATCTCGGGGCATGGTGCGATGAGTACATTGGGACATGAAAAACGCACCAATCCATTTGTTGCGGGTCGTGCCGGTTAGCGTAATGCGCTTGACTCTGATTACAGGTTTTATCAATACTCGCCGGTGGGCTGGAAGGTCTTGTGTCACCGCCTAACACCGCTGTACATCGGATGTGATCAGCGGACACCATACTATAATAAGGACACCTGCATGCGTCGATTACAACTCAGGCATTTGGTGAGTGCCATCCTCGATTGGTCGCCGACGCAGCGGCTGGCATTACTGTTGGCGTTGTTATTCGGTCAGTTTCTCCTGTATAGCGTGTGGGCAGGCTTTGTGCTGTATTACCCACAGGCGCAGCGTTATATTAGCCTTGCAATATTAATTGAATTGTTTCCAGCCTATTTTTTGATCTTGATCTATTTGGCAGCGCTGTATTTTTGCTGTCGATTGTTGGCACATCATCCGCACAGTCACTGGCATTCGGTCATGCAGTTTGTGGTGGCGATGTCATTAGCGATTGGGATTCCGATGCTGGCCGTTTTAGGCGGGCTACTGTCACTCGGTGCGGGCATGTTGGTGCTGGGTATTCCGATTCTCGGGCTGTTTTTTTTCCAGCGTTGGGCAAGTTACTTGCTATTTGCCTTCAGTGTGCTGGTGTTTGTCGCGTTGGTGGTAGCGACCGCTGTGGATTATTTACCGTATGCACCGCTACTGACTGATCAGGGGCTTATGGGTGGCAAAAACTCAGGATTTTGGCTGTATTCAACCATTTTTTTTAACCTGATGTATGTCGGCCTGCTGTTTGGCATGATTGATCAGTTAATCCAAGAGTTTAAAAGCCGTGAGCAAAAAGTCCGTTATTTAAGCGAGCATGATGAGCTGACTGGCTTGCTGAACCGTCGAGCCGTCCAACAAAAAATTCAATTATTGCTGGGGCGTGCACGTCGGTCTACCGCTGTTCAGGTGTCGGTCTTGGTGCTGGACTTGGATTTTTTTAAGTCGATCAATGACCGCTGGGGGCATCTGGTCGGTGATGAGGTACTGATGGCGTGCGCGCATCGCTTACAGCAAATCGTGGCAGAGCGTGGCTGGGTGTCGCGTTATGGCGGTGAGGAGTTTTTGGTATTGCTGTTGCAGCATTCACCGCAAGAGGCAGAGCTGCTGGCCGAGCGAATTTGTGAGGGCATTCGGCAGTTACAGGTGCGCTGTGATGCCGCACAGTCGGTGCAGTTGACGGTGAGTGTGGGTGTGGCGAGTCAGGCAGTGGATCGGGTCGAGGCGATTTTTGCCTTGATCCATCAGGCCGATCAGGCGTTATATCTGGCAAAAGAACGTGGCCGCAATCAGGTGGTGCTGGCTGAGTCCACTGTCGATCAGTCATCTTGAAATCAGTCGTCTTGAAAGTCATGCTGACCAAGTTCGCCGGACAGCGGGCTAGTATCTGCAGCAGGCACTTTGTATTCTTCGCTCGCCCATGCGCCGAGGTCGATCATTTTGCAACGTTCTGAGCAAAATGGCCGAAATGGATTGTCTGTCCACGTCGAGGGTTTGCGGCAGCGTGGGCAGGCAAAACTGCTGGGTGTGTTCGTCGGTGTAGTCATGTGGCAGGCTCTCATACAGATCAAGGATGATGCTGGCAAAGCATTGCATTTGTGCCGATTGCACCGATAATGCGTGCTGATTCATAGATAGGTAGTTTAGCCGATGTCGATGCGTTTGTTTCGCCCTGAAGCGTTAAAGCCACCGCGTGATTTTGTGCCGCCGCTGTTGCCGACAGATCGTCCGCTGTGGTTGGAGATCGGGGCGGGCGTGGGCATGCATGCACTGAACTGCGCACGGCAAAACCCTGAGATTCAGTTGTATGCCATCGAGCGGACTGCCGAAAAATTCAGTAAATTTTTAAACAGTTATCAGGCCGATCCTATCGCAAATCTTCAGCCGATTCATGCCGATGCGTTGCCGTGGGTGGTGCATGGCTTGCCGCCACAGTCGATTGCCAAGCTGTTTATTTTATACCCGAATCCTGAACCGAAGAATCCAGCGCAGCGCTGGTTGAATATGCCGTTTTTTGGATTCTTGCTGTCGCGTTTGCAGGATGAGGCTGAGATTGTGCTGGCGAGTAATATTCCGGCTTACTTGGATGAAGCGGAGCAGCAGGCGCGGGCGGTGTGGCAGTTGCCGGTGACGCGGCATGTGGTGAATGGTGATGTTGCTAGTGCGGGGCGGACGCATTTTGAGGTGAAGTATCTGGCGCGGGGTGAGCCGTGCGGGGAATTACGGATGGTGAAGCCGGTCGGGTATGTGACGGCATTTGATGGCGTGTAAATAAAGGGCTGACTTTACGCCAGCCCTTCATATTGTCAGATAAACAAAGGAACTAAGTCCGCCAAAATCGCTGGATCAATCCCAAATACTTTACAGACGATCAGTACAAAAATGAGAGTCTGTAAGTCTGGTTTTGGAGCAACAGGTTGTTTTTGGACACGACGACGCTTTGCCATATGAGTAGCCTTCTATAATCAGAAATTGGGAGACGTTTTAGGATTTAAGCAAAGATATAGCTGTCGTAGTAATCAGTGAAAGAATCTTGTTTATGTTGTGAAATTTTTGTCAGTCTTAGTATTCGGCAGCTAGACTGCACAATGGAGTTTTTGACCATTGTTGTGAGTAACAGTGCTAGGCAAAGCAGGAAATAGCTTCTTAAAAGTTCGAGAAGATGCTCTTTTCCAGTAAGCTCGATAGTCTCGGATACTACAATGATAGCTTCCAAAACTCGTAGAGCTTTTAGCAGCACGCTTTCAACGTAGGAGTCCAATAAACACCTCATAAAGTTTTACAGGCGTTGATAGTATAAATCATTTTTAGAGAAGGGAAACAAAAAAGCCCCATGCATCCGCACAGGGCTTCTTAGATCAGATTAGTACAACACACGCACGCGCAGTGTACCCGCTACGCCTTGGATTTTTTCCAGCGCAACTTCTGAATCACTGTCTTCCACATCAATCACCAAATAGCCCACATCGCCTTTGGTCATCAGGCTCTGCGCACAGATATTGATGTTGTTTTCAGCAAACAGCGAGTTCACCGCAGACAACACCCCTGGCACGTTCTGGTGAATGTGCAGCAGACGATGCGTGCCTTCTTGCTGTGGAATCGCCACTTCAGGGAAATTAACCGCTGTGGTGGTCGCGCCAGAATCGCTATAACGGACAAACTTCTCAGCCACTTCCAGACCGATATTGGCCTGCGCTTCCAGTGTCGAACCGCCGATATGCGGGGTCAAAATCACATTGTCCAAGCCACGCAGCGCTGACATAAACTCTTCGTCGTTGGCTTTTGGCTCTTTTGGGAACACGTCAATCGCCGCGCCACCGAGGTGCTTCGACTTGATCGCATCGGCCAGTGCTTCGATATCGACGGTCGTACCACGCGCCGCGTTGATAAAGATCGCGCCTTTTTTCATCTTGGCAAATTGCTCGGCCTTCATCATGTCTTTGGTCGATGCGATTTCAGGCACATGCAACGACACCACATCAGACTGCGCCAACAGCTCATCCATCGTGCCGACTTGACGGGCATTACCCAGTGGCAGCTTGGTGATCGCATCAAAATAAATCACTTTCATGCCCAAGCTTTCGGCCAATACCGACAACTGCGAGCCAATCGAACCGTAGCCGACCAAGCCTAGCGTTTTGCCGCGTGCTTCGTAAGAGCCTTCGGCAGACTTCGACCAGCCACCACGATGCACGAGGAAGTTCTTCTCGGGAATGCCGCGCAACAACAGAATCAGCTCACCGAGTACCAGTTCAGCGACCGAACGGGTATTCGAGTACGGTGCGTTAAACACCGGAATACCGCGTTTCATCGCCGCATCCAAGTTAACTTGATTCGTGCCGATACAGAAGCAACCAATCGCAATCAGTTTGTCGGCAGCTTCCAGCACACGCTCAGTGATCTGGGTGCGTGAGCGAATCCCGACAAAATGTGCATCTTTGATCTTCTCGATCAGCACATCTTCGTCGAGTGCAGTTTTTAGGTATTCAATATTGGTATAACCCGCTGCATGCAGGACATCGAGGGCGTTTTGGTGCACGCCTTCGAGCAGCAAAAAGCGAATTTTGTC
>JBAQKP010000285.1:0-4901 GCA_049301135.1 Moraxellaceae bacterium | reverse complement strand
CACCAGTACTGACCCGAAAATCGTCAGAATTGATTTCGAAATTACTGCGATTGGTGTTGAACACTTGGCCACCCTCGATAAACGCCACAGGGCGCACTTGCCGTGTCCAGTCGCCTTTAAACGGCAGTGGCAACACCAACTCTAAACCACCTTGAATCAAAGCGTTACCGCCGATTGGCTCTTTGTCCTGCTCGCTCAACACGGCGTTATTCGCACCCTCAAGATCGCTACGCGGCCCCAAAGTATTGTTGCGATAACCGCGTACCGAGCCATAACCACCGGCAAAATAATGCTTATAAAACGGCAGATCGTTACCATAACCCAACCGACTGTAACCACGCAGTACAAAACTATCAGTCAGTGGCAACAAAATCTGACCGTCATAGGTCAAGCGCTGATACTCCAAATCACTGCCAGGTAACGCAACGTCGAGCGACAGCCGGTGCTGCTGACCACGCGTAGCAAATACCGGACGGTTTAACGTATTGTGCTGCCATGCCAAGTTCAGGTTATAAGTGACATATTCGCCGCGATATTTGCCCTGTCCGTTGGCTGTGGTAGGATCAACCAAAGTCTCGCCACCGGTTGAGGTGATAAAATCGCGGATGTCCACCGCCACAAATGCACCGGTGGTAATCACCGTTTGATCGACGTTGAGGGAGGCACTGACACTGCGGTTTTCATTGACGGGATAACCAAACGTCACCGAACCACCGACCGAATCGGTCACATAATTGCTGATGTTCAGGTCGTCATCGAGCTTGGTTTTACGGTAGTACGCGCTATAGCCGCGACTGACTCCGTCAATGGTAAAGTACGGGTCGAGCATGCCGATGTTGTAGTTATCCAAAGTCTCTGAGCGCGACAGGTCGATATTGACTTGGTTGCCCGTCCCTAAGAAATTGGTTTGGCTCAGACCCAACTGAAAGGTAATCCCGCCTGATGCCGAATAACCGACTGCCACAGTACTGGTACCGGAGGCTTGTTCTTCAACCGTGATATTCAGATCCATTTGATCTGGACTGTTCGGAATACGCTGCGCTTCGACGGTGACAGTTTTAAAATAACCGGTACGCTCTAGGCGGATTTTCGATAGATTGATTTTTTCATTGGAGGCCAGTGCGCCTTCCATCTGCCGCATTTCACGCCGCATCACTTCGTCAGCGGTTTTACTGTTGCCAATAAAATTAACCCGTCGCACATAAATCGGCCGACTGGGGTTGATGAAATAGTTCATCTGCACGGTTTTACTGGCATCATCAATCTCAGGAATCGGATTGATCTCAGCAAAATAATAACCGGCATTGCCATATTTGCGTGACAACAGCTCACGAGTGGCGCTGACTTGCGCTTGTGAATAGACGTCGCCGACTTTGGCGGTATTCAGTGGGGCAAGTTCCGTGCTGTCAAACAGCGGATCACCCATAAACTTGGTCTCGCCAAAGCGATACTGCTGACCTTCATTCACACTGATTTCGATAAAGACTTTCTTTTTGTCTTCACTCAGGTTGAGTTGTGCGCCGCCCAACTCAAATTTAATATAGCCCTTGTTCAGATATAGGGCGCGTAGACTTTCTAAACTGGCCGACAGCCGCTCACGCGCATAACGGTCGTTACGGCTCAAGATCGATGACCAAGAACTGGCCTTAACGGCAAACGCATCTTGTAGCTCACGGTCACTAAACACCGTATTGCCGATGATATTAATATCGATCACCCGTGACGGCGTGCCTTCAATAAACTTAAATTTGACATCGACCCGATTGTTAGGCCGCGCCACCGTCTCGATCTGCACATCGGCATCGTAGCGGCCTTGCTGCGCATATTGCTGCTCAAGATCACTTTCGATGGTTTGCAAAATCGAGCGCTGCAACACCAAGCCTTCACTTAAACCGAGCGTCTTAAAGCCTTTTTCGAGGGTATCTTTTGGCAGCAATTTATTGCCTTCGTAGCTGATACTGCCAACCACCGGACGCTCAACCACTTGAAACACCAGCACATCATCGACACGCTTGGCCTGCACATCATCGAAGTTGCCACTGTCATACAAGGCACGCACACTGTCAGCGATTTGGGCGTCGGTCACCCGCTCACCACTCGACACTGGCAGCAGTGCATACACAGCGGCAGGCATTAAGCGTACCAAGCCTTCGACCTGAATATCACGCAGCACAAAGTCATTGGCCGATGCGCTATTGATGCTCGCCATCGCCACCACCAAGCTCAGCGGCAAGGTATAAAAAGAGTGCCTCATGCCAAATATTCCAATCCGATTCGTCTATCATTTCGTGAGAGCGCCCGAATAATCATCGGTCAACCCAAACGGCTAAAATCATTAAACAACGCGACAAACATCAGCATGCCAAGCAGCAGCATGCCGACCTTTAAACCAATCAATTGGACGTGCTCCGAGACTGGACGGCCGCGAATGGCTTCGATCAGGTAATACACCAAATGCCCACCGTCCAACATCGGAATCGGCAGCAAGTTTAAAATCCCAAGGCTGACGCTCATCAGCGCCATAAAGCTTAAAAACGCTGCCCAGCCCATGTCAGCGCTTTGACCGGCGACTTTGGCAATGGTAATCGGCCCCGACAGGTTATCTAAGCCAATCAAACCAGAAATCATCTTGCCAAATGCACTAAACGTCAGCATCGACAGATCCCACGTTTTGACGGTTGCCTTGGCCAGCGCAGTCAGTGGATCGTGTTGAATGGTATGGCGGTATTCGGCCGGTGCTTCTAGCTGTGTCGCGGTCGGCGCTTGCACCCCGATGCCCAGATAGCCGTATGACACCCCCATCGTGTCACGTTTGCCTTGCGGCATCACGGTCAACACCTGTGGCTGTCCGTTGCGCTGAATCGTCAGTGACAGGCTTTGCTCAGGCGCTTGCCGGATCAATCGGGTCACTTCTAACCAATGCTGCACCGGCTGACCATTGACCGCGATAAAGCGATCACCCACCTTTAGCCCTTGTCGGGCAGCCGCTTCGTTTGGACTGATCTGACCGATGACTGGCGCAAGCTGTGGCTGCCACGGATAAAAACCCAGCTGATCCAGTGGACTTTGGCTTTGATCACGCAAAAACTCAAGCACTTGCAGGTCGTATACCACCGACTGCTGCTCACGCTGCACCGTGACCGCAATCTTGCCGGTTTCGCCCATCCGCTCAACCAGTGCATAATTAAGCGACTCCAGATCATCGGTCTGCTGTCCGTCAATCGCAGTAATCAAATCACCAGCTTGTAATCCGGCAACAGCGGCGGGTGTATTCGGTTGTATTTGAGCAATCCGTGTATTCAACTGCTCAGACGACGGTAAAAATAAAATCCAAAACAGTAAAATCGCAAACAACAAATTGATCATCGGCCCTGCGGCCACAATCGCCATCCGCGCCCACGGTGATTTGTGGTCAAACGCCTGTGGCAACTGCTCCAGCGGCACTTCGCTTTCACGACTATCCAGCATGCGCACATAGCCACCCAGCGGAATCGCCGCCAGCTGATACTGCACGCCATCTTTAGCAATACGCTTCCACAGCACAGGGCCAAAGCCAATCGAATAGGTCAGCACTTTAACGCCAAGCCGACGTGCCACCCAAAAATGCCCAAACTCATGGATCGCAACCAACGGGCCAAGCAATAAAATTGCCGCGAAAATAATCTGTAGTGTACTCATCGCCCCTTAGACCACATCACGCAGCCAACGCTTGGCCACATGCCGCGCTTGCTGATCAACGGCCAAGATTGTGGCAAGATCAGTCACACGGCTCATCGGTAGTTGTGTAAGCACCGACTCCACCAGCTGCGCAATCTGCATAAAACCGATCTGACCAGCCAAAAACGCCGCGACTGCGACTTCGTTGGCCGCATTCAATACCGCAGGCGCTGTACCGCCTTGCTGCATCGCCACCCGCGCCAACTGCAAACATGGAAAGCGGCTCACATCCGGCGGCTCAAAATGCAGCGACTGCACCGCAAATAGATCTAAAGGCTGTACCCCTGCATTGATGCGTTCTGGCCATGCCAAGGCATTGGCAATCGGCGTACACATGTCTGGCCGACCCAGCTGTGCCAAGGTCGAACCATCAACATACTGCACCATCGAATGAATAATGCTCTCGGGATGCACCACCACGGTGATTTTGGATTCCGATAAACCAAACAAATGACAGGCTTCGATCAGCTCTAGGCCTTTGTTCATCAGCGTGGCAGAATCAACCGAGATTTTTTGTCCCATGTCCCAATTGGGATGACGGCAGGCTTGCGCATGTGTTGCAACGGCAAGTTGCTCAAGCGTCCACGTCCGAAACGGCCCACCGGATGCGGTCAATAAAATCCGCGCCACGCCACTATTTTGGCTGACTTGGGTCTGACCCGTAGCAGGCAAACACTGAAAAATCGCATTGTGTTCGGAGTCCACCGGCAACAACGTCGCGCCAGATGCGTGTACTGCCTGCATCAATAGCTCGCCAGACATCACCAACGATTCTTTATTGGCCAGCAAAATCCGCTTGCCTGCTTGCGCAGCAGCCATGGTTGGCGCTAGTCCCGCCGCGCCGACAATCGCTGCCATCACCACATCGACCTCAGCGTGAGAAGCAATCGCGCACAGCCCTGCTTCACCCTCTAAAATCTCTGGCAACCGCGCAAGACCCGCCTCACGTAGCAACTGTAGCATGTGCGTTGCCTGTGCATCGGGCACGACCACCACAGCAGGCTGATAACGCACGCACAGCTCGACTAGCTTGCTTAAGCGCTGATGACCACTGATCGCGTAGACTTGATAGCGCTCAGGGTGTAGATCCAATACTTTAAAGGTGCTATCGCCAATCGAGCCAGTTGCCCCGAGGACACAGACGCGTTGTATGGATTTTTCGAAAACACCCATCAGAATCCGCC
>JBAQKP010000284.1:0-11619 GCA_049301135.1 Moraxellaceae bacterium | reverse complement strand
AGTATAAGCTGTCTGCTGGATTGTCGTTAAACGCCCGAATCAGGTACGGCGCACCTTTGGGTACATCGACACTAAACGTGCCATCGGCATTAATTGTGACTGCACTGGATTTCTTGCCTTGGGCGTTGACGACTTCAACCTTGCCAACAAACGGCTTGCCGGTCGCAGCAACGCCTTCAATTTTGGCTGTTTCTGCCGCAGGCGTGGTGGGTGTAGTATTACTGGTTTTGGGATCATCATCATTACAAGCCACTAGCAGCATGGATGCGCCGACCAAAATTGCACAGCACAGTGTATTTTTCTGAATACTCATCACAACTCTCCTTGAGTGATTTTGCCAAATCGATTGGCAGATCCCTGTTATGGGCAACTCCGAGTAAAATTGAAACACGGTAAAAACACAAGTATTTCGCTGAAAAATCACCCAAATGGGCGATATTCTGCCGCTGATTCATTATTTTTGATAAAACATTAATTCGGTAATGTTAGCTGCTCTAAATTAACCAAATAAATCATCGCCTGTTGCTGGGTTTGGCCGCACATCTCCAGCGCAGGCTGTAACGTGCCACAAAACAGCGGGCGCTCTGGCAAACCAAACAACCGGCATAGATTCTGGTCATCCAACTGCACACAACGTACACCGGCGGGTTTGCCTTTTGGCATCTCAGGGATTGGACTGGTGATACTCGGGGCGATGCAACATGCCCCACAGCCTAATCGACACTCGCACACCTCAGTAGGCATAGACAGCAGTCGCAATCGCGATGGCTTTGCCCTCGTTGTTGTGGAGATCCATGCGCATGGTGCAGCCCTTGCGCCCAAGTCGCATCACCTCGGCAGTCGCAATAAAATATTCGCCGCGACCAGGTGACAGATAGTCTACCCGCATATCAGTGGTGGCCAGACGTGCGACTTTTTTGCGCTGCTCCTCAATCAGCCCTTCACGGCGGCGATAAATCTCCGCCATCGCAGCGATCCCGCCCATACTGTCTAACACCGCAGCGGTCGCGCCGCCATGCAAGATCCGAAAATGCGTATTGCCAATCAGCTCAGGGGTCATGTCGATCAAACCCTGAATCTCGCCATTCACCACGTTAAACTGCATGCCCAAATGCTGCATAAACGGCGATGCGCTAAAGGTCTCACACAAGGTCTGCAATACCTGATCAAAGTCATCGAACAACGCTTCGCTGATATCGCCTGTCCACGAACTGAGGGTTTGCGGTTTAAGCGGTTTTTTGACGCTATTCACATCGTCGTCTTGCGACTCAGGATCAAGATTCAACTGTTGATACATGCGTTTTAACCAGATTACCGCTTAGAATGGCGGCTATCATAACGGTGCTTGAGGTTTTTTTCATGACTTTTACGTTGAATCGGGCAGCCTATCCAGCCACGCGGCTGCGGCGTTTGCGCTTACATGACAACGTACGGGCGATGGTCAGCGAAACCGTGCTGCTGCCGCAACATTTAATCGCGCCAGTATTTATCCTCGAAGGTCAGAATCAACGCCAGCCGATTAGCAGTATGCCGAATGTCGAGCGTTTATCGGTCGATTTACTCCTACAAAAAGCTGAAGATTTGCTCAAACTTGGCGTCAGTAAAATGGCCTTGTTTCCAGTCACCCCGCAATCAGACAAAAGCGCCGATGCTGCCGCTGCATGGCGTGAGGATGGCTTGGCACAGACCGCGATTCGCCAGCTTAAAGCACGTTTTCCAGAGTTGGTACTGATCAGTGATGTCGCGCTTGATCCGTATACCAGTCACGGCCAAGACGGTCTGACCGATGACAGCGGCTATGTGGTGAACGATGCCACCGTCGATGCGCTGGTTAAGCAAGCACTCAGTCATGCCGCGGCTGGCGTGGATATTGTCGCACCCAGTGACATGATGGATGGCCGGATTGGGTCGATTCGGCAGGCGCTCGAACAACATGGCTATGTGAATACGGCCATCATGTCTTACGCTGCCAAGTATGCCTCGGCCTACTATGGGCCATTTCGCGATGCGGTCGGCAGTGCAGGCAATCTGAAAGGTGGCCACAAAAAAAACTACCAAATGGATCCAGCCAATCGTTTAGAAGCGCTTCACGAAGTCGCACTCGACTTACAAGAAGGCGCGGATATGGTGATGGTCAAACCCGGCCAGCCGTATTTGGATATTGTGCGCGAAGTAAAGAACCAGTTTGGCGTGCCGACTTTTGTCTATCAAGTCAGTGGGGAGTACGCGATGCATATGGCGGCGATTGAGCGCGGCTGGCTGTCAGAAGCGGTGATTTTAGAATCGTTGATCGGTTTACGGCGTGGTGGTGCGGATGGGATTTTGACCTATTTCGCCGAGCGTGCAGCACAGTTGTTACGCGCTGAGCAGATCTGATCTTTAAGCATAACTGCTAAAAAAATCAGCAGTTGAACGCTTGCTCAGTGGCTTTTATTCAGTTGGGCTTTACAGATCGTGACAGATCTGGCACAACACAGGCACGTTTTGGCAACCGAGATCTGTGCGCATGAAGACCCTGATTGTCGGGGGTGGTGTGATCGGCCTGTTATCTGCGCTAGAACTGGCGCAGGCTGGACATCAAGTGACTGTTTTAGATAAGCAACAGCACGCGCAAGCCGCCTCTTGGGCAGGCGGTGGCATCTTGTCGCCGCTGTATCCGTGGCGCTATTTGCCTGCGGTCAATCAACTGGCCAGCCAATCGGTGTTGCTCTATCAAAGCCTTGCGATTGAACTGATGCAATCGACTGGCATCGACATCGAAGTGTCTCGCTGTGGCATGCTGATCCTCGATCATGAAGATCGACGTGATGCGCTGTCGTGGTATCAACAACAACCGCATGCCAACCCCGAATGGCTGGTCGGCACAGCGCTGCAACAGATTAATCCTCGACTGAATCCTGAGTTTCAGCAAGGACTCTGGTGCAAAGATATCGGCCATATCCGCAATCCGCGCCTTCTAAAAGCCCTGATCAAACATCTGGAAAAAATTGGCGTGAAGCTGATCAAGCACGCCGAAGTGGTTCAGTTCGAACAACACGACCGCCAAATCACTGCATTGATCGACCAACAACAGCGGCGCTGGACAGCCGATCAGTACGTGATTTGTTCAGGCGCATGGTCGGGACAACTGGGGGATTTGGTCGGTTTGGAGCTTCCGGTACAACCGATCAAAGGCCAGATGATTATCTATAAAGCCGCAGCGCGCTGGCTACCGACGATTTTAATGCATCAAAATATGTATGTGATTCCGCGTTTAGACGGGCATATTCTCTGTGGCTCAACCCTAGAAAACACTGGTTTTAATGAGCAGACCGACAGCCAAGCCTTGCAGATCCTGATGCAAAAAGCCGCACATCTGGTACCAGAGTTGCTGAATGCACCGGTCAAACAACACTGGGCTGGCTTGCGACCGGCCGCGCCAAACGGCATTCCATTTATTGGCGCTGCGCCGAAACATGACAACTTGTGGGTAAATGCCGGACATTTCCGCAATGGCATCGTGCTCGCGCCAGCCTCTGCCCGCCTGCTCAAAGAGCAGATGCTCGGCCAGCGCAGCAGCATTGCCACTGCCCCCTATCAGTTTGCCGAACAGCTTTACGGGGTTGCCAACTGATCCAACTGGCGTTGCAAGGTCGGTAGATCAGTCTCACCGACCAAACGCGCCTGCAACACACCATCTTGATAAAATAACAACGCCGGAGGGCCAAACAAATGGAGTTGCGCCAGCACCTGCTTGGCCTCCACGCTCGGCTCAGTCACGTCTAGCTTGACCCGCGTCCATGTCGTAAGTGCAGCCGGTGCATTTACCCCAAATAACTCGCGCTCCATGATCTTACAACTGATACACCAGTCCGCTGTCACATCGACCAACAGACGCGGGGTGCTAACCTGAAGTTGCTGCAATTCCGCCACGCTCGTAATGGTCTGCACAGCTGTAGTTGTGGCTGGCGCAGATAACGCAACTGATGATGTGGTTTTCGCTAAAGGCTGCCACGGATCATGCTGACCTTGTGCCACACCCATCAACTGCACGCCACTCCATACGCCCAACATCAAAGCAACGGCACGACTGAGCAACTGCCCACGCCCCTGCCAGCTCCACATCCAGACCGCTAGCAGCATAAATAAGGCTGACCACGCCGCCAAAATCAATGACGTGCTAAACACCCGATTCAGCAGATACAACGCCACACCAAGCAACAACAGGCCAAAACCTTGCCGCACCCAATTCAGCCAATTACCAGCTTTGGGCAACAAGCGGCCTTCGGTTGCGCCCAATACCATCAACGGCACACCTAGACCACAACCCAAGGCAAACAACGCCACAGCACCCAGCAACGGATCACCGACCGTCGACACCGACAGCAACACGCCTGCCAGTGGCGCAGACACACACGGCGATACCACCAAGGCTGAAAAGAACCCCACCACCGCACTGCCAAACAAACTACCCGCCCAACGCTCATGCTGGCCAATCTGACCAAGCCGCTCAATTCTGACCCGTACAGCATGCGGTAGGCGAATCGGTAGCAAGTTAAATGTGTGCAGTGCCAACAGCACAAAAATTAGCGCAAACCCGATCAAAATCGCCGGTTGTTGCAGCCATGCCACCAGATTGATCTGATGACCAAACGCCGCAATCAACGCCCCCAGCATCGCATAACTCGATGCCACCCCAAACACATACGCGGCTGACAACGCCAAACCATGCTTGGCCGAGCGGCGATGCTGCCGCGCCACCAAATTGGCGACAATCGGAATCATCGGCAGCACACACGGGGTAAACGCCAAGCCCAAACCCGCCAAAAATAACAGTGCAATCGCCAGCCACGGCCGCTGCCCCAGACCAAACGGATCTGTATCTAATGCGACTGCCGCAGGTGCAGCTGCCGATACCGCCACACTGTTGCCGTTGCCTTGTCCGGCAAACTGTAACGGCAAATTACCTTGCTCAGACTGCACCGATAAGTCACTGATGGTCACCCGTGGAATCGGCATGCTGAGTGGACGTAACTCGCCTTGCTCGCGCACGTTGCGCTGCGCCGATGCACTGACGATTCCGGCGGCAGGCGGCTTCGCGTCGGTGATAGCGGTTATATTGGCTGGATCAGGCGTTTTCGTGGCCAGTTGTCCGTCTGGCGAGGTGACGCTGACCGCAGATTGCACAGTAGATTTGGTAGGCGCAGCCGGCTCAGTGGCTTGAATTTGAATGGTTTCAATTTGTGGCGGATAGCATAGTCCGGCTTTGGCACAACCTTGCCAACGAAACTTTAGCTCGCCCGCAACCGTCCCTGTACCGACTCCTGTATAAGCGACTGGTACGCGCAGTTGCACATCTTGGTCAAACACCGCAACCCGACCAAACGCAGGATCTTCCTCGAAGGTCGGCGCACGCGAAAAAGTTGGCGTACCGACCGTCAAACCGGCAACAGAGGTAAACCGAAACTGATCTTGATAAACATAATGCTCTGGCGTGACTCGAATATCGATCAACAACTCATCAGCTTGCTGCCGATTGCTGACTGTAAAGGCACGCTCAACCGGCAAGAATTTTTGGTTGGGACTGTTGCGAAAATTGCCCAACAAACTACTGACCGTATTGCTAACACTATTACCAATGGTTGCGCTTTCAGTCGGCGGCGCAGCAGCAACCTGATTGGGATAAATCGCCAGCAGCAACAGCCACCAAGCTGTCAGAAATAGCAGCACAGCGTTTTTGAACGCCCGATCTTTAAGTGCCTGATCTTCTAGCGTAAAGTTTTTTGATTGCACAGCAGACATGCACGCCTCACCGATTGATATTCAACGCCACGCCAAGCCGGACGTGATAACAGCGACAAGTCTAGCACAGCCGTCTATTTGACTCATTGCATCTGATGTTAATGTCTAACGGGCTGCCGCGCCCCAAACAACGCCGTGCCGATCCGCACGATCGTCGCACCAGCCATAATCGCCTCCGCCAGATCCGCCGACATGCCCATACTGAGCGTATCCCAGTCCGCAGGCTGCGCATGACCCGCGCGTGCATCAGCGAACAGTCGCGCGGTTTGCGCAAACGCATCGGTGTTTTGTTTGGCCGGAATCACCATCAGGCCACGCAAGCGAAGCTGTGGTAGGCGACTGATCGCCGCCACCAATTCCGGCAATTCAGCCGGTGTACAACCGGCTTTACTGTCTTCATCGTCGATATTCACTTGTAGACAAATATTCAGCGCAGGCTGCTCAAGTGCACGTTGACTCGACAAGCGCTCGGCAAGCACCAGTCGATCCACCCCATGTACCCACGCAAAATGCGCCGCCAGATCACGGGTTTTATTGCGCTGAATTTGGCCGATAAAATGCCACTCAATCGGTAAATCCGCCAGCTCAGCTTGCTTGGCCAGCGCTTCTTGTAAGTAATTTTCACCGAACGCCGACTGACCTGTACTAAATAATTGTCGAATCGATTCGGCGGGTTGCGTCTTTGATACCGCCAACAATTGCACCGCATCCGGCGCACGGCCAGCCTGCGTACAAACCGCCGTAATCTGCGTGAGAATCTGTTGGCGTTGCTGAATAAAATCAGTCATGATTTAGCCTGTTCACGATTGAACCAGCCGGATCGCTGGCTACATTTTCCCAAGAAGCACCGCGTATCTGGCAGACCATGCGCCAGATCAGGGGTCACACTGCAATTGTAAGGGGTTTTGCATGGATATTACTGAACTACTCGCTTTCTCAGCCAAAAACGGCGCGTCTGACTTACATTTGTCCTCCGGCCTGCCGCCAATGATTCGGGTCGATGGCGAAGTGCGTCGGATCAATCTGCCCGCGATGGAACACAAAGAAGTCCATCGGCTGATTTATGACATCATGAACGACAAACAACGTCGTGATTTTGAAGAATTTTTAGAGACTGACTTTTCATTTGAAGTGCCGGGTTTGGCACGCTTTCGGGTCAACGCCTTTAACCAAAACCGTGGCGCAGGTGCGGTATTTCGGACGATTCCATCAAAAGTGTTAACGATGGATGACTTAGGTTTGGGACAGATTTTTAAAGACATCTGTGACACGCCGCGTGGCATCGTGTTGGTGACAGGGCCAACTGGTTCTGGCAAGTCCACCACGCTCGCCGCGATGATCGACTATATCAACAACAACCGTTTTGACCATATTTTGACCATCGAAGATCCGATTGAATTCGTACATCAATCGAAAAAATGTCTGGTCAACCAGCGTGAAGTGCATCGTGATACGCACGGCTTTAATGAAGCACTACGCTCTGCCCTGCGCGAAGATCCGGACATTATTCTGGTCGGTGAGATGCGTGACCTTGAGACCATTCGATTGGCACTGACCGCCGCCGAGACCGGCCACTTGGTGTTTGGTACGCTGCACACCACCTCTGCCGCCAAGACCATGGACCGGATCATCGACGTGTTTCCATCCGACGAAAAAGACATGGTGCGGGCCATGTTATCCGAATCACTGCAAGCGGTTATTTCACAGACACTCCTGAAAAAAACCGGCGGGGGTCGGGTTGCTGCACATGAAATCATGATCGGGATTCCAGCGATTCGTAACTTGATCCGTGAAAACAAAGTCGCGCAAATGTATTCGGCGATTCAGACCGGCGCAGGCTACGGCATGACCACCTTGGATCAAAGCTTAAAAGGCTTGGTACAAAAAGGCATCATCACCAATGCAGTCGCCAAAAGTGCAGCCAAACAGCCGGATTCGTTCCTATAACCGCACAAAAACTGCGGTATCGGATCGTTTGGAGAGGAGTGAAAAATGGAATTTGATGATTTATTGCGACTGATGGTCGAAAAAGGCGGCTCTGACTTGTTTATTACTGCGGGGGTTGCGCCGTCGATGAAAATCAACGGCAAAATCGTCCCCGTCACCAAAACTGCGCTGAACAGCGACGTGGTGGGACAGTTGATCGAAGGCATTATGTCTGACAATCAAAAACAAGAGTTTTTTAGCAGCCACGAATGTAACTTTGCCATCACCGACAAAAACGAATCGGCGCGCTTTCGGGTCAGTGCGTTTATGCAGCGCGACATGCCCGGTATGGTGTTGCGTCGCATCGAAACCATCATCCCGACCGTCGATGAGCTGAAACTGCCCCCGATCATCAAAGAACTGGCGATGACCAAACGCGGGATTATTGTATTTGTCGGCGCGACCGGTACGGGTAAATCAACCTCGCTGGCCTCGATGATCGGCCACCGCAACCACAACTCTCGCGGCCATATCATCACCATCGAAGATCCGATTGAGTTTGTACACCAGCATGCCGGTTGTATTATCACCCAACGTGAAGTGGGGATTGATACCACGTCGTTTGAAGTTGCCTTGAAGAATACGCTGCGCCAAGCCCCTGATG
This sequence comes from Moraxellaceae bacterium, assembly GCA_049301135.1. Taxonomy (GTDB): domain Bacteria; phylum Pseudomonadota; class Gammaproteobacteria; order Pseudomonadales; family Moraxellaceae; genus JAYXXU01. The sequence goes on along the minus strand of JBAQKP010000284.1, from coordinate 3,248 downwards.
TGATCTTGATCGGTGAGATTCGTACCCGCGAAGTCATGGATTATGCGATTGCGTTTGCCGAAACTGGCCACTTGGTACTGGCGACTTTACACGCCAACAACGCCAACCAAGCGCTGGATCGGATTATTCACTTCTTTGAATCTGACCGACACAATCAGCTCTATATGGATCTGTCACTCAACCTAAAAGGCATCGTGGCACAGATGCTGATCCCCACGCCAGACGGCAAAGGACGTCGGGCTTGTATTGAAGTGTTGATCAATACGCCATTGGTTGCCGATTATATTCGTAAAGGCGAGATTCACGAGATCAAAGGCGTGATGCGCAGATCGGGTGAACTCGGTATGCAAACCTTTGACCAAGCCCTCTACACGCTGTATTTGGCCGGTGAAATCAGCTACGAAGATTCGATTAAACATGCAGACTCACCGAACGATCTGCGTCTGATGATCAAGCTCGGCGCAAATGCCGATACACGCTATCTGGATCAAGCCACCCGTGGCTTGTCGATTGAAGACACGGACTAGCCAGATCGGCGTCACCGCCAGATGCTAAAACACACTGTGGTGTCAGCACGTTAGACAACGTGCTGATGCTGCTGGCACCACGCTTGCGGTGTTATTTACGACGACCCGAATCCTTGCACTCTGGCTTGCTGCAATAGCCGTACAAGTTCAGCGAATGTCCAGTCAGCTCAAAGCCCAACTCCGCAGCGACGCGATGTTGCTCGGCCTCAATCAGCGGATTGGTAAATTCCAGCACCCGACCACAGCTCTGACACACGATATGATCGTGGTGATCTTCCTGCATGATCTCGAATACGGAGTGATTATTTTCGAAGTGATGACGCTCAATAATACCCGCCGCCTCAAACTGAGTCAGTACGCGGTAGACCGTAGCCAGTCCGACGTCTTCACCCTGCTCTAGCAAAGTTTTATAAATATCTTCCGCACTCAGATGGTGATCAGTCGCGCTTTCGAGCAACTCAAGAATCTTGATACGCGGCAACGTCACTTTCAGACCCGCCTTACGCAAATCCTGATTGGTGATGGGCATGAAAAACTCTCTGGCTAGATCGGTTAAAGGAAAACAATGACAACACATCTCATGGGCAAGTGGTCATCAGATGAAGTATGATCATCTACCGAAACACATGCACCGACATTCGGGGAGATAGTGTAGCAAAATGCAAAAAATCCTGCTGACCGTTGTTGTTACGGCCATTCTGTCTGGCTGCTCCTTGTTGGGCGTCTATAAAATTGATGTGCCTCAAGGTACACCGTTGACCCAAACGCAAATCAGCCAAATCAAGCTGGGCATGACCCAGCAACAGGTGCGCTATTATTTGGGCAGTCCCAGCTTGACCGATACACTGTCACCCAATCGCTGGGACTATCTATACCACTATACGCCAGGTACTGATGCACGCAAAGCCAAGATCAGCCCTGTGACCGCACAAAAACTCAGCCTACAGTTTAATGCGGCTGGCCTGCTCGACAGCATTCAAGGTCAAGCCAGCATCCCCGAAAAACAAATCGGACTGCCGGCCAGCAAAGACGCTTTGGTCAACCAACCTTAGCCGTGCACTTTAGCGCCCTGAGGCCGCAACACGCACACGGCGACCGACCGGATGACGCGCAGCCCGCTGCCGTCGAACATCTTTAGGGTCGCGGGTCAGCGGTCGATACAGCTCAATCCGATCACCAGCTTGCAGCAGATAGCTGTCTGGCGAGTCGATGCGCTGGCTAAACACCCCCACTGGCAGCGGCCAATTGAGCTGGTGCTGTGCCAGAATCCCACTGGCCAACACCACCTCACTCAAGGTTGTGCCATGCGCAACCTGTAACTGCAACAAGGTCTGCTGTTGTGGGGTTATATACACCAGACTGATTGGCAGCAGCAACGTTGCGCAATCTGCGGGATTAGTGGACATCAGTAAAAAACCACAGATGCACCACTTGCCCGACCAAGCCTGCCAGCGCCGCCAACACTGCCAGTGGAATCAGCAGCCGCATCGCCACCCGCCACAGGTTATAGGTCATTTCATGATCAAAATTTAATGCCTTACGCAGATGACTGATTTTCATCTGCCAACCGCTAAATACGGCATACACCAAGCACACCAACAATCCCAGCGCGCTGGCTACTTTTGCCCACAACATCGTCCACGGCAACAGCCAAAGCAACAAACTCGCCAGCAACAACAGCCATTGCAGCGGCACAGCCAAACCACGCGCGGACAACTGCAAGCGCACCATCGAGATGAGATAGCCCGCGCCACACAGCAACGCCAAAGCATATAGCCCACTGGCGAAACTGCCATGAATCCCTTGTGCCAACGCAAACAGCACCCCACCGACCACCTGTGCTGCCCAAATTGGCAACGCCTGTAAGCTGGCTCGATCACTGCTCGGCTGAAGTACCGCAGACTGCCAGTACAGCCCCATGCCCAGACCACTCGCCACCAAAGCCAAAATCACCGCCGATGACCATTCTGCCAATGAAAACGATGTCCACGCCCACTGACCAATCCCTTGGGCAAAAGTACTCAGCTCAATCGACAAAATCGCCAACACCACCCCTGCCCAAATCAGCAGGCGCGGAAAACCCGACAACCCAATCGCCACCAGCACACTCAAGCCCGCCCAACCCAGCAACGGCACCGACCAGCCTTGACTCGCGTCTAGTAGCTTAAAATAATTGGCGGCCTGATATGCCATACCACCCGCCATGATCGCCATCACCGCCACCGCTAGCCAACCGACCAGACGCCATGCCGGACGCACATCGGCCTCTCGGGTCAGTTGTACAATCGCTTGCAACGGCGCAGTCTGACTGCGGCGTGCCAGCGCTGTCTCCAGCAAGGTCAACGGTAACGCCAACAGCAGCATACACAGCAGCCAAACCAACCAAAAATCAATCTGTTGAATACGGATACTGTCGCCTTCTGGCGCAAACCAACTGGACAGCAACAACACCATCAGCAACGCGACCAAGGCGGCCGGAATACGGGCTAAAACCGCGGGATTCATCGGATTATCCTAAAGAAATAAGACCTAAACATAAGACACATGCTACCGCTAAGCAGCCAGCCTGTCATGTGTGTTTTTATGCCAACTGAACCGCGACACAGCAAACATCGGGATGTTGTAAACAACAAAGCCCCGATGTTCGGGGCTTTGTTGATATGACCACCTAGGGTCGTTGGAGACTTAGTGTAAGCCCGAAATAAAGTTTGACAGCAACGC
>JBAQKP010000283.1:0-1632 GCA_049301135.1 Moraxellaceae bacterium | reverse complement strand
AGACCTCTGGGTCAACTCGAGAATGGAACCAATGATTTGTTTTGTTTCTCGAGTAGGCCAAGGGTTTTAGAAACAGAGTTTGGACAGAAGAGACCTGTTTTTTATCGAGTCAATGGGAACAGAAAAGGCGGCGATGCGAACCCTTCGGGAAGCGTTTGACTCGAGATAACTCCCGTTCGCATGTTCGGTACCCGAAAAAGCCGCTTCTGTCCAAATACGATTGCCAAGACCTCTGGGTCAACTCGAGAATGGAACCAATGATTTGTTTTGTTTCTCGAGTAGGCCAAGGGTTTTAGAAACAGAGTTTGGACAGAAGAGACAGACATATGGCCGGTTTAAACCGCCACCTCTTCTGTTCAAACGGCGAAAAAACGTCGCATACAAACTATTTCTCGTGCCAAAATGTAACATGGCCGCCAAGAGGAGCACGAGAAAGATATACAAAACACGCCGACTGAATGCCACCCGACGCCGACAACAGCGCGGCGGCGACCTCATTACGTGGGTCAAGGGCAAAACGGTGGCACTGCTCGAGTATGCAGGCATTAATTTGACAGACGAAACAGCCCTCAAGGAGCAGATTGCCGCCGTGAACCGCTCGCTCGCGGACCCAAAAGTACAAGCAGAGCTGCAACCGCTAATGATGCATCTCGGTGAAAAGGCCCGTGTCGTCATTAAAGCAGCGGAGCCAGCCGTCGTGGAATTCCTTAATTCTTCTGGCAGTGTCGTGCAGAAAACGCTTCCGAAACTCATTGACGACATGACTGCCATTGCGCTCAACACCGCCGAAGCGATGCCTGGTCTCGGCCTCCTAATCGGCCTGTTGCGCGACATTGACAAGGGCGTTTCCGCCGCACAAACCGCCAGCGCGGCAGCAGCAGACGTGACCACCGCCTTTTCCAAAGCCGTTAGTGACACCGTCGCCGCAACAGAGAACCCTATTGGGACGGCAACAGAGAACCCTATTGGGATGCAGACCAAAGTCGACACGACTACCCTTGGCACCCAATATGGAGGTAGTGTCGGTCGACGGGCAGACATTGCGCGGCAAATTGGCGGCTCCATTCAGGCGTTTCAAGCGACGAATCGAGTGTAAGAATGGTGAACAGAACCATGTGTGGAAAAAGTGACACCCTTTCTGTCCATTTACTCGAGAAACAACGAATGCTGCGCCCACTGTTTCAGGAAAATTTCGACAAGGTTAGTTGGGCGCACCTGTCACGGAACCCTTCTGCAATTCATCTTCTCGAGGCAAATCCCGAGAAAATCGACTGGACACGTGTATGGAAAACCCCATCCATTTTCGACGTCTACGAAGAACACCCCCTAAAATAAGCGTCATAATAATTTGTTTTCTTTCTCAAAGTCAACAGAAGCGGCTTTTTCGAGTACTTGTAGAAAAGTGACACCTTTCTGTCCATTTACTCGAGAAATAACCCAATGCTACGCCCACTCTTTGAAGCCAATTTCGACAAGGTTGACTGGAATTATCTGTCGTTGAACCCTTCTGCTATTGATTTACTCGAGGCTAATCCCGAAAAAATCAACTGGAATTGTCTGTCAGAAAACCCTTCTGCGATTCATCTTCTCGATTCTTACCCAGAGAAAATCAACTGGAATGGTCTGTCACAG
>JBAQKP010000282.1:0-28006 GCA_049301135.1 Moraxellaceae bacterium | reverse complement strand
GAGGCTTAGCGTGCTTTAATTTCCGTTTCGTGAACTGACCCCTGAATGCCCGTGCCAGTGCTGACACACTCTCCCCTGCGGTCAGTCGTGCGTTGACCTCAATTTGTTGCTCTTCGCTCAGTGACGGTGGTCGCCCAAAACGCTTACCCTCTTTTCTTGCCCGCTCCAGCCCTGCTTGGGTACGCTCAATTAGCAAATCCCGCTCAAACTCTGCGACGGCCGCAATCACCTGCATGGTCATCTTGCCTGCTGAACTGGTCAGATCGACACCACCTAACGCCAAGCAATGGACACGTACGCCGAGTTTGTCGAGCTGTTCCACTGTTGCCCGTACATCCATCGCATTACGGCCAAGGCGATCCAGTTTGGTCACCACCAGTACGTCATCTGGCTCTAGTCGATCGATCAGCTTACAAAATCCTTTACGCTCTTTGGTGGCGACGGATCCACTAACCCGTTCCTCGATGATGCGACGGGCATGAATTGCAAATCCGGCATTTTGGATTTCTATCACTTGGTTTTGGGTCTCTTGGTCGGCGGTCGAGACGCGACAGTGGGCAAATACTGTCATTTGTCAGAGTGCATGTCAGCGAATTTTCAAGAAGCATGTCACTAAATCTGAGAGCTTATACTGAAATTATGATAAAGTTTTATTGGTATATATTTCACAGTCGTCCTCGTTCATGGTTCTGTACACAACGAATATCATTAAGCCAGTACACCCTATCCGGTGGATAAACTGGCTCCTGACGATTTTGTTGGTGCTACATGTGAGCTTGCCCTCGGCTGGGCACGCAGCCTTTCACGTCGATCATCCGCACGCGCACGCATCTTGGGTGGATCAAGCACCCGACATAAATGTGGAGCAATCTACTGATTTTCACTCACATGACCATCAGCATGCTTTGGCGTTATCAAACAAGGCTTTTTGCTTGCAGTCGCTGCTGCGTACAGAGCAACGCTTGACTGGTTACACCGATTTCCTGCCGAGTTTACTCACCCATAAAATTTATAAACCACCCAAAAACACTCCAGTTTAATCCTTATAAATCAATCTTTTTATGACTTAATGACTGGAGCATTTTATGCTGCTGACTGTTTATTCGCGTCTGCGAACAAGAATCTCAAATCACACCCGATCTTTGTGGGCGTGGCTCCTGATGTTGCTGTGCCTTGCTGTATCTGGTGTCGCGCTGGCGCACGGTGTGGCGGATGGTGACAAGGGCTATATCCAAGAAGTCGCGGGCGTTCATCTGATCCCGTTTACTTATCTGGGCGCAAAACACATGGTGACCGGCTACGATCACTTATTGTTTCTGTTCGGCGTGATATTTTTTCTGTACAAAATGAAGCACATCGCAGTTTATGTGAGTTTGTTTGCGCTGGGTCACTCGATCACGATGCTGTATGGCGTGTATGCCGGTATTGGCATTAACGCCTATTTGATTGATGCAATTATTGGTTTTTCGGTGATTTACAAGGCACTGGACAACATGGGGGCGTATCAACGCTGGTTCGGTGTGCAACCCAATACTAAGCTGGCAACGCTGATTTTTGGGTTGTTTCATGGCTTTGGTCTGGCCGCCAAGATTCAAGAGCTTGAACTACCAGAAGATGGCTTACTCGCCAATCTGATTGCATTTAATGTTGGGGTGGAAATCGGACAACTACTTGCCCTCGCTGCGATCTTGATCATCATGGGATTTTGGCGCAAAAGTCCAGCGTTTTTTAGGCAAGCCTATACTGCTAACGTAGTGCTGATGATTGCGGGTTTCTTATTGGTAGGCTATCAGCTTACTGGTTATTTTAGTCAATAATTGGAGCTTAAAGGCATGCACAACACCGATCTTCCAAACCGTGCAGATTTACCTTCAACCAAACAACTGCTCAAATCCACTGCGCTTGCAGCAGCCGTTGCAGCCACCCTACTGATCACCTGTATTCTGCCAGCCGAATATGGGATTGATCCGACGGGTATTGGTCAGGCGATTGGCCTCAAAAAAATGGGCGAGATCAAGCAACAGTTGCATCAAGAAGCAGATGCAGAGGCAACTGCCAGCGTGATAGCCGCACCCCTTGAGCAACCTACAGCGATCTCCACCAGTGCAGCAAATACACCGCTTAGTCTGCAACAGCATGAAATGCGCGTGACACTTGAACCGAATCAAGCGACTGAAATTAAGCTCAGCATGCCCAAAGCCACGGTGGTGCAGTACCGTTGGGTAACAGAAGGCGGCGGGTTAAATTTTGACACGCACGGTGATATCGTCAATGCCCCGAAGGATTTTTATCACGGTTATGGCAAAGGGGTAAATCAGACCGAAGATGCGGGGCAACTGACGGCGGCGTTTGATGGCAAACATGGTTGGTTTTGGCGCAATCGCGGCAAACAGGCCGTCACAGTGACACTGACCACCAAAGGTGCTTATGAGAAGATTGAGCGGGTATTTTAAACTCGCCTAGCGTGACTGGCGACAGACAATGTGTTGTCGCCAGTTTACCGCACAACGTTCAATCTCATCTAAAAACGCCGACAACCTGAAACCAATCAGACCAACTCAATACCAAACATAGCAACAACCTTTGCAAACCCTAAAAAAATCATTAGTGTTACCCCCACTGAAATTAGCATTGCCAGCCAAAATGGGGTCGGCGTAGAAAACGGAATTTAAAGTACGCTAAGGGATTTTGGGCTGCATCGCCTTCTGGCGAGCCAGCGTCTCTACTAGCGTTGTTCGCTTGACGGCAAAGTTACGACAAACAGCTGCTTTCGACATCCCACCATCAAGCGCGGCGACAATCAGCTCCAACTTTTCTGGTGGAATTGCAACAGGTCTGCCCCCCACACGCCCGCGTTTTTTAGCAGCTGCCAAACCAGCCAAGACGCGCTCAGAGATCAGCGCCTTCTCATATTGGGCGAGTGCACCGAACACATGAAACAACAACTCACCAGATGGTGTTGTGGTATCCATACACTCGGTGAGTGACCGAAAAGCCACCTGTTTATTTTTTAACGTATTGATGATCGATAATAAGTGAGGCAGCGAGCGGCCTAGACGATCCAACTTCCAAACCACCAGTACATCACCTGCCTGACAAAACGCGAGTGCTTTAGCCAATCCTTGACGATCATCTTTAGCACCAGAGGCGTGATCCTCAAACAGATGCCTAGCATCCACACCGGCCGCCAACAACGCATCCCGTTGTAAGTTGGTATGCTGTCGATCACCCTCTGACGATACCCGCATATAACCAATCAGCATAACCGACAAACCCCTGATGATGAGTTTCCACACAGCCACCTAATCCGACAGTGTTTTACGTATACTTTTCGAATGGCATTTCAACCCAGTTCAGTATGGGTTTAGATACTGGCGTCAAACAAGTGTTTTCCGCCATGTAGGCGATCTGCTTAACCATCTGTCATTTGTCAGCGTGCATGTCGGCGAATTGTCAAGTAGGGTGTATTAGAATTTATAAGAAAGCCCTGAAGTAGGATAAAGTCCTTGGGCTGGTTCATGCAAACCAGCCCAATCAATAGGTTGATACGCTTTTTAATCACTTACAGATATTGCGGTAATCGTGGCATTCATACCTTCTGCTTGTAGCTCAAAATTGACCGTTTTCCCGACCTCTAAGCCTTGCAGCATTTTGGGGTCTGCCAGCTTAAATCCCATCGTCATTTGTGGCCAATTTAACGATGCTATCGGCTGATGGTCGATAACGACACGATTGGCTTGTGAGTCAAGCGATTTAATCACACCACTACCTTGAGCAGTATTTGCTTTGGTGGCAGCAGATGCAGGCGTGGAAGAGGCGGCAGGTGCTTGTGGACTACATGCTGATAACAGCACCATCATCAAGCAGCTTGCCAGTAGGGTGATTGGGTGTTTTTGCGGTAGGTTCATGTCACTTTCCTCGGTTAAAAAAACGTATAAACTCAAGTCACAGTTTGACCCAATGGCCGATACAACGGGCTGGCCATCGAATCTATCCAACAACAGACACGGGCTATACCGTTTCTGCCAAACGAGCGATTGTTGATACAACAATCGCAATACCAATAAAGGCAACAATGGTACGTTGATCATCGTCAGACTCATTTGCTAAACCCGCCTATGTAGCAAGAGATATGCAGCGGGTAGAACGAACATTGACAATAGGGGGGCAGTGATCATGCCCCCTACCATCGGTAACGCAATTCGACTCATTACTTCTGAGCCAGTACCACTACCCAAAACAATGGGAATTAGACCTGCCAAAATTACAGCCACAGTCATTGCTTTAGGCCGCACCCGCAGCACCGCACCCGCACGGATAGCATTGTCCAATTCGGCATAACTCAAACATTGCTGCTCAGATCTTGCCTCGGCACTGGTAATGGCTTGTTTGAGGTAGAACAGCATCACTACTCCAAACTCGGCTGATACTCCGGCCAAAGCAATAAATCCCACCCCAGTTGCTACTGACAGGTTGTACCCAGCTAGATAGAGAAACCAAATACCGCCAACCAAGGCAAACGGTAACGTCACCATAATCATCACCGCATCTTTGATGTCTTTAAAAATCAGATACAGCAGGACGAAGATGATGAGCAGAGTTGCCGGAATAACAAGTTTTAGCCGTGCATTTGCACGCTCTAAAAACTCAAACTGACCTGAATAGGTAATGCTCATGCCTGCTTTTAGTTGTACTTGTTTGGATATAACTTGACGTAGGTCAGCAACCACTGAGGACAAATCACGTTCATGTACATCAATATACACCCAGCCAGTAGGTCGCGCATTTTCACTCTTTAGCATAGGTGGCCCGTCGCTGATACTGATGTTGGTTACAGTGCCAAGTGTAATTTGTTGACCACTATTGGTCAGGATGGGCAAGTTACGCAATCCTTCTAAAGAGTCTCGGATCTCACGTGGATAACGAATATTGATTGGATAGCGGGCAAGTCCCTCAACCGTCTCACTAATATTCTCACCTCCAACCGCAGTTGAAATTACCGTTTGTACATCCGCAATATTGAGTCCATAGCGTGCAGCCATAGCTCGATTAATCATCACATCGACATAGCGACCACCCGTCAGTCTTTCAGCAAGCGCCGAACTCACGCCAGAGACTTCTTTGGCTACCTGTTCAATCGACTGGGTGATTTGATCTATCTCGGTGAGATTTGCTCCTGAGACTTTGATACCAATCGGACTTTTGATCCCTGTTGCCAACATATCAATACGATTGCGAATTGGCGGCACCCAAATATTGGTGAGTCCAGGAACTTTGACCACACGGTCTAATTCATTAACCAGCTTGTCTGGTGTCATTCCTTCCCGCCATTCAGAACGTGGTTTGAACTGAATGGTGGTTTCAAACATTTCTATTGGCGCAGGATCAGTCGCACTTTCGGCACGACCGGCTTTGCCAAACACAGTCTCCACTTCGGGAACGGTTTTAATCAAACGGTCAGTTTGTTGTAAAAGCTCCGATGCTTTGGCAACTGATAGACCAGGCAAAGCAGACGGCATATACAACAAGTCACCTTCTTCCATGACTGGCATAAATTCACCGCCCAGTTTGCTCATCGGCCACAAGCTGGTGAGAAAGAGGAGAAATGCTACGAGCAAAGTGGTCTTAGGTCTGCGAAGTACCATATCCAACATAGGGCGATACATGCGGACTAAGCCGCGGTTCAGCGGATTTTTATGCTCACTTGGCAGCTTGCCACGAATCCAATATCCCATGAGGACAGGAACTAACGTAATCGAGAGCAGGGCAGCACCCGCCATCGCATACGTCTTGGTAAATGCCAAGGGGGCAAATAAGCGACCTTCTTGAGCTTGTAGGGTAAAGATTGGAATAAACGATAGGGTAATGATCAATAAGCAAAAAAACAGGGCTGGTCCTACTTCACTGGCAGCATTGGCAATCATGAGCCAACGTGTATCGCTGGGTAGTTCCTGATCAGGATTGTCATGCTGCCAAGCCTCAATGTGCTTATGGGCGTTTTCAATCATCACTACGGCAGCATCGACCATTGCACCAATAGCAATGGCGATCCCGCCTAACGACATAATATTGGCATTGATTCCTTGATAGTACATCGCAATGAATGCGATCAAGATGCCCAGCGGTAAAGCAATAATCGCAACTAAGGCCGAGCGGAAATGCCAGAGGAATATGGCACAGACCAATGCCACGACCAGAAACTCTTCCAGCAGCTTATGACTCAAATTGTCCACTGCACGGTCAATCAGTTGACTACGGTCATAGGTCGTGACGATTTCGACACCCGCAGGTAGGCTTTTTTTAAGTTCATCCAGCTTGGTCTTGACTGCGGCGATTGTTTCACGCGCATTCTTACCCGCCCGTAACACAATCACCCCACCAACCACTTCTCCTTGTCCATTCAGTTCAGCAATGCCACGTCGCATTTCTGGCCCCAATTGAATGGTGGCGACTTGACCCAGTATTACGGGGATGCCAGTCGTAGATGTATTCAATGGAATGTTACGGAAGTCATCCAGTGTTTTCAGGTAGCCCGAGGCACGCACCATATACTCGGACTCCCCCATTTCCAGTACCGAGCCACCTGTTTCTTGGTTGGCTTTTTGGATTGCATCAATGATTCTAGTGAGCGGGATTTGGTACGCTGCCATTTTGACGGGATCAACAACAACCTGATATTGCTTGACCATCCCGCCAATACTGGCGACCTCAGCAATATTTGGCAAACTCTTCAGCTCGTATTTTAAAAACCAATCTTGAATGCTGCGCAGTTGAGACAGATCGTGCTGTCCTGTTTTATCCACCAAAGCATATTCGTACACCCAGCCCACGCCAGTAGCATCGGGGCCGAGTGAAGTCTTGGCGGATGTGGGTAGACGACCTTGAAGCTGATTGAGATATTCCAGCACCCGTGACCGCGCCCAGTACAGATCTGTTCTTTCGTCAAAGATCACATAAACAAACGAGTCACCGAAGAAAGAATAGCCACGAACGGTTTTGGCTCCCGGCACTGAGAGCATGGTGGTGGTTAATGGATACGTAACTTGGTTTTCGACAATCTGTGGTGCTTGTCCAGGGTAGGTAGTACGGATAATAACTTGTACATCAGATAAGTCAGGTATGGCATCAATCGGGGTGTTTTTGATCGCCCAGAGACCCCAAACCGTAATAAACAATGCGGCAAGTAGTACCAAAAAACGATTGGCTATTGATCCGCGAATGATCTGGGCAATCATGGTTGATTCCCCTGCATGGGTCTGTTCGTATCTTTTGCCAATGTCGAAATGACATAATCATTTTTGACCTGTTGAAAGCCAAAATTGACTTGATCCCCAACATTGACACCTGCCGCTACCTTTTGATGGTTTAACTTAAACGACATGGTCATCGCACCCCATCCAATCGCGGCGATGGGCTGATGCGAAATGGTGATGTCAGTCGCAGTCATCGACTCAACCTTGCCCAGACCCTGATATGCGCTAATTGCTTGAACGGGTTTTAGTGCTACGGCTGGCAGTGTTGCGGAAGTCGTTGCAGGTGAAGACATGGCTTCGTGGCTGATTGCTGCCGATGTAGCGGTTTGCTGACCAGAATTCATTTTTGCCAGTACGCCCTGCAAACTGGCTTCCGATTCAATCAAGAACTGCCCCGACGCAACAATTTTCTGACCTGCTTGTAATCCACTTAAAATAGCGATCTGACCATTCGCTGCTTGCCCCAATGTGACTTGCACAGGTTGGAAGCGACCACCCTCTAATGCCAAAATAACGACATTTCGCGTTCCTGTACGGATCACTGCCTCTTCTGGAATCAATAATTGAGTTTGGTGATTGCCTGTCTTTAATTGCACTTGTGCAAACATGCCTGTCTTTAATTGTCCATTGCGATTTGGCAGCTCAATACGAACGCGTAATGTCCGACTGTCCATATTGATGTCTGGCAATATTGCAATGACTTTGCCGTTGAAGGTGTCGCTTGGATAGGCCGTTAAATGTGCTGTGATTGTGCTGCCAACCTGAATGCTGCCAGCCTGTGCTTCAGGCACAGCCGCTTCCAACCACACACTGTCTAGTCCGTTGATTTTTGCCAATGTTTGCCCAGCACTTAGCGTCATGCCTGAGCGAACATCCAAGCTCTGAATAACGCCGCCAATCGGTGCAGACAGTGTGATCGTCGCTTGTTGCTGTCGAGTTTGGTCTACACGTGCAACAAGATCAGCAGGCATACCGAGTAGCAGTAAACGCTGTCTTGCAGCGTGGGTAAGCGAAGAATCGCCCATCTTGAGCACAGCCAAATACTCAATTTGCGCGCCAGCCCAATCAGGTACCAGTAAATCAGCAATCGGTGCGCCACGCGCAATAACGTCCCCCGCAGCGCGTGCATAAACACGCTCAACAAAGCCACTACTGCGTGCCTGCATCACAGCAACTTGACGATCATTGAATTGGATGACACCTGTTACGGTGATGCCATCATTAAGTACACCTTGGGTGACTTGAGAAACACGAACACCTAAGTTTTGGGTGATGCTGGGATCGACCTTGATACTCATGGTATCGGCTGCACTTGAATCACTGCCGCTATCGGCGTATTTGGCCACCAGTTGCATATCCATGAACGGCGATTTTCCAGGCTTGTCAAAATGCTGGTCTGGCTTCATCGGGTCATACCAATACAGTATTTCTGGACTGCTTGCGGCATTATTCATGGCCGTTTCCGGCATCGAATTCATGCGGTGATCAGCTAACCAGTAGCCCAAACCACCACCTACGCCAAGTGCGCTAACCGCCACAGCAATCACAGCTAATTTCATCGTTTGACTGGTCATTTAAGGTGTGCTCCTTGTAGATCACTACCACTATTGCCATAGGCAAAATAAAGCTGTGCCGCTGTGACAGCACGCCTGTTTTCAAGGGTGATGATGTTGAGGCGTTGTTCGATCAGTTCACGGCGAGCTATTAAGACCGCAGAGAGGTCGGCCTTGCCTGCTTGATAGCTGGCAAGTTGTAAGGCAACTTTTTGCTGTGCAAGAGGCAGTTGTGTTGTGTTTGCACGCTCAAGTTGTCGATTGAGTGCAACAAAGTCGGCGAGGCCGTTTTCCAACATATTGATATGGTCGCGCAGCATGGCTTCGCGTTGGGCATCAATTGCTGCTTGTTCAGACTGCGCAGCGGCGATCAGAGGATCAACTCGATGAGAAGATAGGATGGGGAGTTCATAGGTCAATTCAATGCCGATCATGTCACCAAACTGAGGAGCACGGTGGTAATACCCAAATTCAACGCTTAAATCTGATTTTTTAAGTGCATGTGCTTCTCCGATTCTTGCATGAGCCAATTGCGATTCGGCAGTAAATGCGAGTATCTCTGGATGATGACGTGCATATAGCTGTAGTTGATCAATATTGATTGGCAGCTCAGGTACTGCCTGAGTCAGTGTTTGGTCATTGCTCTGGTCAACACCATTTGTAGTCTGTACGCCCAAATAGCGCCGCAATGCTAATTTCGCTTTACTGAGATCACGATTCAAGTCATCTCGCTGGTTTTCAAGTTGCGCAGCTTCTTGCTGGGGCAGCACGACATCCGTCACTTGACTGCGACCTGATGCAATTTGCGCACGGATGGTTTGGGCGAGTAGCTTGTTCTCATTGAACAAGGAATCGAATAATTCAATTTTGCGTTCTAAGTAGTAGCGATTCAGCCAAGCAATTGCGGTCTTTTCGCGCAATGTCCGTCGTGCGACTAGGCGCTGTGCTTGGGCAACATCAATCTTGGCAGTGCTAATATCGACTTGTGCCTGTCGTTTAGCAGCATGGGGAATGTCCTGCATGATGCCAAACTTCGACATCGTCATGTTATCCCTATTGAGCTGTCCTGCCGCATCACCTGTGACAGGGAAATTGTCGAGACCGACGTAAACTTTCGGATTTGGTAGTGATCCCGCAGGAGTTGATGCGGATTGTGCAGCACTAATTTGGGCAGAGTTCGCAGTGAGCTCGGGTGAGTGTTGCTCGGCAATACTCAGTGCTGCACTCAGTGAAAGCGGTACAGCTTCAGCCGTATAGCTTGCTAGAAGCAGCGTGACAGCCAGCATTAGCCGTTCAGATCTGTGCCAGATCATGGTGTTTAAAAATGGAGACATGCTCTCATTCCCTAGAATAGACACACGCAGATGCGTGCAAACCGCTCAAAGGCTTTACGGCCAATGAACCTCTAAATCGAGAGGTGAATTAAAGCGTGCGAGGAGGTCGCCACAATCCGAATAGATCAGGCGTAGGAATAAATTCAGAGGAGTAAGTGCTATAACACTGAGTATCTTGGTATGGCTGTTTAGAGTGCAGTACAACGATGTTTGAGGCTGAATGCGCCAGCGGGACGTGGTACATCACACAGTCTTGTCCCGTATCACAATGCTTGACATGATTAGAGAGTGTTTTTTCGACCTTCATGCAATCCATTTGAGGCATAGATTGCTGAGTTTCAAGGCCACTGGATGTCATGGCCATATCAGGGCTAGCAGCGTGTACTTGCATCATTGCACAGGGACTATGCACCGACATCGCAATTGCTGCCGATTCTACAGAGAGGATAGCAAGAGACAAAAGACAGGTGAAAATCAGTCTGAGGGTGCACATTTTTGGATAGTATTCCTATTTAAAATATTTGGCAACCACTGCCGATAGCAGTAAACATAATTGAGTTGTAGCATGAATATACAGATATCAAATATATGGAGCCTGCGGAAAGCTTGTTGATCAATTTTGTGGTCTTGTATGTAATGTTGGCAATTGAATATGGAAAGTAATAGCCTCAGTGGTTGAAGACACGCTAATTTCCCCAGAATGCGATTGAACAATCGATTTGGTGATCGCCAACCCCAGACCTGAACTTTCGGCAACTCTTTGCCGTGATTCATCTACACGATAAAACCGATCAAATAAGCGGTCTAATTGTTTGGCTGGTATCTGGGCTGCTTTGTTCTCAATAGAGATAGAGACCGATGCAGCATATTGGCGAAAAACGATAAGAATGGGTGAGCCAGCGGTACCGTAACGGATGGCATTGGCTATTAAATTGCTAAATGCACGGCGCAACATCAGACGATTACCCTGTACTTGTGCATCGCCTATCTGCTGTAAGGTCATCGCTTTTTCTTCCGCGAGTGCGTCATAAAACTCGTACAACACAGTGACTTCATCTGCCAAGTTTACAGACTCAAGTGAGCACAAAGCAGAGCCATCATCTGCCTGCGCCAGAAATAACATATCGGCAATCATACGTGCCAAGCGCTCATATTCCTCAAGATTTGAAAAAAGAACGTCTTTATAGGCTGTGGTATCACGCGGTTTAGACAAACAGACCTGTGTTTGGGTCATTAATGTATTAATTGGAGTTCTGAGTTCGTGTGCAAGATCGGCTGAAAACTCAGATAACTTCGCCAGTGCATTTTCTAGGCGGTCTAACATATCGTTAAATGCCAGTACGAGTGGCTGAAGCTCAGTGGGTGCAGCGTTGTGGTCTAAACGCTGTGACAGATGCTGTGCTGAAATACCTTCGGCGACTTTTGCCATTGTTTGAGCAGGCAGCAGCCCCCTTCGAGCAGCCAGCCAGCCTAAAAACGTTAATAACCCCGTACCGCCTATGCCAATTAACAATAACTCTTGGCGAAACTGACTTAAAAAGCTCATGTGGTGTGCAGTATTCACTCCTACCATAATCTGCACATGCTCTATCTGATCAGTGTGTTTGGCAATCATGCCACGGTACTGACGCTGATGGCTTGTCCACTCCACCAGTGGTGATCCTTCAGTCAATAATAATGATAAATTTGATGAATGCGCTGGTAGCGTACTAAAGATGGTTTGACCCATCGGTCGCTGAATTTGTACGACAAGCCCATGATGTCCAACCAAGGCATCCTTAAGCTGTTTGCTCAGTTCTGGAGAAGCGGTTGGATTTTGCCTTAGAATATTAGAGATGAGTTGAATCTTACCCTCAACCAAATTAAGATCTTGTTCTTTAAAGTGAAAATTTACTAGTTGATGAACCATCATACCCATGACGAGTAGAATAGATGCCGTCATAATCGCAAAAATCAGACTGATCCGTAGGCTAATTGAGTTAGCAATCTGCATCAGAAATGACCTCTAGCACGTAGCCCATGCCGCGCACAGTTTGGATCAAGCATGGGTGAAAGTGTTGGTCAATCTTACTGCGTAGGCGCTTAATAGCCACTTCTACAACATTGGTGTCACTGTCAAAATTCATGTCCCAAACCTGTGCTGCGATCAAAGAGCGCGGTAAAATCTCACCGTGTCGGCGCATAAACAATTCTAGCAACGCAAACTCTTTTGCAGTGAGGTCTATTCGCTGCCCAGCGCGTGTCGCTCTACGCTTTCTGAGATCTAATTCTAAATCGGCAACACGTATGACATCGTCTTCACGCTGAGCACCTCGCCGCAACAAGGTTTTTATTCGTGCAAGCAATTCGGCAAACGCAAAGGGTTTGACTAAATAATCGTCCGCACCCAACTCTAAGCCCCTCACCCGATCATCAACTTGACCTTTGGCAGATAAAAATAGAACGGGGGTGGACTGACCCGCTTGTCGAATCGACTTCAAAATAGACCAACCATCCAGCATCGGCAGCATGACATCTAAAATGATCAGGTCATACGACTCAGATAATGCTTGGTGCTTACCTGTCAGACCATCTGTCACCCAATCTGTGAGGTATCCAGCTTCAGTTAAGCCTTGCTTCAGATATTCACCAGTTTTGGGTTCATCTTCAACCAACAAAATTTTCATTTTTAACCTGACTGCCTGTTTACGCCTTGCAGAATAAAGCTTGATTTGGTCACTTGTCTGCAATATGACAAAAATGTCATGTTCAAGTCACCTTGCTGTTGGTTCGCACTCTCCAAACTAGCATCTGTGTTCATTCTTGGTGCAATGATTGATTATTCACCAAAACCAATAAAAGAATGACGGCTGGCTGGAGTGCATGATGCAAAGTTATTTTCGGTTGAAACAGGTACTGCCTGTCATCGCTACCCTATTCGTGGTGAGCTGTGTCTCAGTGCCTAAAGATCGAGGCATGGTAGACGTGAATCACTTGCTTGCATCGCGTCAACCCAGCCTCGCTCAGCAGCCCAATACTTTAAGTCTGTCTGAATCACAGGTGCAACAACAAGTTGACGCACTGTTGGCACAGACACTTAGTTTAGAAAATGCGGTCACTGTGGCGTTTTTAAAAAACCCAATGCTCAAGCAAGAATACGCCAAACTGGGACTTGTGCAAGCAGATGTGATGGAAGCAGGGCGGCTCAGCAATCCTGTACTGTCTTTAAGTGCCTCCAAATCTAATGTGGCAAATGAGCGCACAGCCTTTGATTACGGTTTGGTGCAAAACTTTACAGAGCTACTATTTCTAAAAACACGCCGTCAAGCTGCACAACTCGATCTGCAACGCGCCAAGGCCGATACAGGCATGGCTTTACAACATTTTGCCGCGCAGGTGGCAAATGCTTATATTCAGTTGGTCAAAGCTGAACAGATCATGCAGATGCAGCGCGTCGCAGCGCAAGCGGCGGCAACGTCAAGTCATCTGGCAGAACGTTTCTATAAGGCAGGCAATATTAACGCTTTAGAGCTTGCGAGAGAACAAGCATCTGCGACCCAAGCACACATTTCAGTGGATAACAGCTTGGCAGACCTCGCCTTAGCACGCACACGGTTGCGTCAATTGATGGGGCTAGATGCGACTCAAGACCAATGGACTGTTGAGAATGAGTTGCCGCTACCGAACGAAAGTGAGCCAAGCATGGCTGACTTGCATGTAACAGCCTTGAACAACAGGCTCGATCTAACCTCGGCTAGATTGGAAGCACAAGCTTATGCGCGTGTATTAGGATTATCTCAATCATTACAGTGGCTACCGCTACTTGAAGTTGGGGTGCAAGGCTCAAAAGAAAGCAGTGGTGCACGCTTGATTGGCCCAACTGTGGCTATTGAACTGCCAATTTTCGGTAAAAACCGCGCCAACCAACTTAGAGCACAAGCACGGCTAGAGCAAGCAACACAAAAGGCGATTGCACTAGAAACTGAGATTAGCAGCCAAATCCATACGCTGTATCAGCAGATGATGGTGGCTCGTTCCCGTTTTGGTCGATACCAAAACGAGCTGCTACCGCAGCGTCAAGCAAGTCTGGCGCGGAATGTGGAAATGCATAATTACATGCTCGTAGGTCAATTCGATCTATTGATTGCAAAACAGCAAGAAATTGAAGCGAATCAAGGTCTGATCAATGCGTTGGGGGAATACTGGCTCAAGCGCACTGAACTTACTCAAATGGTAGGTGCTGACTTACCGCATTCCGCTCAGTCAGATGCACCAAGGTTGGAAAATACCCGTTCGGCCAAACCAGTCAGTTCCCAGTCAGTACAGCAGGCACATGCAGGTCACGGAATGGCTCCTGTTCAGCAGCCAACTCCACAGAAAACCGCGATGCCGCTTCAGGAAAACGTGCGGCCTAACGAAACAGACTCCTCTCAGGTTCCAGACAGCAGTAGTCCATCAGTGCATAAACATTGATTGACCCCGTTTTTTCTCGGGCCTTCGCCCATTCACCGTCAAGAGGTTTTTTATGAATACGCGCTTTCTTCATCTTATAGCTGCCTGCAGCACAACACTCGTTTTGCTGTCACAACCAGCACTCGCACACGATCCCGCTGAACACGCTAAAGAGGCAGCCAGTGCAAAGGCAGCCCCTAACTGTGCCGCCATGCAAAGCATGGATCGCTCAAAAATGGACATGAATGATCCTGTCATGAAAGCCATGCATGCACGCTGTGCTGCAAAAATGCGAGCCGAGCCAAACAGCATGAGCAATATGGACCATAGCAAGATGGAAGGAATGGATCATTCGCAGATGAACATGGGCAGCAAGCCACCTGCACCTAGCAATAAACCTGCACCTTCAGCAAATGGGCACGAGGGACACTAAGATGACATCTCGACGCAGTCTGCTCAAATGGATGGGAATAGGTGGTGCTAGTGCGATTGCTGGCACGCTGACCAATACCGTCCGCGCCCAATCCGATATGCATGTCATGGCAGAAATGAGCGAGTCTATGACTGCATCGCCTGATTCGATGGCAGCAGATACCCTGCCTCTAAACCCAAAAAATCAGGATAACCGCTACAACCCAGTGCAAACCCTCAATGGTTGGACGCTCCCCTATACGCTTAAAGATGGCGTGAAAGAGTTCCACCTCGTCGCTGAAGAAATTGAGCATGAATTTGCACCCGGCAGTATAGGCAAGTGCTGGGGTTACAACGGCACCACACCTGGCCCTACTATTGAAGTGGTAGAGGGAGATCGTATTCGAATTCTAGTGACCAATCGACTGGGTGAGCCAACCAGCATCCACTGGCACGGCATTGATTTACCTAATGGTATGGATGGTGTGGCCGGTCTGAATCAACCTGGAATTGAACCAAACGAAACGTTTGTCTATGAATTCACGCTGCGGCAGCACGGTACGCACATGTACCATCCACACGCCGATGAAATGACCCAGATGGCCTATGGCATGATGGGGATGTTCATCATCCATCCTAATGCTGGTGAAAAAATCCCTATTGCGCGTGACTATTGTTTCTTAATGCATAATTGGTCACTGCACCCCGGCACCTATAGACCCGATCCATCAATTATGCAAGATTTTGATTTATGGACATTTAACAGTAAAGCTTTTCCAGCTATTGATCATCTAGTAGCTGCCACAGGTGAAAGAATTCGAATTCGAATGGGCAATTTGTCCATGTGGAATCATCCTATTCACTTACACAGTAATCCTTTTTGGGTGACGGGTTCAGATGGAGGCCGTTGGCCGCAGAGCCAGTGGAGAAGGGAAGTTACTGAAATTGTTGGTGTTGGACAAATGAGAGATATTGAATTTGTCGCCACAGAACCAGGAGACTGGGCCTTTCATTGTCATATGGCACATCACACGATGGGTCCGATGGGGCATGGCGTGCCCAATCCAACAGGAGTAGACCAATCTGGCGTTGAAGCAGACATACGTCAATTGATTCCCAGCTACATGGCGATGGGTAAAAATGGTATGAGTGAGCACAGTAGCCATATTGCCATGGGCATGAAAGGACCAGAAAACACGTTACCTATGATGACAGGGCACGGACAGTTTGGTCCTATCGAGATGGGTGGCATGTTCACAGTTCTAAAAGTGCGCGATAAGTTACCACGCAGCCAAAGCTCGGTTGAGGGATGGTATCGACATCCTCAAGGTAAAGTTGCTTATAAAATTAGTGAAGACGTTAATTTCGGTCAGCCTGTACGGCGACGTGGCAGCGTTTCCCCAAAGCGCCGTGCTGATGACGTAGCAATGCCAGTCATGGATCATAGCCAGCATGTCCGTTAAACCAATGAAGAGGTAAGCCAAATGAACATTGTAAAAATCCTTACTGTAACCTTTGGTATTTTCCTTTTGGCATCAATTACCTTTATGTATTCGGGACTATATCCGATGGGAGCGGATGTTCCTCACAGCAAGCCAGTGTATTGGGCGTTGGAAACGCTGCGCGAGCGCTCCATCCAACGTGCAGCCGCCCTCATTCAGCCTCCTGAGTTGGATGACCCACAAATGCTACTCAGTGGTGGGGCAGACTATAACGATATGTGTGCAGGCTGCCATCTTAAACCTGGTAAAACCTCCTCAGATCTTAGCTTAGGTCTTTACCCAACTCCACCTAACCTAACAGTAAACCAGCAGAAAACAGCAGATGCTAAGGATGCTGCTGTACGTCAGTTTTGGATCATTAAACATGGTATCAAAGCCAGTGGCATGCCCGCTTGGGGTGCATCGCATGATGATGCAAGAATTTGGGCTATGGTGGCTTTTATCCAAAAAATGCCAACTTTAACGCCCGATCAATATCAAATTCTTACTGCGCGTGAAAGTGATGATATGGGTATGAGTGACGCAGGAATGTAGATGGCTTTTGAGTTGATTTTTGGCTGACCGATCAACTGTGAGTTACACCGTCAAAAGTGACTTTTGTGGAATGTCTTACCTCGATTCAGCAACAGTAGTGTATTGAGGGCTGTTGAATAGTACCAAGGAGATTGATGATCATGAAGCTCTCTAAAAAAAACGCACTTAGCCTAATATCCGTATTTGTGCTGGCTGCTTGCAACAATGCCGCAAATCAAACCATTGCCGCACCAGCTCAACCCCAAAATGCCAGCAGTAGCCTTAAACAGGCTACTGGCACTTTTACAGTCTATAAAAGTCCAACCTGTGGCTGTTGCCAGACGTGGATTAACCATTTGGAACAGCAAGGGTTAAAGACCGTAATAGATCACCCTGCTGACTTAGATTCAATCAAACAGCAGTATAAGATTGCTCAAAATGTACGTTCTTGTCACACAACAATTTCAGAAGAAGGTTATGTTTTTGAAGGACATGTACCTGCTCGTTATATTAAAAATTTTTTAAGAAATCCCCCAGCAGATGCGCTCGGTTTAGCAGTACCAAACATGCCGCTGGGTAGCCCAGGTATGGAAATGGGGGATAAATTTATGCCCTACAAAGTTTTGTTATTAAAGAAAAATGGTACATATAGCACTTTTATCGAGGTCAATACGGCTACGCAACAGTATGAATGAAAAATCCAGCAAGCTCCACGGCTATGTCGCCCATACATCAGCACATTAAAAAAATCAGCCTGCCAAGCTTCGCCGATTCAACAAAGTAAATGCAATACAGTACCTTATTAACGATTTACCCACACGGCAGAGGATTATGGTGACAAATGCTTTTATGAGTGCACCATTGCTTGAGTTGAAGTAATCGTGCGCAGGATATTCAATAGCAAGTTGAAGTCGATATAGTCGATGGCGCACCTCAATTGTTGGCTTGATGATTACTCGAAAGGCATAAGAAGCTTTAATGCTGATGCGTGCTATTTTTCTCTTGTCGTGCTTGTCGCAATATAGACCATGCGCTACTCACAAAAAGCGTTGCCATGAGCAATGCCAAAACCAGATCAGGCCACGGCGAATGTAGCCAAGCGACTAATCCCGCAGCGATGAGCACACCGACATTCCCAATAGCATCATTGCGCGAACACAACCAAACAGAACGTACATTTGCATCACCTTCCCGAAACTTCATCAGTAAAACGGCACTGACCACATTCGCCAACAGTGCCATAAAAGCCACTGCTGCCATCCATCCGGCCAGCGGTGGCTCAGCCTTACCAAATGCAGCAACTGTGCTAATCACTACAAAGACCCCCATGAGAAGCAGGGACACGCCTTTAAACGTGGCGGCACGACTGCGCCACAGGAGGGGCTTGCCGATTACCCACAAACTAATCGCGTAGGTTGCGGCATCACCCGCAAAGTCTAAGGCATCGGCTTGTAGCGCTTTTGAACCCGTCAGTGCGCCGGTTGCCATTTCGACGATAAACATTGCGAGGTTGATAAATATTACAATCCACAACACTCGACGGTAGGTCACAGATTGGCCGTCGAAACCCAGCTCATGATCATGATTCTCACACATTACTACACCACCTGAGTATGAAAAAAATTAAGTCCTACACCGCACATGCGATGCAGGACACTAGCTTTAGGTATGCTTCGTTTTTGTGGGCTTTAGTCCATCAGGTTTGCCGTACCACAATTGGTACAATACAGGCAATACCAACAGAGTGAGCAAGGTTGATGACATGATGCCGCCGATGACTACGGTCGCTAAAGGTCTTTGCACCTCTGATCCTGTACCAGTCGCCAAAGCCATTGGTACAAAACCCAGCGAAGCCACCAAAGCTGTCATCAATACCGGACGCAATCGCAGCAACGCCCCTTGATAGACTGCCTGCCGAACTGACAGCCCTTGATCATGGCGTAACTCATTAATAAACGACAACATCACCAGCCCATTGAGCACTGCAACGCCAGATAGTGCAATAAATCCCACTCCAGCAGATACCGAAAATGGAATATCGCGCAACCACAACGCCAGCACGCCACCTGTCAGCGCAAACGGAATGCCCGTCAACACCATCACGCAATCTTTCACGCGACCGAACATCGCATACAACAGCATACCAACCAGCAAAAAAACCAGCGGCACGATCAGGGTCAGGCGTTGTTGTGCGGATTGCAGATTTTCAAACTGACCGCCGTAATCAACCCAGTAGCCTGCGGGCAGTGGCACTTGCCTGACCGTTTTCTGTACATCAGCAACAAACGACCCCAAGTCTCGATTGTTGACATTGACGGAGACCACCACACGACGCTTGCCATTTTCACGACTGATTTGCGCAGGTGCATCCGCCATTTCAACGTGTGCGACTTGTCCTAGCATGATTGAACCGCCATCGGGCAACGGAATCGGCATTTGTGCTAGTTGCTCAGGAGATTGATCGGCATCGGCATCCCTCACCACCAAATCAAATTGACGGTCACCCTCAAAAATCACCCCTGCGGTCATACCACCGATTCGACTGGCTACGCTGTCTTGAATATCAGCAGCACTCAGACCATATCGTGCAGCAACATCACGTTTGACCTCGACAGAAATCATCGGCAGCCCTTGCACTTGCTCGACGTTAACGCTGCTAGCACCTTCAATACCTTGTAGTTGTGTGGCGATTTGGTCAGCGATTTGCTTTAAAACCACTAAGTCATCACCGAACACCTTAACGCCTAAATCGCTGCGCACACCAGACAATAGCTCGTTAAAACGCAACTCAATCGGCTGTGATAACTCAGATGCACTGCCAACCTGTGCATTCACTACAGCCTCAACTTCTGCACGCAACTGATCGCGGGACTTACTTGGATCAGGCCATTGGTGTTGTGGCTTGATCGAGACAACAGCATCTGAGATATTGACTGGCATTGGATCAGAGGCAACTTCTGCTGTTCCGGTACGTGCATAGACATGTGAGATTTCTGGGATTTTTCTGAGCAACTCGCGCTCTAAGCGCTGCTGCATTGAGACAGATTGATTAAGCGCCGTACTCGGTGCTCGTAGTGCTTGTACGGCCAAATCTCCCTCACTTAATGTGGGGACAAACTCGCTGCCTAAACGGGGGATCAGCATCGCCACCAGCACCAAAAACAGCGTTGCCGCGCCAAGCACTGCCCATTTAAACTGCAAAGCTTGTGCAAGACTGCCATCGTAAATCCGATGGGCAACCCGCATCACCCGTCCTTCTTTTTCTTGCACTTTGCCCGTTACAAACATCGCAATCGCAGCAGGCACAAACGTCACGGAGAGAATCATCGCGCCAAGCAGAGCCAACACCACGGTTGCTGCCATTGGGTGAAACATTTTGCCTTCTACGCCAGTCAAGGCAAAAATAGGCAGGTACACCGTAAGAATAATCAACTGACCATAAATCAGCGGTCGTCTGGCTTGTTTGGCCGCCGTAAATACCGCTGCAAACCGTTCAGAGCGGGTCAACAACCGACCTTTTTCGACTTGTTGATGCGCCAAGTGGCGAATGCTATTTTCAACAATTACCACTGCGCCATCGACAATAATGCCAAAATCTAATGCGCCCAAGCTCATTAAGTTGGCACTGATGCCCAAACGCTGCATGCCGGTCAGCGTCCACAGCATGGACAATGGAATCACGCAGGCAGTGATCAATGCTGCTCTAAAATTACCCAGAAATGCGAATAGTACAGCAACCACCAGTAATGCGCCTTCAGACAGGTTTTTTTGTACCGTGGCAATCGCACGATCAACCAAGTCAGTCCGGTCATATAGTGGAACAATTTTGATGCCTTTAGGCAAGCTACGCTGCACATCAGGGATTTTGGCGACAACAGCTTGTGCAACATCGCGGCTGTTGGCCCCCATCAGCATCATGACTGTGCCCAGTACAGTTTCTTGGCCGTCATAGGTTGCCGCACCTGTGCGAAGTGCTTGACCAAACTGTACGTCGGCGACCTCAGACAACAGAATAGGCCGACCATTCGGGCTGGCAACTGGAGTGTTACGAATATCCTCTAATGACCGATAACGCGCAGGCGAACGTACCGTGATTTGTTGTCCGTTACGCTCTACAAACCCTGCACCACGATTCAGGTTATTGCGCTGCAATGCCTCTACCAGATCGACCACGTTGAGTCCGACAGCCGCCAAACGATCACGCTGTGGCACGACTTGGTATTCACGCAGTAAACCACCGATGGTATTGACTTCAGCAACCCCAGAAACCAGCCGCAACTGTGGGCGCACAACCCAATCTTGTAATTCACGCAAGTCAGTTGCAGTATAGGGCTGTCCGTCTTCACGTCTCGCTGCTGGATCGGCAACCAGCGCCCATTGAAAAATCTCACCAAGTCCTGTTGAAACCGGCGACATCGTCGGTTCAATTGCTTCAGGCAGTTGGGCACTCACCTCCTGCAAGCGCTCAGCGATCATTTGGCGCGCAAAGTAAATATCTGTGCCATCCTCAAATACAACTGTCACTTGTGACAGACCGTAACGAGAAATTGAACGGGTATACGCCAGCTTGGGCAGCCCTCCCATTGCCGTTTCGATGGGGTAAGTGATCTGCTGTTCTACTTCAGGAGTGGTATAACCCACCGCATCGCTGTTGATTTGCACTTGTACGTTGGTGATATCGGGAACAGCATCAATCGGCAAACGCAGATAACTCCAAATTCCCAGTGCCACCAAACCAAGCATGAGCAGCATAATCCAGCCACGCAGGCGGATTGAGCCTTGAATCAGTTGGTCAAACCAGCCAGATGCTTGGTCTATGTCGGACTGAGGATCAGCGTTATGCTTTTTCGGGTTAGGCGACGGCTTAGTGCTCATGGCTGGCCTCCGATTTTTCGATTTCGGATTTCAGCAGGAATGTTTCACTACTGGCATATTGCTGTCCAGCCGTTATCCCAGCGGTCACCTGCACCCAGTCGCTACCTTCTAGTGGTGTAGAGCTGACGGGCTGTGGGTGAAACTCATAACTGTCTTTGGCCTCTGCACTGTTTTTGGCAATAAAAACTACGGTTTGTCCGTTCAGGCTTTGAATAGCGTTGGCTGGGACTGCAAGATTAATCACTTGCGATTCACCACCTACTGTCACATCAACCCAGATATTCGGCTTGAACCAGACGGCTGCCTCATTAACTTGTGCGCGTACCAATAGCTGTCGTGTTTGGGGGTCCGCTTGGCTGCTGATTTGCAGCACACGACCCGTGACAGCACGTTGCCCTTGTGCCTCAATTTGTACCGACATGCCTGCTTGAATACGATCCGCCTGACTCACGGGGACAGCAAATTCGACCCAAGAAGATTCAAGTGCTGAAATACTATAAAGCGGCATACTGGTAGAGACCATTTGCCCCAATGAAATGCTCCGTTGTGAGATCGTGCCAGAAGCAGGTGCACGTAATACCACACGGCCATTCGCAGCAGATAGCGAGCTTTGGTAGCCGTTGAGTTGTGCAATGCTGGCATCCAGCTCAATTTGTGCTAATTTTGAATTATATTCAGCAGCTTGCACATCTCTTTGAGCAGTCACGCCTTGTCGAAACAATGACTGCTCACGCTGATATTCTTGCTGATTCAATTTTAGTTTGGCACGGTTTTGCTCGATATCTCGTTGCATGCCAATTAACTCAGGAACCCATAAGGTCGCTAACGGTTGGCCTTTGTTAACGTACTGACCGAGCTGCGCATGGATCTGCTCGACGCGTGCCTGCAACGGCGCAGTCACTTGGTATTGCTGGTCAATATTGAATTTAATTTCACCTGAAAAGCGCATCGGTTTGGCATAACGGGTACTGCCAACCGTGGCAAGCTTGACCCCTAAATCAGACAATTGTGCCGTTGTTAGGGTAACACCAGTTTTTTCTTCTTCATGACCCGCCTCCCCTTCGTGACCAGCTTCTTCTTGATGCTCATCCGCTGTTTCATTTTCATGACCAGCTTCTTTTTCAACGTGTGATTCATCACTGTGGTTGCTTTCTGCTGCATGATTATCATGACCTGATGCTTCGTTATTGTGCTGAGTTGCTACAGATGAGAAGCGCCATAGGTAAACACCCACTGCCATAGCAATTGCTACGATTGCAGCAATGATAAACGCATTTCTTTTGTTCATGGGTTTTCTCCTGACAGTGAACTGCTCATCTCGAACGTGTTGTTAATCAAAGTATTGGCACTTGACCACAGCGACTGTTGCCATTGGCTCCACTGCTGTTGCAATACCACTGGGTCGGCAAGATCAAGACGTTCAGGTTCCCAACCTACGCTTAAGGCGGCCAAATCAGCCGTGACTTGCCAGATGTTGCTCTCCAGTTCTGAAGCCATTTGTATCGCTTCTAGTACGTCACGCTGCGCTTGCTGCGCATCCAATAAAGAAAATTTGCCTGCTTTGAAACCAAGCCATGTTTTCTGGCGTACTTGTTCTGTGGCAGGCAAGATATTGTCTCGAAACTGTTGCAGTTGCTCACGGTACTGTTGATTACGTGCACTCAGCATCGCAACTTGCCGCTGACGCTGTGTGACCAACTGCTGTGAGGACTGCATTTGCCACTGCAACTGTGTTTGCAAGGCAAACTGTTGTGGTAGGTTATTGCGAAATAAATTGATTGGCATGCTGACACCCAACATTAAACGGGTATTGCTGGTGTTGATGTCGTTACTTTCTTCACGCTGCATTCCCAAACTGACCGTCGGGTTACCACGTGCTTGCGTATGTAGCTGCCGCTGCTGTGCCTCAATCAATCGCAGGTTTTGTTGTGCTTCGGCTAGCATTAAGTCGTCTAAACGATCCGCTTGGATCGTTTGTAAGGCGGGTGGATCTAAGCGCCACTGCATGACCTGTGCTGATGTGGGCATGTTGATGTTGGCGGCCGAGCCAATTGATAGAAACTGCTGAGCGGCTTGTTCCTGCTGCCATAAGGTTTGCTGATGCTGATTTTGTAGGCGAGTCACTTGGAGCGCGATACGTTGCACCTCAACCTGAGCAATCGCACCTGCTGTAAAGCGTTGTTGGGCGGCTACGAGGGCTTCTTGTTGGAGTTGAAGCTGTTGCTGTGCGATGTGTGCTGTGCGATTGGCGTTTAAGACCAACGCTACGTGGGCATTGAACAGCACCTCAAACTCCGCTTGGTAGCGCGACTGACGCAACCGCTCAGCATCAAGCTGCTGACTGAGCACCTGCTGCTGCGCTTTGCGCTGACCCCAAACGTCTACAGGTTGGCTGAGTGCAAACGTCTGTTCACGCTGCCCTGAACGCCAACCAGTTGCTGCAATATCCACGCTCGGATTATACGGTGCTATGGCTTGTCGAAGTCGTGTTTGAGTGAGATCCTGACGTTGTTGCCAGACCGATGAATTGGCTTGAGCTGACCACAATTGAGCCTTTAATTGCTCAAGCTTGGGTTCAAGTGGTGCGCTTAATGAAGAACTGTCAACAGATTGCTGCGCCTGTACACTCTGCGGCGTTGTATAAATCAACAGGGATATCAGTAGTGTTAAAGGGTTTGAAATTTTCATCAAACCGACCTCCGCTAAATCAAAACATGAGTTAGGCAGGTCGGATGCTGGATATTTAATTAAATATCCAAAGCAACCAGCCTACCCCGATGGTGTGAACCATGGGGTAAGCGACTGGGAGGAGTCGGAATTTCTATGTTAGGTGAGCGATAAAACGGTGGTGCTAGAATGGGAGGAGTGCTCTGTATATGACGACTCAATGGCTCAGTGAAAGCCAGTAACTCAAATAGTGTATCTGCTGTCAACGTATGATCGTCATGGTCGATTGGCATCTTTTTAGAGTCAATTTCTTGGTATTCGCTTTGATCGCCATGATGTGGTGAATGCTGGTGATGACCCCAGTGATTTTGCTGGCCATCAGCATGATGCAGACAGAACTGCGCTGCCAAGCTCCAAGCGCCTTGGAGTGGCAATAAACAACACAGCAGCATAATCACTAAATGGCGCAAGCTAAATCCAAGAAATTTTGCGACAAGCTGAGTATACCTGAGAGCACTGACTTTTGCTCGTATGCTGTCGTTTTTCAAAGTAGATGTCAGAGCACTAACCTAACTAAAGCCTTCTCTGTACTCAATACAACTTGGCAGATGCTTATGATGATGAATCCTTCATTGGTAGTGACCACCTCGCCCAAATCCGTTTAACCTGACTCTGGCTACAGCCCGCCATGTCGGCAGTAGCGCGGATCGAATAGCCTGCCTTGCGTAGTGCAATAATACGCTGCTGCATCACCAAATCAGGTTTGCGTCCAGCGTACTTGCCTGATGCCTTTGCCAAGGCAATGCCCTGCTGCTGGCGGTCACGTCGCGTTTCGTAATCATCACGCGCCATTTGTAAGGCAAGTTTGAGCAACATCTCTTGGGTAGACTCCAACACAATCTTGGCAATCCCATCTGCTGCCCGCGCCATGTCAGATAAATCCACCAACCCCGGAATCGCCAATCGTGCGCCTTTGGCACGAATCGCAGCGATTAACTGCTCTGCCTCTGGCAATGGCAGACGGCTCAGGCGATCCATCTTCTCAGCGATGACTACCTCACCCGACTGTAGGTCAGCAATCATCCGCAATAGCTCAGGACGATCCACCCGAGCACCCGAAGCTTTCTCCCGATAGATACCCGCGATGTAGTAACCGGCCTGACGCGCATTTGCTTCTACAGAAGCCTGACGGGCGAGATCTTGTTCATCGGTACTGACACGCAGGTACAAGCGAGCGACATTCATGATTGGCTGTTCCGAGTTGATAGGGGCTGAAAATAGCTTAATAGGGTATACCCTAACGGCCTAGTCTACACGAACCTAGCCAATAATAGCTAGAGCAAGTCTATTGAGCTAGGTTAATTTTGGCTACTTAAATGAGCCTAGTCAGGTAGGTAAACCGACCCAGTGCAGCAGCAATCTTGAATCAGGCTCAAAAATGGGTGGGCAGTTGACTCTGCGCTCTGTAACCCTCAACGATCAAGGCCGGTGTGTTTTGATAGGCGTGTTTCCACAATCTACAAAAATACCCGCGTCGAGTATCAGGCTGCTATGGTCAATACAGCACCCTATGATGCTCCCCGAAAACTAGACCAGCAGTTAAGATAGTGGCACGACCCATGAAGCGAGGTAAGTCATGGCGAATGTGCGTAAACGTCATAGTGCTGAGTTCAAGGCCAAAGTTGCGATTGAAGCGATCAAGCAGCACAAGACGCTCAACGAACTGACCGCAGAATAGGCAGTGCATGCCACTCAAATCCACAACTGGAAGAAGCAGGCACTAGAGGCGATTCCCACAGTATTTGCTACTCACAAGCAAGCAGCTGGGCAGGATCAGCAAGCGTTGATTGATGAGCTATACCGACAGCTTGGGCAAGTGGTTTCCGAACGAGATTGGCTTAAAAAAAAGTCCTCGATGCTGCCCTAGCTGAGCGTAAGCAGTGGCTTGATGCGAATGATGCAGCGTTTAGTCTCAGGCAACAATGTGCCTTGCTGAGCATCAATCGTTCAAGCCTGTATTATCAGCCGAGGCCAGTAGACCCAACCGACTTAATGCTGATGCACTTGTTGGATGAGCAGTACACCAAGACCCCGTTTTACGGGGTCAGACGAATGACGGCTTACCTGCGTCGGCAGGGACATGCAGTCAACCCGAAGCGAGTTCGGCGTTTATTGCGCCTGATGGGCTTGGAAGTGGTGTATCAGAAGCCCAATACCAGCAAGGGCAACGCAGCACACCCTGTTTATCCGTACTTGCTGCGTGGGCTGCCGATTGTGCGTTGTGATCAAGTCTGGAGTACTGACATTACCTACATTCGACTTGCCAGAGGCTTTGTGTACTTAATGGCGGTGATCGACTGGTATAGCCGCTATGTACTGGATTGGTCGATAAGCACGACACTAGAGGCAGACTTTTGCATAGATACGATTACCGGCTTACTGATCAAAGGTCATCGTTGTGAGATTTTTAACACAGACCAAGGCGCACAGTTCACGACGCCTCGCTTTACGCAGCCGCTGCTGGATCAGTCGATTCAGATCAGCATGGACGGTAGGGGGCGCGCACTGGATAATATCTTCGTTGAGCGGCTGTGGCGCACGGTGAAGTACGAGCATGTGTATTTGCAGGAGATACAGACGGTGCAGGATGCACGGTCTGGGCTGAGGCAGTATTTTGAGTTTTACAACCACGAACGGCTGCATCAGTCGTTAGGGTACAGAACCCCTGCGCAGGTGTATTTGGCGGGTACAAGCCCGTCAGAACAGCAGGAAGTTTATCAACCCGCTGCTATCTTAATTCAGTGAATTATTGGTCTAGACAATGGGGAGCACCTTACTATTCTTACCGTGAGCATGGCTGATTCTCCTGCTTGTCTACGCATTCGTCATACTCTATTTTTTAAAAATCTAACCTAGTGTATTTAAATTTTAGCTGTAATACAAATATTACTCATAAGCCTATGAATATATTAATCATATTCAGAATAAAAAATAGCTGTCATACACTTTCGCGCTAGCTGTAATACACCGTAAACCTATGTATATATTGGCTTTTTATCCCAGTAGCAGAGCTGCATGGTGTGTGACAGTTCTTCAGGGGTTCGGGGCTCCCGAAATCTATAGGTTTGTTGGGGTAGATTTACCGTGATGGAGTAGCGTGGATGCGCAAATGTCAGCATGAAGTTGTAGCTGGCTAAGTTAGGCTAGATTCAAATTTTTCCCATTTAATTTTGCAAATCGGCAGATGGGGCTTGAGCAGCTCTTGTGAATTTATCGTCTAATTTATGCAGCGCGTGCGGCAAGGCTGTTTGATTTTTTAAAAAGTTGGTCGGGTGTTGCGGTGTGGTCAGCATACGAATTTTAAATTTTACAAGTTGAAGTTTTCAGCTGCACGCCAAAGCATCTGCGAAATTTCACAGTGCAAAATTTCTGAGGATGAATTTTGGGTTGTGTAGATTTCAATTTTT
>JBAQKP010000281.1:0-11801 GCA_049301135.1 Moraxellaceae bacterium | reverse complement strand
CTGATTGCGCTGTTTCGGGCGGATATGGCACGCGCCTACAGCAATGATCTTGAAGTGCAGGCGTTGGCCATGTATTTATTGTTGTTTGCGTTGGCCTATCAGTTGGTCGATGCGTGGCAGGTGACGGCTGCCGGCATGTTACGCGGCCTACAAGATACCCAGACCACCATGTGGATTACCCTGTTTTGTTATTGGTTAGTCGCCTTGCCGCTTGGCATCTACTGGTCGCGGGTGCTGCACTACGGCGCGGCGGGATTTTGGGCGGGCTTGGTGCTGGGTTTGGGTCTGGCTGCAATCTTGTTGTCGTGGCGACTACACTGGCGGCAGCAGCAGATGAGTGCGTCGCAGTTGATGAATCTGCACAAAACACCACTGCGACAAGACTGATCTGTCATGGTATTGATGTGGCTGGCGTGCCAGACTGCGTGAGCAGCGCACTGCCTGTGAAATAGATTGCACCGAGGAGTCCTGTTGTGTCAGATCGCGCAAGTACACCGAGTCGTCGTTTTATGAAACTGGCTGGCATGACCGCCAGTATTGCCGGCAAAGCCGTGTCGAACTCGATCAAATCAATCAACGCCAGTGAAGAAAAAAAGCAACAACAACGGCGTGAACTGTTCGAAACCATCGGCGCGCAAATCGCTGACACACTGGGCGAAATGAAAGGCGCGGCGATGAAAATCGGCCAAATCGCCTCGCAATACCAAGATATTTTTCCACCCGAAATCGCCCAAGCAATGACCAAATTGCAGCGCGAAGCGCCTGCTGCACCGTTTAGCAGTATCCAAAAACAAATCGAACGCGAGCTTGGCAAACCACTGGCACAGATTTTTCAGTCGATTGAAGAAACGCCGTTTGCCGCTGCTTCCATCGGTCAGGTGCATCGCGCCGTATTGCCCGACGGTCAGCCGGTGGTGGTCAAGGTGCAATATGCCGGTGTCGATGAATCCTGTGACAGTGACCTCAAACAAATCCGTCTCGCCTTAAAACTCGCTGGCGTGCTCAAAATCGACAAAAAACTGCAAGAAGAATTGTTTAACGAAATCCGCGACAGCCTACACGCCGAACTCGACTACACCCGCGAAGCACACAGCTTGCAGGTGTTTAGCGCGTTTCATGCCGCGCTGGATTCCAAGCTGGTGATCCCAAAAGTCTATCCCGAATACTCGACCCGTCGGGTGCTGACCTTGAGCGAAGAAATGGGCGACTCGATTGCCACAGCAGGGACATGGTCGCCAGAGATCCGTAACGAGATCGGCAATCGGCTGTTTGACATGATCAGTCAGCAGATTTTTTATCTGAACAGCTTTCACTGCGACCCGCATCCGGGTAATTTTGCCTTTCGGCCAGACGGTTCGGTGGTGGTGTATGACTTTGGCTGCATTAAAGAGTTGCCGCTGGAGATCGTCCAGACCTACAAGACCTTGTTGACTGCCGCGCAAGACCGCAACGTGCCGGAGCTTGAGGCGCAATTGCGCACCCTGAAAGTGCGTAACCAGACGGGTCAGATTCCCGCCGATTTTTATTTAGAATGGATTGATGTTCTGCTGCCACCGCTGTCGCAGCCATTTGATTTTGGCGCAAGCCAAGT
Organism: Moraxellaceae bacterium; assembly: GCA_049301135.1. Taxonomy (GTDB): domain Bacteria; phylum Pseudomonadota; class Gammaproteobacteria; order Pseudomonadales; family Moraxellaceae; genus JAYXXU01. The sequence continues at coordinate 10,210 of JBAQKP010000281.1, read as the reverse complement.
ACATCACCAGACCATCGAAAAAGCCCGTCACTCACTGAAATACTGGGACAGTTTTCAACCATCCGCCGATACCATGATGATCAATCGCGCAGTGTCTGGACATTATTGGAATATGGTCGCGCTGAAAGTATTCGATAACTTTCAGCCCAAAATTCAGCGGATTGTCAGTAGCTAATCCTCAGCGAACCAACTGGCCGTCATCAAAGCGTCACCTCTTCATCATCGCACTGTCATTTGAGTTTTGCAGTCTACGGGGCTAGCTTGCCCCGATTGACTCTTGCTTTAAAAGACGAAGGACTTTGCGTATGAAACTGCCCGCTTATAGCGCACTTGTAGCCGCCATGCTGAGTGCCAGCGTATTGCTGACTGCCTGTAGCGATAACGATGATGACACGGCAAGTGTCGCGCCGGTTGTGGTTGAACCAACCCCAAAAACCATTAGCCTCGAGAAGATCGGTGGCTTTGCAACTGGCGTATTTGCGGCCAGTGCCGCAGAGATTCCAGCGTTTGATCCAGCCAGCAAGCGCGGTTTTATTGTTAATGCACAAAAAGGCGTCATTGATGTCCTCGACCTGAGCAATCCTGCCGCACCAAAATTTATTCGTAGCCTTGATGCGACAGCCATCGCCGCTAATGCAATCGTCAATAGTGTCGCAGTCAAAAATGGGATCGTGGCCGTCGCGATTGAATCGTCACCGAAGACCAGCAATGGTTTTGTTGGTTTTTATAAAGCCAGTGATCTCAGCCTGATCAGCAGCATTGGGGTTGGGGCACTACCCGACATGCTAACGTTTAGTCCCGATGGTAAAACCGTCTTGGTTGCCAACGAAGCCGAACCATCAGATGATTATCAGATCGACCCTGAAGGCTCGGTCAGCGTGATTAATATTACAGACATCAGTAAGCCCAGTGTCCGTACGGCCAATTTCCGCGAATATAATGGCAAAGAAAACGAATTGCGCGCCAAAGGCGTTCGTATCTTCGGGCCAAACGCCAGCGCCGCCAAAGATTTTGAGCCGGAATATATTACCGTTTCAGAAGATGGCAAAACCGCTTGGGTTGCCCTACAAGAAAACAATGCGCTGGCCAAACTCGACATTGCCACCGCAAAAATCACCGACATTCTACCGTTAGGCTTTAAAGATCATGGGCTTGCTGGCAACGGCATGGATGTGAGTGATCGTGATAGCAACGAAGGTGAAGCTTTCATCAATATCCAGCGTTGGGCAGGTGTACGTGGCCTGTATATGCCTGATTCCATCGCCAGCTATAACGTTTCCGGCAAGACTTATATTGTCACCGCCAACGAAGGCGATGCACGGGCATGGGGTGAAAACAACCAAGCCTACTGGGATGGCGATGCGAGTAAAGGCTTCGTTGAAGAATTCCGTGTCAATCACCTGACCCATCCAAACGGCTTCGACCGCCGCAAAGGTGATGATCTACCACCACAGCTGCGTGCACTGGCCAAAGGTGCTGAACTCAATCCAGCCACCTTTGCCTACTGTGGCGCAACTGCTGACGGTGCAGCGGGTGACTGTCGCAGCGACGCACAACTGGGTCGCCTGACCATCACGTGGACAGAAGGTTACCAAAAAAATGCCGATGGCTCACCCAAACTCAGCCCACGCGGCAATTTGGTATATGACCAACTCTATAGCTTTGGCGCGCGTTCATTCTCGATCTGGGATGATGCTGGCAAACGGGTCTGGGATTCCGCTGATCATTTTGAACAAAAAGTAAAAGAGCTGTTTCCCGCTCACTTCAACTCTAACCACGAAGAAACTGCCCTTGACGACCGCAGCGATAACAAAGGGCCAGAACCCGAAGGCATCGCGGTCGGCAAACTCGGCAGCAAAACCTTTGCCTTTATTGGCTTAGAGCGCATCGGTGGTGTGATGGTGTACGACGTCAGCAGCCCAACGCAGCCGGTGTTTGTGCAATACATCAACCCGCGTGACTTTAGTGCAACCGATCTGGAATCACCGGCAGCAGGCGATCTAGGTGCTGAAGGTCTTCACTTTATCTCTGCCAAAGACTCGCCAAATGGCAAGCCATTGTTGATGATGGCCAATGAAGTCAGTGGAACAACTGCGATTTTCCAGATTAACCAAACCTTCTAAACCACTGTCAGCCACAAAAAAAACGCCTGATCATGTCAGGCGTTTTTTGTTAAAAAATAAAAATCTTACATACGTTTTTGTAACTCTAAAATCAACCGATTTGGCATCAGTTTCTGGGCTTGATACAACATGCCCCACGGTTGCTTCGGCAAGATCGGATTATGCTGCTCGCGGGCAATCGCATCCATCATCGCAGTTGCCATCTCATCGGCGCGTGCCACAATCGGCAAGCCACGCGTCTCAAACCCATCTAACATATCGGTTTTGACAAAGCTCGGATGCAGTACGGTGACACGGATATTTTCACGCAGTAGCGGCGCACGAATCGCATTAAAATAACTGGTGACCGCCGCTTTACTGGCCGAATATGCCGCCGCCATCGGCAGTGGCAAAAACGCCGAATACGACGAGGTCACCGCGATCTGACCACCGCGTCCTTGTAGGCGGAACAATTGAATTGCCGCTTCACTGGTCGCAATCGCGCCGATCACATTGGTCTGAAACACCTGCTGATCGCGATGCAGCCGACCATCACCGGCCTTACGGCTTTTCAGAATGCCCGCATTGGCGACCACGATATCGACACCGCCCAATAAATCGGCCAGACCCGACAAAATCGGTGTGACTTGATCCGTGTCGGTCACATCCAAAATCGCCGTCTCGATCTGCACACCGCTGGGGCGCAAACGCTCGGCCAGCCGATGCAAGCAATCCTCACGCCGTGCAACTAATCCAAGGTGCATACCACGCCGCGCACATTCGATGGCCAACGCCTCACCGATCCCACTGGACGCGCCGGTAATAATAATTCGCTTACCTTTCAACTTATTCGACATGTTGCTCTATCCTCCATACCCGTGAACTGGATGCTATTGATCAAAATCTTCTGGCATATTTTGCAGTTCTCATGCGAGAACACTAGGCCAGACTAGCGGCTTGGTCTAAACTAGCGGCGATTGCTTTTTTATTGTTGTGGAGTCTGTGATGATCACCTCTGTATCTGCCCTACTCAATGCAGTACAAACTGGCAAAGCACAGTTTGAAGACGTGCTAGATTATATCAATCAGCACTACTACTATACACCGGCCGCCTTTAACAATGGCAAGCTGTATAACGCCGAAAACGAAAATGCCGGTAGCTGCCGCGTGTTTGCGTTTGCCAAGCTGCATAACCTCAGCCCTGCTGACACGTTAAGCCTGTTTGCTGAGCATTACAAAGCCGTGATCAACAATCCGATTGGTACGGATCACCAAAATATCCGCCAGTTTAAAAAATACAGCTGGGCGGGTGTGTCGTTTAAAGGTGACGTGCTGAAAGCCAAGCCGCCAGCGGCCAAGCCAGTCGATCAAAAAGCGATTTAAGCCACTGCTATCATTGGCTGCGATATCGCTGTAAAAAAAGCCAAAACCGGCATATATCGTTGGTTTTGGCTTTTTTAATCTGAACAACGTCGAAAATCAGCCTAAATTGAAAATTTATGACTCAAACTTGAGCCGTATTTGAACGCTTTAACCAATCCAACACCCCATGCCCCGCCCAGCGACCACTGGCAAAACACGCAGTCAGCAAATAGCCGCCGGTCGGCGCATCCCAATCCAGCATCTCACCACAACAAAACACACCTGCTTGTTGCTTCAGCATCAACTGCGCATCCACAGCCGATTGTCGCACACCGCCCGCTGTGCTGATCGCCTCATCCATCGGCTGTAACGCATGGATCGTAATCGGTAAACGCTTGGCCAGCGCCGCCACCTGTACCGGATCTGACCATGCGGACTTGGGTAAAATTTCTCGAATCAACGCAGATTTAACCGGATCGAGTCCAGCCTTGCGCCACAGATTGGCTTGGGATTGCTTGGCTTTCGGCTGTAAACGGTCTTGTAGCTCTGGTTGGCTGATATTAGGCAATACATCTAAAAAAATCTTAGCTTGCCCGTGCGTGTTGAGTTGCTGCCGAATCGGTCGTGATAACGCGTACAACAGGCCACCTTCTAGCCCATACTCAGTCAGCATCGCATCCGACAGTACCGGCGCAACATCAGTCAGCCATGCCTGCACCCGCTTTAACGGTTGACCGGCCAGCGCCTGCACAAACGGCGACCACACCACCTGTACCCCACAGTTCGAGGCTTGTAATGGCTTTAGATCCACCCCACGCTGTGCCAGCCAATCTAGCGCCTGACCATCTGAACCGAGCCGCGTCCAACTACCGCCACCGACCGCCAGAATCGTCGCTGCGTAGTGTTGGCTAAACTGCGAACCATCCGCACGCGCAAACACCTGCTGACCAGCCACATCCCAACCCAGCCAACGATGCCGATAAAAAAACTGCACACCGTCGTTTTTGAGCCGTGCCAACCACGCCCGCAGCAGCGGCGCGGCCTTCATCTCCGACGGAAACACCCGCCCTGATGTGCCGACATAGCTGTCGATGCCCAGACCTTGCATCCACGCCACAATCTCGCTCGGTGGGAAGCGGTCAAGCATCGGCTGCAACCAGTCTGGCTGATCGTAACGCTGGGTAAAGTCGGCCAAATCCTCACTGTGGGTGATATTCAGCCCGCCTTTACCGGCCATCAGGATCTTACGCGCTGCTGACGGCTTATGTTCATACACATCGACTGCCACACCGGCCTGCGACAGCACCTCGGCAGCCATCAGACCGGCTGCACCCGCACCAATCACCGCGACTTTGATCGTTTGCATGCTCAGTCCGACCAAAAACCTCGATTATACCGCGTGTACCGGCGGTTTCACCTTAAACCACAAGGCATACAGCGCCGGTACAAACAACAAGGTCAATCCCGTCGCAATCAACAGCCCGCCCATGATCGCAATCGCCATCGGCCCCCAGAACACACTTGACGACAGCGGAATCATCGCCAGCACCGCCGCCGCCGCAGTCAAAATCACCGGCCGCGCCCGCCGCACCGTCGCTTCAATCACCGCATCCCACGGCGTGCGGCCTTCGCGAATCTCTTGGTCGATCTGCACCACCAAGATCACCGAGTTGCGCATGATCATGCCGCTTAAGGCAATCACCCCCAGCAAGGCCACAAAGCCAAACGGCGCACCAAACAACAGCAAGGCCGGCACCACCCCGATAATCCCCAACGGCGCAGTCAACAACACCAAGCCCATCCGCGCAAAACTCTGTACTTGCAGCATCAAGAAAAACAGCATCACCAACAGCATCGAAGGAAATACTTTGCCAATCGCTTCATTGGCTTTGCTGCTTTCTTCAATTGCGCCGCCCATTTCGACCCGATAGCCGACCGGCAAACGCTCGATGATCGGCTGTAGCGTCTTCATGATCTGCTGTGACGCATATGGACCTTGCACACCATCGGCCACATCACTGCGCACGGTCAGCACCATATCGCGGTTGCGCCGCCACAACACCGGCTCCTCAAAACTCGGCTCAATAGTCGCCACTTGTGACAACGGCACGACCGCACCACTGGCACTAAACAGATTAATCGCATCCAACTGATCCAGTTGCTGCCGCTCATCCGGCGTGGCACGCACCACCACACTGACCAGCTCCTCACCGCGCCGAATCTGACTGACCGGCGCACCAGACAGTACTGCTTGCACGGTATTGGCGACATCGGTACTCGACAGCCCGAGCAGCCGGACTTTGTCCTGATCAATCCGAATATTCAGACTACGCGCTTGCTCGTTCCACTCCAGTTGCGTGTCGCGTACCAGCGGGCTTTTGCGCACCTCATCACGCACTTGCTCGGCAATCTGACGGATCTGATCGACATCAGGCCCCATCACCCGAAACTGCACTGGAAAACCGACCGGCGGGCCAAACTCCAAACGGGTCACCCGTCCACGCACCGCCGGAAACTGAAGATTGTCCTCAAAAATCTGCATCAGCCGACCACGCACTGCCTCACGCTCAACCATCGTGTCGGTCATCACCACGATTTGTGCATAGTTGGGATTTGGTAATTCCGGCGACAATGACAAGAAAAAGCGTGGCGTACTTTGGCCGATATAACTGGTGAAATAATTCACATCAGGATCTTTGGCCAACACCTGCTCCAGTCGCTTCACCTCGGCTTCAGTCGCGGCAAACGCTGCACCTTCTTTCATACGCAGCTCAACCAGCAGCTCTGGCCGTGACGCAGTCGGGAAAAACTGCTGCTGTACCAAGCCCATGCCGACAATCGCCACCACAAACAGCCCTGCGGTCGCCGATAACACCAGCACCCGATAGCGAATCGACCACGCCACCAAGCGACGAAAGCGGCGGTACAGCGGTCGATCATACGGATCGTGCTGGACTTTAGTAGCGAGATTTTTTGGTAGCATCCGTGTGCCCAGATACGGGATAAAAATCACCGCCACCAGCCACGACACGATCAGCGCTGTACCGACCACCCAAAAAATCCCACCGGCATATTCGCCCGAGGTCGATTTGGCAAAACCGACCGGCATAAATCCCGCCACGGTGATCATCGTACCGGTCAGCATCGGAAACGCAGTCGAGGTATAGGCATAACCCGCCGCGCTGACTCGATCCCAGCCCTCCTCAAGCTTCACCACCATCATCTCGACCGCAATAATCGCATCATCGACCAGCAAGCCCAGCGCGATGATTAACGCGCCCAAGCTAATCCGATCCAACTGCCAGCCGACGCTATACATCACCATCGCGACCAAGCCCAACACCAACGGCACGGACGCCGCCACAATCAAGCCAGTGCGCCAACCGAGTGCAACAAAACACACCAGCAGCACAATGCCCAATGCTTCCAAAAACACCTGTTCAAACTCCCAAATCGACTCCTCCACCACAGTCGATTGGTCAGCGATTTGGGTCAAACTGACCCCGAGCGGCATCTCGGCTTTGATTTGGGTCACCCGCTGCTCTAAAGCCTCACCCAAGGCCAAAATATCGCCGTGTTTTTGCAAAGTGATGCCGATCACCACGGTTGGGCTGCCTTGATAACGAATCTTAAAATCCGCCGGATCGGCGGTTTTGTAGCTGATGTCCGCCACATCGGACAATTTCAGCAAGCGGCCACCGGCACTGACCGGCACATTGGCGACGTCTTCCACGCTACGCAGCGAGCCATCAACCCGTACAAATACCCGATCACTGTCGGTATCGACCGAACCGGACGGGTTCAGTTGGTTTTGTTGTGACAACGCCGCAAAAATCTGCTGCGGTGACAAGCCGAGCGCCGCCAAGCGCCGACTGGAAAATGCCACTTCGACTTGTTCAGCTTGCTTGCCAAAAATATCCACCGCGCCGACTTGTGGCACGCTTTGCAGTTGTTTTTTCAGTTGGCTGCTGTAGTCGTTCAGCTCTTGGACGCTGAGTTCCGGTGCTTGCAAGGCAAACAGCGCGGTATACACGTCCGAGTATTCATCATTAAAAAACGGCCCTTGCACACCAGCGGGCAATTGATGGCGGATATCATTGATTTTTTTGCGGGTTTGATACCACGACTCCTCTAGCTCTGCACCACTCATGCCGCCTTTCATCACCAGTGTCAAGCCGCCGTAGCCCTGCCGTGCAAAGCTGCGCACCGCATCGACGCCAGTCAGCTCTTGCATGGCTTGTTCCAGCCGGTTCAGCACTTGGTCTTGTACCTCTTGCGTGCTAGCACCCGGCCACGCGACCACCGCAGTCATGATCACGGAGTTAAAGTTCGGATCTTCTTGCCGACCCAGATGCATAAAGCTATACAGACCACCGAGCAAACTGGCGAGCATTAAAAAAATCACAATCGCTGGATTTTTGACTGCCCAGATCGACAGGTTAAATCCAGTATCTTTAAACTTCGGATCTGTAACCTTAGGATCTTTCAATTCAGGATTTTCAAACTGACTATTCGGCTCACTCATGGCTGTTGCTCCATGCCGATCTGGGCTGGCCGTACCAGCGCACGGACTTGCATCGCCGCATCGAGTTTTTGGCCGCCGACCGACACCACTTGCTCACCATCAGTCAGGCCAGTCAGCCAAACGCTATTTTGCCCGTAGCGCAAAACCTGCACCGGCTTGGCACTCAGGCTGCCTTTGCTGCTGACCACCCACACAAATGACTGTTCACCACCACGCTGCATCAGACTGGAGGCCGGTAATTCAGCCGCGATGCCCTGTTGCTGCGGTTCAGTCAGGCGTAACTGGGCGGTCATCCCCAAGCGCCAATCACTCGGAATGCCACTAAATTTGGCGCGATAGGTACGGGTTTGTGGGTTAGCCATCGGCGCAAGCTCACGCAACCTGACCGGAATCGGTGCGTCTGTGCTGTTCCAGCGAGTCACGCTGGCCTGCTGCTGACGCAACGCCGTCACCCATTGTTCGGGTAGATCGACCACCACATCCAGACCACCGTCGCGGGCAATCGTCAGCACGGGCTGGCCTTCAGCAACGATTTGGCCAGTTTCAAACGAAATCGCGGTAATCACCCCACCAAAGGGTGCAGTCAATTCGGTATAACCGGCACGGTTTTTGGCCAGATTCAACTGACTGGCGGCTTGTGCCTCTAATGCGTCTGCCGCATCTGCCCGCGCCCGTTGCCGCTCAGTATCGGCCTGCCCGACTGAGCCGTCTTTCAGCAAGCGTGCTAGACGTTCCGCATCAGCGCGTTGTTGTTTGGCATCGACTTGCGCAGCCCGCAGTTGATCGGCAGCCGCCGTCACCGCCAGTTGGTAGTCATTCACGTCTAAGGTGGCCAACACCTGACCGGCTTGCACCTGCTGGCCAACCTCGGCTTGACGCTGGGTCACTTTACCGGCAGCCCGAAAGCCCAGACGGGTTTCATCCCGTGCTTCAACCACCGCGCTAAACTGCCGTGCCGAATCAGTGCTTTGCTGGCGCACCACACTGACCAAGACCGGCTGCGGTGGCGTAGCTGTCGGCTCAACCGGCTCTTTACAACCGGTTAACAGCAGCACGGATAACAATACAAATACGGTACTACTCAGCGCAAAACCACGCGACGTGGCCGACTGATGACAGCGTTGTGACGCATGCGGGGAAGTCGATGAACGATAGAACACTGAAGACATGATTAAGACTCCCCAACACTGACCGCAGTCTGGCGACTGGTCGGCTTGGATAAAGAAGGTGTGTTTTGGGGTGCAGGCGCTTGCTGCTGTGTAGGCGTTGTTTGTTGTGCAGCAGGTGCGGGCAAGGCTTGCCAACCACCACCCAACGCTTGGTACAGGTTCACCGCGTTGAGCCAACGCTGACTACGGCTATCCAGTAGGCCGAGTTCGGCGGCGACCACGCTACGCTGCACATCCAGTAAGGGCAGTAATCCGGTCAAACCCTCACGGTACAACGATTCGGCATGGCGGCGTGATTGCTGACGGGTCTGTACAGTTTGGTTGAGTTGGGTAAAACGCTGTTGCTCAAACTGCTGCGCAGCCAGACTGTTTTCGACCTGCTCTAATGCGGTCAAAATCGTCTTTTCATATTGGGTCACGGCGATTTGTTCGGCAGCGGTTTTGACCTCGATGTTGGCGTGAATCGCCGCACGATTCAGCAGCGGCTGACTAAAGGCCAACGCGGCATTACTGTATGGGGAAGCGGCCAAGCCGAGCCCATTCAAGCTGAGTTTTTGTTGCCCCCAAATCGCACTGATCATCAGCTTGGGAAAGCGCTCGGCCTGCGCGGCGGCGAGTGTGGCATTGGCTGCGCGCAGTTGCCGTTCAGCCGCTTGCAGATCTGGCCGCCGTTGTAACAACTCAATCGGTTGACCGGCTTGAATCTCCAATTGTTGCGGCCACTCGCTCACGGCTTTGGCGGTGAGCGTCACGCTGGCGGCGCTGGGATTTTGGCCAGTTAAAATCGCCAACCGATTCTGCGTTACTTGCAGCAGATTGGACAGTGCAGGCAATTGCGCCTCTAAGTTGGACAGTTCGGCTTGCGCGAGGGTCAACTCAAACTGACTGGTCAAACCTTCCCGATAACGGCGCTCAGTCAGCTTGAGGGTCTGCGCCTGCACATCACGCAAGCTCCCCAGTAGGCGTAACCGTTCAGCAGTCGCTTGCCACAGCACATACTGGCGTACCACATCACTGACCACCAGCAACTGCATGCCATGAATGCCCAGCGC
>JBAQKP010000280.1:0-7339 GCA_049301135.1 Moraxellaceae bacterium | reverse complement strand
GACCGTTTACTCAGAAGGCAACACCACTGTTTCAGCACGGGCGTCAGGCTGCTCGGCACAGACCCGATTGCGACCCGATTGCTTGGCACGATACATATTTTGATCAGCCAGACGCACCAAGCTGTCGATATCAATCTGACCATCGGTCACCCCATACACCCCAAAACTCGCACTCAGCGGCACGGGCTGTTGCGTGTCCGAATACAGCTCGACTTCGGTCAACTGTTGCCGACAACGCTCGGCGATTTCTAACGCCTCATCTAAACGAGTTTGTGGAAACACAATCAAAAACTCCTCGCCGCCATAGCGCCCCAACCGATCCGATTCCCGAATCGACTGCAAAAAACACTGCGCCGAGAGTCGCAACGCCTGATCACCGACCAAATGTCCATGCCGATCATTGATCTGTTTAAAATGATCCAGATCCGCAATCAGCACCGCAATTGGCCGTTGTTTACGTTGGGCAAGAGTCAGATGCTCTTGTAAAAACTCAACTATCGCGCGTCGGTTGGCGATGCCGGTCAAACTATCAGTCAAACTCAAACGCTCGATCAGCAGGTCGCGCTGCTTACGCTGACGTAAAATCAAATCGGCAAATGCCACAATAAACACAAAATGCGGCGCAGAAAAAAACAACACACTGCTAAACAGCGCCAAGCGTGCTTCTGGCGCGACCCAAAATTCTGGCACAAACAACGGTGCGTACGGAATGTAGTTAAATGCGGTCAGCAGCGACACAATAAACACCAGTAGCAGCGCAAATGCCATCGACACATACACCACACGCTGACCGAGCAACACCATGCCCAGCAAGGGCGCACCGACCATCACCATACCGGCTGACGCGGTCAACAATCCAATCAGATACCCCAGCGCCACCAACGTCACTGAGTAATACAAGGTGCAAATGTACGGCACAATGCGCTGCGCCCGTGCCGAGTGATTGACGGCTTTTGCCAGTTTAATCAGTACAATACTGCTCAACACCAACAGCACATGCCATTTGGTGGTGTTTTCGAGCACTGCTGAATGAACATACGCGCTTGGATTGAGCAAGAAATAAATATGCAACAACAGATATTGGGTAAACACAAACGCCAACACCGACAACAGCAAAACCGAGCGTTGAACCGGTGTCCAAGCTAAAATATTATCAAAGCGCCGAATTAACAGCTCATTAAACCGGTCAGCCACGTTGTCTTCCTGAACGTGATTCTCATAGCATGAACTGTAACCGATTATGACGTGCTTTGCAGTAAATCAGCCGAATGGCACACCTTCAACGAGGCTGCCATCGCAGCACTACCCAACTCTATCAGGCTTAGTTAACCCTAAAAAAGTACTCACGATAGTATTTGAGCTCACGTATCGAATCGCGAATATCATCCATCGCCAGATGTGAGGCTTCTTTTTTTAAGCCGTCCATAATCTCAGGCCGCCAGCGCCGCGCCAGCTCTTTGACCGACGATACGTCCAAATTGCGATAGTGAAAAAACTGCTCCAACTCTGGCATCAGGCGATGCATAAAGCGCCGATCCTGACAAATCGAATTGCCGCACATTGGCGATTTTTTGGCATCGACCCATTTTTTCAAAAACTCTAAGGTCTGTTGCTCGGCATCTTGCGCGGTCAACGTGCTACGGCGCACGCGCTGAATCAAGCCGGACTGACCATGCTGACGGGTGTTCCATTCGTCCATCGCATTAAGCACGATGTCCGGCTGATGAATCGCCAACACTGGCCCTTCCGCCAAAATATTTAGGTTTTCATCGGTGACAATCGTTGCGATTTCAATGATTTGATCTTGATCGGTATCTAATCCGGTCATTTCCAGATCAATCCAAATCAAACGTTGGGCGGGATTCGAGCTACTCATGGCGATCAGCATGTTCAGATAAAGAAGACCGCTCATACTAACAAAATATCATGCTACATTGAGCGACCTTTTTTGAACTGTGCTTTACGCATGTCGATGATCCGAAAACGTCGGCTGACTGACCAACAGTCGCGACGTATTGATGCCCAACATAGTCGCCGCCAACAGCAAGAAGACCTGCACGACGATCCCAGCGGCGCGACCACGCTGGAAGGCTTGATTGTGGCGCACTATGGCCGCCAACTTGAAGTGCAGGTGCTCAGTGTGCCAACGCAACCACAAGTCGCCCCGATTGTCGCTGAAGGTGAGCCGGAGCCGTTTTGGCGGGAGATCGCGTTGGGCGAGATTTGGCGTTGTCATACCCGCACCAACCTGCCGGTGCTGATTACGGGTGATCGGGTGCGTTGGCAAGCGGATTCAAACACCGGATTGGGCGTGATTACCGCGCTACATGCCCGCCAAAGCCTGCTGACACGGCCAGATCGCTACCATAAAGTTAAACCTGTCGCCTCCAATGTCAGCCTGATTGTGGTGATGTTTGCCGCCCTGCCCGTCCCGTCGATGCAACTGATCGACCGCTATCTGGTGGCCTGTCAGCAGGCCGATATTCCAGCGCTGTTGGTGCTTGGCAAAGCAGATCTATTGACCGAAAACGACCCGCTACTGGATCGATTGGCTGAATATCAGGCGCTCGGCTATGACACCCTATGCATTCGTACCGATGGTGACTTGAGTGAACTACAGGCCAAGCTGAACGGCCACACCGTCGTATTTGTCGGGCAGTCTGGCGTCGGCAAAAGCTCGGTGATCAATGCCTTGATGCCAGAAGCGATGCAGCGCGTGAATGTCATCTCAGAAAACTCCGCGCTCGGCCAGCACACCACCACCACCACCCGACTGATGCCGTTTGATGCGCATGACCTTGCGCAAGGGGCGCTGATTGACTCGCCAGGCATTCGTGAGTTTGGCGTGTGGCACTTGAGTGTCGATGCGATTCGGGCGGGTTTTATTGAGATGCAGGCGCTGTATGGGACGTGTCGCTTCCGTAATTGTACCCACCGGCATGAGCCAGACTGCGCCCTACGTCAAGCGGCGGCGCGTGGCGAAATTTTGGAACGGCGCTTGCTCAGCTTAAACCGGCTAGAAGATGATGCCTTGGCGGTAGAGCAGCCACACTGATTTCCAGCACACTGCTGTGTGGTGTGTCGGCTGGTGGCACAACATACGATTTGCCGACACAGCTTTTGCATCGACATGCCGCTTTTACCGTTATACTAATCCGCGAAATCCATCTCGACACGAGATGCTCGCGGCCGACCACATTGGCGTGGATCGGTTAAACCCGATGTCTAAATGATGAGTGAAGGTGTCTCTTGGAACGCTGGTTTGAGTTTATGCAAAATCACCCCTTTTTGTTCGGCACACTGGGGGTGTTAATTATTTTGTTTTTTGTGCTTGAAAGTAAGCGCAGTGGCCGCAAAATTTCTGCACAGTCACTCGGTATTTTGTTGAATCAAGAAAACGCCATGTTGATCGATTTACGCGACCCCAAGGACTATCGCGAAGGCCACATCAGTGGCAGCCGCAATATCCCGTACAGTCGCCTAAAAGACCACCTTGAAGAGTTACGCGAGCTAAAGCGGCCGATTGTGATGATTTGTCAGATGGGACACGTTTCTGGCACAGCCGCACAAACGGTCGGTGGCAAAAACCTATATCGACTCGAAGGTGGGATTTTAAGCTGGCGTGGTCAAGGGCTGCCGCTGGTTAAAAGCAAAACTGTACCACTGACCAAGTAAACGACACCAAACGCGCTGTATTGAACACGGGTCTACCGAATATCAAGGAAATCTTTATGTCCGTACCGGTCACTATTTACACCACACCGTATTGCCCGTACTGTGTTCGCGCCAAGCAACTGCTTGCGCAAAAACAAGTGCTGTTTACTGAAGTTGACTTGAGCCGTGAACCGGCGCAGGTGCGTACCGATCTGATGAACAAAACTCGCCATCGGACTGTGCCGCAGATTTTTATCGGCGAACAGTTTATTGGTGGCTGCGATGAGCTGTTTGGCCTAGAACGGCACGGCAAACTCGACGCACTGCTCGCGGGCTAACCGCACGTTTACCGCGCCATCACTTTTTAACCACAAGGAACTGAAGTGTCATGACTGACCAACAACCGCAAGCTCAACTCGCTCTTGAACGTATTTATGCTAAAGATCTGTCATTTGAAGTGCCAAGTCCGCGCGTCTTCATGGGCGAATGGCAACCCGAACTGGACATTAACTTGTCATCAAATGCCGAACAGCTTGATCCAACCCACTTTCAAGTGGTCTTGAGCGTCACGGTCAATGCCAAAAACCAAGGTGCGGTTGCGTTTATCGCTGAAGTGCATCAAGCCGGTGTGTTTTTGATCGAAAACGTCACCCAAGAGCAACTGCCGCATCTGCTCGGTGCGTACTGCCCGAATATTTTGTTCCCGTTTGCGCGTGAAGCGATCAGCGACATCGTGACCAAAGGTAGCTTCCCACAACTGCTGCTTGCACCGATTAACTTCGATGCCGCCTTCACTGAAAGCCAACAGCGTCTGCAACAACAGCAAGCCGCCGAAGCGACTGGTAACGCGTAAGCCAAGCCGCAAAGCCTCATCGCTGTTCAAAGCCCTACCGCAGTATTGCCGTGGGGCTTTTTTGTGCCACTTGTTTCTACAGTGGTTTTTCGATAGCTTGATCAGCACAACCGTTGACTGGCTGCCCCAAATGGCACAAACCACCGCTCTGATGAACAGTTTAAAGGCCGAAATGCGGCGGCAAGGTCGTACCTATGCGCAAGCCGCCGAGGTGTTGCATCTGTCCGAGGCCAGTGTCAAACGGTTATTTGCCGAACAGAGTTTTTCGCTACAGCGCTTGGATCAACTGTGTACATGGCTGGGCATCGAGATTTCGGATCTTGTGCAACTGATGGACAGGGCGCAACAAAAAATCGATCAACTGACCGAAGCGCAAGAATTGGAATTGGTCAGTGATGTTAAATTACTACTGGTCGCCCACTGTGTGTTGAACCGCTGGACATTTCAAGAAACCATTGACACCTATCAGATTACTGAGCATGAATGTATCCGTTTGTTGGCACGACTCGACAGAATGGGCGTATTGCAATTGCTGCCGTACAACCAAACCAAGCTCATGCTGTCACGCGATTTTCAGTGGCTTAAAAATGGCCCTATTCAGCGGTTTTTTGAACGGCATGTCCAAGCAGAGTTTTTTCACAGTCGGTTTGATACGGCGGGTGAACATCGGATTTTTTTGAGTGGTATGCTATCCAAACGTTCAAATGATCTGATCGCCAAACGTATCGAAAAGCTGAAACAGGAGTTTAACCAGTTGCATTATGCCGATGAAGCACTGCCGCTGGCACATCGGTTTGGCACCAGTCTGGTGCTGGCGATGCGACCGTGGGAAGTCGGCGTGTTTGCACAGTTACGCCGACAGCCAAATATCAAACGGTTTGATTAGCTGGTGGTTTGCCAGCCCTATTTTGCCAGCGGATGCTTATACATCACATCCGTGCGCAACACATACTTGATACCGCTGGTCACTGGCGCACCTTCATGCAACTGCTGATGCTCAAAAATCAACACTTGGCCTTGTTGCGGCACAACCACCGCCTGACGGGTTTCAAGGCACGGCTTACGCATGGCGGTATCTTGATAAAAAATCGTTTCACCACCGACAAAGTCAGCACTCAAATAAATCAACAACGACAACTGACTACTTTCCCAGTCACTACGTGCATAAATACCGTCCCAATGTGGCTTAAAGGTTTGGCCAGACTGATAGCGATAGAAGCGAAAGCGCTCATTTAAACCGACTAAATCCCAACCGTGGAGCTTGGCCGGTAAAAGATCACGCAGCCGCACAAACAACTGCTCAGCCAACTGAGGATCATCGTAAATCACCCGATCATTGTTACGTACTTCGGTGCGTAGCTCGAAGTGATTACGGCCTAGCGTGATGGTGGCGGCCTCGTAGCCTTTTTGCTCACTCACATCAATAAACTGCTGACACTCCTCTGCGGTAAACACCGCATCAAAGGTTTCGACCAGTTGTTTACTGTGCGTGGGATACGTCGTGCGTCGAACATCATTCATGGTCAATAACCGATTACTTAACAGGTTGCGCTGGGCAATAGTAAACCTGTTTTTAGATTGATTTTATAAAACTTTCTGCCAAAACAATGCCTGTCCTTGGACTGGGTCTAGCGTGTAACCGGCAAAACCCACTTTGCGATAGAGCGCCTGTGCCGACTGGTTACCCTGCAATACCTCCAGCGTCATTTTGCAATAACCGCGTTGCTGGGCAATGGTCTCAGCCGCAGCCAGCAGCAACCCTGCAATTCCTTGGCCTCTATAGTCTGCATGTACGATCACATCATGAATATTCAGCAATCGTCGCGCCGCAAAAGTAGAAAAACCTTCGAAAGCATTCAGCAAACCAACCGGCTGTTGATCACACCATGCCAGCAGGATCACCGCTGCCCGCTGTGCTTGCCAATCGGCCATGTGCTGTAAAAACTCAGCTTGCTGGGTATCAGGCAAAGCAATGCCGCCACCCATCGGGTCAGTCGCATACAGATTCATCATCAACCACAGCGCGTCGGTGTGCTGTGACTGGTTAAAATCGACTGGCAGGATCGTCGGGAAAATCATCGGCATTTTATGTTACGCGCTGCTGGGCTGCGGCAATACACGCCACCAACCGCGCTGCAATCTCGGCCTTGCTGGCTTTGTCCAAGTGTACCGCGTCCAAGCCATATTGCGCGGCAAAAAACACCGTCATCGCGTTTTCGTCTGCGCCAAAACCTATATCACGCCGCGACACGTCATTGCAGGCGATCATGTCGAGTTTTTTATTGTGCAGCTTGCCTTGCGCGTAGCTTTCGGTATTTTGCGTTTCGGCAGCAAAACCAACCACAAATGGCCGTTGTGGATGTGCGGCAATGGTGGCGACTACGTCGGGGTTTTTGACTAAACGAATGTCGGTGATTTCGCCGGATTTTTTAATTTTATGATCTTCAATGACTTCTGGCCGATAATCCGCCACAGCAGCAGTAGCAATAAATACCGCACAGCCTTGTTCGATCAAACGCAAACTTTCCGCCAATAAATCCCGCGCTGAGGTGATATTGATCCGCGCAATGCCTTCAGGTGTCGGCAGGTGCACAGGGCCTGCCAGTAGTGTCACGGTTGCCCCTGCATCACGGCAGGCTTCGGCCAGCGCAAAGCCCATTTTGCCGGTGCTATGATTGCTCAGATAACGGACGGGGTCGAGCGCCTCACGGGTCGGGCCTGCGGTAATCACCACATGCTGTCCAGCCAACTGTCCAGTCGAGCATGCGGGCGTACTCGGTAGGCTTTCGGCAAGCTGTTGTAATAATGGCAGTGCTGTAGCCTGCGTAGGCT
>JBAQKP010000279.1:0-5274 GCA_049301135.1 Moraxellaceae bacterium | reverse complement strand
GCGTTGGATTAGTACTTAGTGTAGCTGCAATGATTGCAGCAGCAACGTGGCTGCATTGGCGACGCTTTCATGTGCCGATGACAGTAGCAGCGGGAACTGGCGTGGTGGTGGTAGCGCTGTCGGCCTGTGTAACTGAGTTGATCCTACCAGAGCAAGAGGGCGCACTACTTGCCTGTTTGTTTGTGTCGGGCTTGGCGGTGTTTGCACTGGCGATGCGCTGGGACATGTCTGACCCTACTCGTCAGACTCAGCGGGCAGATGTGGCGTTTTGGTTGCATCTGTTGGCCGCGCCGTTGTTGGTGCATCCGATTTTTTCGACGCTCGGCAGTGGTGCAAATCTTTCGGTCGCGGCAGGCTTGGCGATTGTGGGCTTGTATGTGCTGTTGGCGGTGGTGTCGCTGTTGATTGATCGACGGGCGCTGATGGTGTCGGCATTGGTGTATGTGGTGTATGCCTTGAATATGTTGCTGAAGCAGTTCGGGGAGATGGGGATAAATTTTGCCCTGACAGCGTTGTTGATCAGTTCGTTGTTGTTGACGTTATCGGCGTTTTGGCATCCGTGTCGGATGCGCCTGCTCGCGTATGTGCCACAGGGGTGGCTGCGCTATTTGCCAAGTGTGGGTGAATGATCGTTTTTCAATTTTTCTGAATAAGCAACGGAGAAGAAAAAATGAATTTTTGGCTTACGCGCCTTTACGTTTGGTTGGTTGTTATTTGGTTTGGAACTCCTTTTTTCTGGGAGGACTTGCGCATTTTATTCTCGTTTGATACCACATATCCTTTGGCAGGAGCTAGAGGATTACTGGATGAGAGTATATCTGGGCTGCTGTTTTTTTCTGTTTTATGTATGGCGATTGCGTTGTCCATTCCAAGATACTACGTCGCTTCAACGCTATTTTTTTGTAGTGGAATACTGGTTTCAGCGGGTATTGGCCTGTCTTTTTTTGTTGAAAATAGCGGTTTCTTATTTCCATCGCTTATAGGTGTCATACTGTTTAAAGAAGCACAAGCGGCATTGTACAAGATTTAGTAACGATTACTCCTCCCACCATCAACACCTGAAGAATAGAAAATTTTTTTAACTAACCTCTAAACACGGCTCTATCTTTAATGAATAGTCATTTCATTTTTGCGCGCTTGGAAAAATGCCCCACAACAAGCCTGTAAAATTTTTCACAGTTGTGTGGGGGCTTGTATGCACCGACTTAAATCGGTGCGAGTGGCTGCACCACATCAGCGTTTTGCGCGCGATGCCTTAGGAAGTGATCCATCAGCACAATCGCCAACATCGCCTCCGCAATCGGTGTGGCACGCACCCCGACACACGGATCATGCCGACCTTTGGTCAGCATCTCAGTCGGCTCACCGTCGATGGTAATACTACGTCCGGCAGTGGTGATACTCGCGGTCGGCTTCAGCGCGATACTGACCCGAATAGTCTGCCCACTCGAAATCCCACCCAGCACGCCACCTGAATGATTGGCGGTAAATCCATCTGGCGTCAGCTCATCGCGTGACTCATGGCCAAATTGCCCCGCCACCGCAAAACCATCACCGACCTCAACGCCTTTCACCGCGTTAATGCTCATCATCGCGTGCGCAATATCCGCATCTAAGCGATCAAACACCGGCTCACCCCAACCAACCGGTACGTTTTCGGCCAGCACTTCAAGCCGTGCGCCGCAGCTGGTGCCATCACGACGCAGCGCCGTGACCAAGGCTTCAAAACGCGGAATTGCATCCGCATCACCGCAAAAAAACGGGTTTTGATTGACCAACTCCCAATCCAGCGCAGTCGCGTGTTCGTTGCCGATCTGGGTCACATGACCACGAATCAGAACGCCAAATTTTTCCTTCAGGTATTTTTTGGCAATCGCACCGGCTGCCACTCGCATCGCAGTTTCGCGCGCGCTGGAACGTCCGCCGCCACGATAATCCCGAAAACCATACTTCATGCTATAGGTATAATCCGCATGGCCGGGGCGAAAGGTTTGTGCGATATTGCCGTAGTCCTTGGACTTTTGATCGGTGTTATTAATTAATAGCCCAATCGGCGTGCCGGTGGTTTTACCCTCGAATACGCCCGAATAAATGCGCACCTCGTCTTCTTCTTTGCGCTGGGTGGCAAAGCTCGAGGTACCGGGTTTACGGCGGTCTAGGTCAATCTGAAGATCCGCTTCCGACAATTCAAGATTGGGCGGTACACCATCGACAATCGCCATCAACCCTAAGCCGTGTGATTCCCCACAGGTCGTTACCCGAAACAATTGCCCGATACTATTGCCCGCCATCTGTTATTGCTCCAACACTGAGCGCTGAAATTCTTCGCGATACTGTAGACACTCGGCAGCAGTCAGGGCAAACACGCCCATGCCCCCTTGACTAAAACTGATCCAGTGGAACGGCACTTTTGGCAAACTCTGCCGCAATGCCCATTCACTATTGCCAACTTCAACCACCAGCAGACCACGCGGGCTGAGATAATCCGACGCCTGCCAGAGGATTTTACGCACCAAATCCAGCCCATCCTGACCGGCGGCCAACGCCATTTCTGGCTCATGCTGAAACTCTTGTGGCAACTCCGCCATGTCGGCCGCATCCACATACGGCGGATTGCTGACGATCAAATCATATTGCTGTTGGGCAGGGATTTTGTCGAACAGATTAGACTCGATCAGTGCCACTTGGTCGTCTTTTAAATGATGTGACACGTTGATCGACGCCACAGCCAGCGCATCGCGGGACAGATCGACCGCATCGACCGTCGCATCAATAAACGCATAGGCCAAAGCAACCGCAATACAACCCGAACCGGTACACAGATCTAGAATTCGCTCAGGCATAAACGGCTGTGGCAAACTTGGCAGCCCCAGCGCCTGCACGCTGCTCGCCTCGATCTGACCGTCCGTGCAATATGGCAAAAAGCGCTGCTGAATCAACTCTGCAATCGGTGAACGCGGAATCAACACGCGCTCATCGACATAGTACGGCTGACCACAAAAATAGGCCAAATTCAGCAAATAGCCCAGTGGAATCCGGCTGTTAATCCGCTGTGCCAGCAACTCAATGATGCGCTTTTTTTCAGATTTCAGTAAGCGGCTGTCTAAAATCTGCTCATCGGCTGACCAATCCAGTGACAGGCTTTGCATCACCAAAGCGGTGGCTTCAGCAAAATAATCTTCTGTGCCTTGTCCCAAATGCACTTCATTTTCGCGTAAAGCACTGACCACAAAACGAATAAAATCACGAATACTGTGTAATTGCTCGACTGCCTCAGTCAAGGTGTCTTGCGATATTTTTAGCGTTTCCACGCAATTCCCCAACAACAAAAAAATAATGCGGCATTCTAACGCGAAAACCCACCTGAAAAATAAACCAAACGGTGTAATAGCCACAATTTTGCCTATAATCTACTGCTGTCATCCCAACCAACCACGACGCATAATTGAACCGACAACGCTCATCCCCCCTGAAACCGCGTGATCTACCACTTGATTCCGAGTAAACAATTGCGAGTACACAACATGATGAATTTGCCCGACGCAACTCGCCCCGTTGATTCGAAAAGCAATCAACCGATAGCACTTTTACAGACCCGTCAGCAACAGATACGTGCGTTTGTATCGGCATTATTTGACCTGTCGTTTAGCGCGCAAATCAGTAACCGCAACCTCCTACCACTGCTGTACGCCCTGTTGGTCTTGTCGGTCAGCACGCTATGCGTCTATGGCGTGGTCAGCGTGTTTTATCTGTCGGTCTGGGGGGGTGTTTTGGCATTGTTGGCGATGCCGATCTTGTTGATGACGGTGATGGCGGTCAGTCGAGTGCTGATTGAATTTTTACTCAAGATCAATGATATCAAAGCCGACATTGCCCAAATCGCCGAGATGCGCCAGTCGATTGACCATATTGCCAAAATGGCTGAACCCATCGCCTCCATCAGTGACGGCATTCATCACATGAGTGACAGTATTGATGTGATCGCCCAGATGCGGCACGCGCTGTACGAAATTTCATCGGCCACCAGCAATCTCAGCACCATCGCCTCAATGCAGCCTGCGATGCAAAAAATCGCCGAAATCACTGAAAACATCAGCAATATTTCGGAGATGAAAGACACCCTGCAACAATTGTCTTTACTCGGTCGGCACATCGAAACCATCGCCAGCATGAAAGAGTCGATTGATAAAATCGCGATGCTGACCGATAACCTTGAGATCATCGCCGAGATGAGCGAGTCGATTGATAAAATCTCCGAAATCGGCGATGTGGTGGCGAAACTGCGTCGTGCGCCGTTTATGCGCTAAGACGACTTATACCAAGAGAAATGTGGTTGTGCAGGGACGAGGTGCTTGGAGCTGTTTGAGCCATGGATGGCGAGTTCTCCAAGCACAAAGGCTTTTGCTTACTTTTGGCCTGTCAAAAGTGAGGCCAGCCGCAGGCGTAAAAATAGAGCTCAGAACGCGACCGTCAGAGCTACCGCTGCTTTTTAGTGCCTTTTTAAAAAACTGTTCAAAATAGCACCATAACGTCAAAAACTGTCGTACTAAAACACACGCTGCACGATCCAACATCGATTTTTAGCCCAAAAACGCCTACCCTAGCGTTTGGTTTATCGCTGTGTCTGAATCAACATGAGTAAACTCAAAACCAGTTATGTCTGCCAAAGCTGTGGCAGTCGCTACCCAAAATGGGCAGGCCAATGCACCGACTGCGGTGAATGGAACAGCCTGATCGAAGAAAAAGCCGAACCTGCCGTCAACCACCGTGCCAAACCCAAAACCGGTGGCTATGCCGGACAAGCCGCATCCGTCACCCGCTTAAATCAAGTCAGTGTCAGCCGTGAAACCCGCATGACCACGGGGATTGGTGAGTTTGATCGAGTCTTGGGCGGCGGCTTAGTCACCGGCTCAGTGGTGTTGATCGGCGGCGACCCTGGGATTGGCAAATCGACGATTCTGCTACAAACCGCCACCCACATGGCACAGCACCAAGATACCTCAGCCCTGTATATCACCGGCGAAGAATCACTCTCGCAAGTCGCCCTACGCGCCAGTCGGCTGGAGCTTCCGGCTGATCGCCTAAACGTGATGGCAGAAACCTGCGTCGAAACCATCTGCGCCACACTGCACCAAGAGCAGCCCGCCGTGGCGATTTTGGACTCAATCCAGACCTTATATACCGAAACCCTGCAATCTGCCCCTGGCGGTGTGGCGCAGATTCGTGAGTCGGCGGCACTATTGACCCGCTATGCCAAGCAGACCGGCACGGCGT
>JBAQKP010000278.1:0-4898 GCA_049301135.1 Moraxellaceae bacterium | reverse complement strand
TTTTAGCACTGGGTCTTTTTTCATCTGTTCAAAATTCATCACGTCATCCTTGCCCCGCCAGCGCGGGGCTGTGTGTTAGTTGGCTGCAATGCGGTAGTCACCAAGCTGCGCACCAGCATCGAGCTTGGCTTGCAACCATGGCGGCGGCTTGCCACGTCCTGTCCATGTCTGATCGGGATTGCTTGGGTTGCGATAGCGTGGACGAGCAGGTGGACACTTCGACACAAACAACGGCTCTGGCTTGATCGGCTCAGGCTTGGGTGCTGGTCGCTTGACTGGTCGGCGGTACGGCTTTGGGCTTTCAAACAGTGCAATCTGGTTCATGCTGACACCTCAAAAATGCTTGGGTCTGCACCCTGTTCAATCATCCAAACTTCGACTTGCTGCGTGTACGCCAGAAACTCGTCAACAGCCAAAGCCGCGCTACTTTTCGCCATCGGCATACCACTCGGTAGCGCAGTAATGCCGATAAATTCACGCTTGAGATGTTCGTGCAGCACGTCCGGTGCAAAGTGCCGTCCGCCAATTTTGACCGTCTTGCTAAACGTATTCAGGATTGCCCAGTACCGTGCGTTTTGCTCCAAGCTGCGATTGGTGCGCTTGATCGTGACAGCCATGTGTTTACCGTCCGCTGCCATGCGCTCCCAATTGCCGATGATTGCTTTGCAGGCGTTATCGGCGATGTCTT
Organism: Moraxellaceae bacterium; assembly: GCA_049301135.1. Lineage (GTDB taxonomy): Bacteria > Pseudomonadota > Gammaproteobacteria > Pseudomonadales > Moraxellaceae > JAYXXU01. Next base: position 4,210 of record JBAQKP010000278.1, on the reverse strand, counting down.
GAGAGCGGATGACGTAGGTCTTTTGGCTCATGCGGCATGCTCCAAGATCACACTGACGCGACGGTCAAGCTCGGCATAGAACGCTGTCACGCGCTCGCCAATGGTTTTAATCATGGTTTCGTCACGGTAGACGCGCTTCACGAACAGCGGCATGCCAGAACAAAAGCTGATGAAGTCCAGCCACTCGCGCTCAGATACCCATAGTCCACCTTGGATCTGCGCCATGTGTTCATCTGGCACGGCATTGCAGTACAAGACCTTGGCTTGAATGTGCGGCAACTTGGTTTTGATCTCGCCCAAACCATCATCACAAACCAGCAGATCAGGGCTGTATCCGATGCCGTGATTGGTCATAAAGCCGCATTCGATAGCAGTGTTTCCGGTTGCCATCTCGTACAGTTCACGCGCCACGGGTTCCAGTGCATGGCCGCGTTCCATGTGCTGATTGTTGAATGACTCGACAGGCGCACCAGTCATGCGCTCGCCAATGATTTTGAACATGTAGGTCAAGGCTTCGGCACCAAAGCCGCTTGCATCTTTGCCTTTGACTAAAAGACATTGCAGTTCTGAGCAGGTCACGATGCCCGACCGAGCGGCGTACCACTCGGGCGTACCCTGCTGCAAGTTATGCAGGGTTGGCATTTTTATAGCTCCCTAGAATCTTGGTCATGGCTGCATGGGCGCGGTCGAATTGGCCACGATCAAGACTGGGCATATCACCAAACATCGTGAACACGCGCTCTTGATCCTCTGGTTTGATCCGGCCATACAAGCCTTGAAGCTGAATTGCTTGGGTCTGGGTGACTGGGGTGTGCGGTGTTGCTGCGTACCCATCATCATCTTCACCACGGGTGGCAATGTTGAGCAGGGCGGCCAACACATACCGCTTGCCATAACTGACGCTTGAGCCAATCGCTTGTACTGCGTTTTTGCTGCCTGATGTGTCAGCCGCCAGCATCATGCTGGTTTCTTCACGGTGACCATCTTTGTGCATCAACACGCCGGTAACGGTGATTTGTGGCGCTGCCTGAGCAACACGGAACGACACAGCAAAGCCGTACTTGTGCATGATTGGCCGGACAACATCCACGATGTCCTCCAGTGTGGCGTATCGCTTTTCGTTGTGGCCTTTGCCGCGCTCGGCAATGCTGGGAATCTCGGCTTGCATGGCGGCCATAGCTGCGTTAAACGCTTGCTCTGACTGTTTGGCCATCACGCGCTCTTGCATGTTCAGCAAGCGCTCCATCTTGTCCAGATCACAGTTTGGATCGGTGGCCACACGGCTGATGACTGCCAACAGACTGGATTCTGCGACCTGTTGCACCGCTACGCTGTTTTGCTCAATTGCTGTTACTGCACCCATCTCACACCCCCAACAAAAACAAATACACTTCGAGACTTGCGGCATACAAAGCCGCGCCGATGGTTGCTGACACGACGGTCAGCAGCAGGTCGAGAATCAGTTTCATGATTGGCCGCCTTTGCGCTGCTGCAAGATCTGCTGAATCCATTTGTCAATGTCACTTTTTAGCCAAGCTTGCCGCCGCTTGCCAATTTTTAAAGCGTTCGGAAATGTGCCTTCGCGTGATTCGCGGTAGATGCTTGCTTGTGGTTTTCCTGTTTCTGCCACAACATCGGCTATGTACATGATTGGTTGACCGCAAAACTCGGCCGACCTCTTCAAAGGGGTTTTGGGTTTCTCCAACTCAGCCACACGCGCATTCAGGCGGGCGATTTCGGCTTGTTGGCTCAGCAGCGCATGCTTTGCATCAAACATTGCGCGGTAGTCATCGCCAGTCATTTCGACTGCGATGTCACCGAGTTGCTCGGCCAGTTTTTCGTATTCGCTCATTTTCATTCTCCAGTTGCCCCTTTCGGGGCGTATCAGTTATGCGTGTGGGACAACGTTGGTTACGTCTACGTTGTAAGCGGCGAGGGATTCATTGATCCGCCATGCCTGAGCTTCTGTGAGCCGGAACAACGTGCCCTCGGGTAGCCACATGTCATTGGCTTGCACGACAACACACAGCGCGTCACGCTCGACGGTGTGGGCGTAGTAGCTGATGTCGTGGTAATGGTCGTTCCATGGCTCAAGTGCTGGCGTGACTTCTTGGTCTTGTAGTTCGATTTCGCCATGTGACGCGGTTTTGAAGTACACGCCAATCTCAGTACCTTTGACCACCATGTTGATGCAGAGGTTGCCGTGACGATCAAGGCAAACACCCGATTCATCATCAAACACGAATGGGGCTGTGCTGGTTTCAGCAATGGTCAGCGCGTGGGTAGTGCTGTAGTTCGGTGCGAGCTTGAGGGCTGCTGCGAGGATTTGCGCAGGTGATTCCGGCTGGTTGATCGTTACGATTGCGTTCATGTGTTGCTCCTGTGCCGTGCTACGGGCGTTGTTGATAATTCATATTATTACAAGTGAATCTTGTAGTCAATACTAGATTAAAGTTTTTCTTGTTTTGACGGGCAAAGAAAAGCCCGCACAAGGCGGGCTAGACTAAATCAGGACTCTATGGACAAGATCAAAACAGAGAGTCGTTTGAGTTGTTGTAGTTGCTTGATGGTTTGTTGTAGTTGTTGGATGGGGCGCTATAGCTTGGTGTTGAATAGCTTGGGCTACGTGTACCACGCTCGCCTGTGTATGGGTTCACATTCGGCGCGGTGCTGTAGTTGTCGTTGATCGTACTGTTTGGACTGCTGCGGTAGTGTGGCTGGACGTATGTGCCGTTCTTGCGGTAGTAGCCACTTACTGACGTATCAGCTTGAACTGACGTAAAGCCAACCAAAACAGAAAGGGCTAATATAAGTTTGCTCATGTTCATAAAAACTCCTCGCCCAGTCGGGGAGCGCGCTGGGTTCGCGCTTAATAAAATTACTCCGGCCTTACTGACCCAACCACCACGCCCACGATATAGCACGATTCATCCAGAGTCATGTATCTAGGCTGCCAGTGTTCATTCAATGCTTTAAGTAGCCATTTGCCACCATCGCCCGCCGCAACCTCTTTAAAGGTCACACCATCCGAACAAGCTGCTACAACACGCTTGCCCACTGATGGCTCGGCATCTGGATTCACAAAGATAATATCGTTCGGTCGATAGCGCGGCATCATGCTCTCACCATCAACTCTTAAAGCATAGCCATTCTTCCCTGTGTCAAACACATTCATTACCTGTTGTTGGTCATCGGCCTGCTCTTGTTGCGAATTGCCCCAATTCCCTGCTGAAACCCAACTAATCAGTGGCACTGAAGGTCTAGCCTGAATTGGAACAACCTCATCAGATGATTCCGAGAAAAAATAGGACTTTGGCGCGTTCAAAATATCGGAAAGCAATTCCAGCCGCCTCCCTCTAGGAGAGGTTTTGCCGGATTCCCACTGCTGCACCGATTGCGGTGAAACACTCATTTTGGCTGCCAAATCAGTCTGTGTAAGTCCTAGTTTTTCACGTCTTGCCGCAATCCTTGCGCCCATTGCTAAAGCACTCATCGCGTCACCCACTAAACACACTACAAGATTATCTTGTGGACAATAGCAAGAATAGATTAAAAAGTCATTGCAAGATTAGCTTGTAAGATTTAAAGTAATACTTGTAGGAAAGGGAGCGGCTTAATGAGCAAGCAAATTCTGATTGAACAAGCTATCAAGGCAATTGGCGGTTATTCCGCCACTGCGCGACTGATCAGCACGCCTGATCACCGCATTAGCTATCAAGCAGTGCAGTGCTGGGTAAAACAAGGAAACATTCCGGCTCGCTATGTGGTGGATATCGCCACAGCATCCGGCATTTCTGAAAAGTTACTCAGTCCTGAAGTGTTCGGCAACAAAAAAGCCCGCTTAGTTTCCTAGGCGGGCTTTCGTCGTCTGTGTAGCTGCACAGACGGATATCAACAACGCGGAGCAATCCGCAACACCAGTCGAGATTATGTATGAACGCATTAGTGAATGCAACCCCAGACCAGATGATGAGTAGTCGCGAGATTGCCGACCTCTGCCAGAAGCGCCACGACAACGTAATGCAGGTTATTCGTGACCTTATTGCTGGTCAAATTTTAACCCCTGAAATTCAGGAGTCAAAATTTGAGCATCGCGGCAACACTTACAAGTGCTTCCTGCTGAACAAGCGCGACAGCCTAGTTGTCGTCGCCCGTCTATCCCCAGAGTTTACCGCCGCAGTCGTTGACCGCTGGCAAGAACTCGAAGCTG
>JBAQKP010000277.1:0-16903 GCA_049301135.1 Moraxellaceae bacterium | reverse complement strand
GCAGTGACCACAGCCATACCAAAAAAACTCGCGTACTTCGACCATGTTCGGTTTTTCGACCGTCGCAGGGGTAGTGACCACGGTATAGTCTTTACCGGCAACAAACGGATCGGCAGCCACGCTGATTTGGGACAGGGCGACCAGCGAGACGGCCAGTGCAGATTGGGCAAAACGTTTCATGAACACACGCTTCCTTGATGAGTTTACTCAGGCTTTAGCATAAACAAGTTTGTCGGTAAAATCGTGGATCGGCTGTGAATTTTCTAGATCATCGCGTAGAGGCCGCCAACGCTTGCCGCTCTTGCTCGATCAGGCCATTGAGGGTGCGAATCACCTGCTGCGGTTCACCACCGACCAAATACTGGCCATTCACCACCAAAGCAGGCACGCCGGATAGACCCGCGTGCTGTGCCAATTGTTTGGACTGGTTGATTTTGGTGGTCACGGCAAATGAGTTGTAAGCACTGTTAAATGCAGCGACATCGACACCTGCTTTGCCATAAAAATCCGCGAGGGATGGCTGATCAAATAGTTGTTTTTGTTGCTGATGAATCGTGCTAAACAGTTGATCATGCAAAGCACTGGTCATTTTGCCCATGCCTTCCACCGTATAGTAAGCGCGTGCGTTTTGTTCCCACACCGGATTGAGTGCAGCAGGTGTACGAATAAAATTGACATCCGCAGGCTTGCTGGCCAGCCAGTTATTGAGGCTCGGCTCTAGCGCATAACAGTGGCTACAGCCATACCAAAAAAACTCTCTCACTTCGATCTGATCTGGTTTTTCAACATTCAATGGCGTTTTGATGACGGTATAATCACGCCCTTCGACCAACTCGCTGGGCGTTGTGGGCGGGGTTTCAGTCGCAGCAGCCGACGGACTCTCGGGCGCTGGTGTGCTAGTGCTGGCCGCTGGGCTGCTAGATGCTGCATCTGCCGCTGTGGCGGTGCTTTCTGGCTGACTACAGCCGGTTAACCAGACCACCGCCGGTAGTATCGCCACCGCAAACAATACAGGGTGAAATTGCGTCGTCATCGCCAACCGCCTTATGTGTGTCAGAATCTGTAGAGCCTAGGAGTGTAAACAAGTCAACTCGGTTGAACCGTCGCAGATCTGTGAAGTTTTTTAAACTAACCGTTGTAGAGGTGGATTTTATGCGGCTTTGCCGTCACTATTCTGTGGGTCTGGCTCTGTTGTTGCTTTGGGAGTATTGCATGTCATTTTCACCAGAATCGGTTGCTGTTGCAGCAAATGTTGATGCACAAGAAATTGCAAAATTTGAAGCGCTCGCAGACAAATGGTGGGATCCTGACTCTGAGTTTAGGCCGTTGCACCAAATCAATCCGCTGCGCTTAAACTGGATCATTGAACAAGCCGCAGGTATCTCAGGTAAACGCGTGCTGGATGTCGGCTGTGGTGGTGGAATTTTGGCCGAGTCGATGGCGCGACGTGGCGCGACGGTGCTGGGGATCGACATGGGAGCAGCACCACTGGCTGTGGGTCGCCTACATGCCGAGCAACACAACATCAGCAACATCGAATACCGTCAGGTGGTGGTCGAGCAGCTTGCCGCTGAACAACCGGCGAGTTTTGATGTGGTGACCTGTATGGAAATGCTCGAGCATGTGCCAGATCCCGCTTCGATTGTGCGTGCCTGTATGACACTGGTAAAACCCGGTGGTCATGTGTTTTTTTCGACGATTAACCGCAATCCAAAATCGTATTTGTTTGCGATTATTGGGGCGGAGTATGTGCTGCGGATGTTGCCACGCGGCACACATGACTACGCAAAATTTATTCGGCCATCGGAGTTGGCCAGTTATATCCGTGAGGCCGGTTTGATTTTGGATGAGGCGATTGGCCTGCATTATAATCCGATCACCAAGCATTATTGGTTGGCGTCCAACGTCGATGTTAACTATATGCTGTCCACACGGAAGCCACAGGCATGAGCCAACCGATTGCAGCAGTCTTGTTTGACCTTGATGGGACGTTGATCGACACTGCGCCGGATTTTATCCGGATCGTACACAAGCTATGCGCAGAAGATGGCATCGCCCAGCCCAGTGCCGCACAGATTCGCAGTCAGGTGTCTGAAGGCGCACGGGCGATGGTACGGCTGATTCACCCAGAGTTACCACTGGATGACCCTGCGCTGTTGCGTTATCGGCAGCGGTTTTTGGACGAATATGCACAACAAATCGCAGTAGAAACCACCCTATTTGCGGGCATGGACGCATTGCTGATCGCGCTAGAGCAGCAACAGATCGCTTGGGGCATCGTCACCAATAAACCACGCCATCTGAGTGAACTGCTGCTGACGGCACTGAATTTACAGCAACGCTGTGCGGTATTGGTCTGCCCCGAAGATGTGCAGCATGCCAAACCTGATCCCGAACCGATGTTTTTGGCAGCCGAACAGCTTGGGATTGCTGCTGATCAGATCATTTATGTCGGTGATCATCCGCGTGATATTGATGCAGGACGTGCTGCCGAAATGCCGACGATTCTCGCCGCGTATGGCTATTTGCCACCTGCGCGCGCCGAGAACTTAGTGGATTGGCAAGCCGATCATATCGTGATGGATGTGGCGGCGTTGCATACGCTTTTATACTCCGATATTTTTTGTTTAAAGGCAGTACAACATGCTTGATTTTGAACAGTATCAGCCCAGTTCTGACGCACTACAAGGGCGAGTGATTTTGGTGACTGGTGCGGGGGCTGGCATCGGCCGCGCCGCAGCGTTGAGTTTTGCCCGTCATGGCGCGACTGTGCTGTTGTTGGGTCGCACACTGGCCAAACTCGAAGGCGTCTATGACGAAATCGAACAAGCCGGCGGCGCACAACCGGCATTACTGCCGCTCAACCTCGCCAGCGCAAGTCTGAGTGACTATAGCCAAATGACCCAAATGATCGAAACCGAAATCGGTCGGTTGGATGGTGTGCTGCATAACGCTGCGACGCTAGGGCCGCTCACGCCGTTACAAATGTACGATCCCGATACATGGGATGACGTGATGAACGTCAATCTTCGTGCACCGTTTCAACTGACCCAAGCGCTGCTGCCGCTGCTGCGTCAGTCGCCAGATGCATCTGTGGTATTTACCAGCAGCAGTGTCGGCCGCACAGCACGGGCATTTTGGGGTGCGTATGCGGTATCCAAAGCCGGTCTCGAAAGCATGTCAAAGATTTTTTCGGATGAGTTGGCCAATGTCAGTGCGATTCGGTTCAACTGTATCAATCCAGGCCCAACGCGTACCAACATGCGTGCCCATGCCTACCCTGGCGAAAATCCGCTGAATCTGCCGACCCCCGAACAAATCATGAATCCTTATTTGTTTTTAATGAGTGCGGCCAGCAAAGGCTTTACCGGACAGTCCATCGACGTGCCACGCCCTATTGAATAATGCCACACCCAAATGAAAAATCGCGGCTCAATAGCCGCGATTTTTGGTGGGATCATCGATTAGCGACGGCGACGCTCCGTTTGCAGATCAGTAGTCTGGCGTTCGGTGATGATTTCTTCACCAGCATTCGCAAACACCACTTCGACACGACGACTCAATGCGTGTCCACGAATCACATCTGGATCATTAAGCAACTGCGTTTTGCCTTTGGCTTCACGTGCGATCCGACTCAAATCAATGCCTTGACTGACCAGATACTGCTCAACTGAGGTGGCACGACGCTGTGATAGCGCGATGTTATAAGCAATACTGGCACGGCGGTCGGTGTAACCATATAACGTGACGCTGATGTCTGGATATTGACGGAGTACAGTCACAATCTGATCCAGCACTGCTTTGGATTCAGCAGTCAGATGATGCTTGTCTAAGGCAAAGTGTACGTTATTCGGCACTTTGATCAGTTCGGCGTTCACCTGTGCTTCAGGTTGTGGCTGCGGTACATCAGTGGTGGGCGCAGATACATTCCAAAGCGGCACGGGTAGCGGCCAGTTGCCCTGTACCCCGTTACACCCTTTACCTGAACCATTCAGCTCAGCCAGACTTGGGTAGGTCAGGTTTTCTGGCCACAGTGGTGCGCCAGTTTGCTGATTGGCGTGTTGGCGTGCCACATATAGCTCACGCTCAGCAACTGCAAAATGCTCACGCGAGTGCCGCCACCCCAATTCACAGTGCTCCGCTGCCGCCCAGACCAGTTTGACTTCAGCTTTGGCAACTTCCGCATGCACCTGCGCAAAGGCTGGATGGGTTTTCAGTAACTCTGCAATCGCCCACAGATCACGCCGCATCACGCCAGAAGTTGGTGGCACTGCGGTGGTCATGCTTGGTTGCTGGCCTTGTTCAAGCTGCATGGTGATCTGCAACGCTTGCTGCATCGCACTATCATACGCGCTGGTCAGGCCACCCTCACTGTTTTGGTGATTGGCATAATCTAACCAGCTTTGGGCTTTTTGGGCGTGATACTGCCCGGTTGGTTCAGGATTCTTGAGGAGCACCGCAATCCGCTGTGCCAACTGCTGTTTTTGGCTTTGGGTCAGTTCGGACGCGCGTAACACACCTGATTCCGAACCTAATATTTGTACTTGCGCAAAGGCTGGCTGCGTCGCACCCAACAGCCCCGTCAGTGTCAGTGTGCCCAACATCAGAGAGCTCAGTGTCCGTGCGCCCAACAACCGTGCGCTTAAAACTCGACCACCACTCATTGCTGCGGCTCCATTGATTTATTTACGACAGGAACACCCATCTTAAACAGGTCTTCATCAAACTTGAAGCGCAAGCGCATATACGCGCCTTTGGTCGTGGTATTGGCATCGGTCAGATCGTCATCACGATAGCCGGTGAAGTTATAGCCACCAGAAACCCACAGATTGGCGGCAACCAAATAACCGACTTCCGCACCGAGCAAATAACGTACACCTGAGCTTTGATCATCCCACATCACACCGGTATTCAAACTGGTGTCCCAACGCTCATTGATATCGTAAATCGCCCGACCTGCGAGTAACTGTGTGGTACCGGTACTGGCCAGATCATTGAAATCCTGACGAACATATTTCACGGCATATTGGCTGGCCAAGGTCAAACGACGTACCGGATGATAGTTGGTATGTGCTGACACAATAAAGGCTTCACGTTTGTACGCACTGCCAACGCTGGTTTGGTTGTCATCCAAGCGGTACTCGAACTTGGTCAGCGCGTCAAAGCGATTGCTGTCAAAGTCACGGTAAGCCGCACCAACTTGGAAACGGTCTACTGTGCGATCACCACTGTCTTTGTTGTCGATTAAACGATATACGTTTTTGGCCAACAAGGTCACATCGTCAGAGGCTTTGTAGGCCACACCCAAGGTGTTCAAGTAGCTGTCTGATGCATCTGCCCAGCGTGTTTCGACCTTTGCCACACCCTTCCAGCGTGGATCAGCCAGATACTCGAGTCCCAACGAAACCGCTGTTGCGTCTTGCGTTGTGCCGGTCGTACCTGCTTTAAGGGTTTCGACCCGCTCAAACCCTGTGCTCAACCGAATCCCATTGCCGACGTGCCATAGATTGCGCAGACCAATCGCTGCTTCTGCTTCACGCGCACCAATCCCATCACGCAGACGGTATTCGCTGAATACCGTGCCGTCCTTCATGTAATTGCTGTCTACACCAACCACCGTTGAGTTGCGTTCAGTGGTTTCATTCAAACCATATGCGCCGCTGAGACTCGACAGTAATTCATGCCGCGCGTAGATGCGACCTTTCGCACCCATTTGATAACTGCCACCGAGCGCGAGTACTTTGCGTTCAGCATCATCAATGTCTTGCTCATATTCGACAAAAGCACTTGAACCATCAATCCACGGCAGCACTGCGTTCAGCTTACCGCGCACAGTCGTCCCTTCGGTGGGTGTCGCACCGACTGAACTGCCTGAAGCCGCTTGAGTGGTTTCGCGATAGGTACGCGCACCCGCTTCTAGGCTCAGATATTGATTGAGCGCACGCTCGATACTGACGCTAAAACCATCACGCACGCCATCATTTGCGCTGTCTTCGGTACGAATCGCTTCGGCACGCGCTAAACCAATCTGAGCAATCCGCGACTGTACTTTAACACCTGATTCTTTACGACCCGCTGCAATCGGCGATGCGGCATTATAAAAACCAGCCTCAGCTTGATTGTGATAAATCCGTGCTTCGGTATTGGCGAGTTTATAGTTCAACTCAATCCGACCCGCAATACCGGATTGCTCACCAGTTGGCGATACGCTGGCATTGATTGGATTAATCAGATTCGAGGGGTCGACGGTATTACTGCTCTGGGCGACTTCAGCGATCAGCTTTGCGCGATCAGAGAGTTTGACCACCGCGTTCGCACTGGCCAGCTGATCATCGGTCAGCGGATCATCACTCTTCACATACGAGCCACCGACATGCAGTTGCTCGTTCAGTTTAACCCGAGCAGCGACACCGCCAACGAGATATTCTTCACCACCTTCATCCGACTCAACCGTCACACGCAGCGAGATCGGGTTTAGATTTTCATCCAAACTCGGTAGTGCTTGATTCAACAAAATCCCATTGGTAAACGTATCAATTTCATAGTCAGTAAAGCGTTGTAGCGTTTCGCGTTTGATAATCAAACCAGGATTATCACGATCCCGTACAATCCGTTCGACTTTTTCACTGTTTTCGCGCAGTGATTCAATCGGTACGTTATCGAGCAAATATGGCCCTGAAATACCTAACCCACGCTGTTCAGATACGATCTGCCGTGAACTGGTCTGAGCGGCAAAACTGGTGACTGCGACGCGATCAGTCTCATAATGGCCTTTGACACCAGTCAGCGTCCGGCTGTATTGACCCAAAGAGAGACCTTCGTCATTTTCGACTCGGGTGTTAATGTCGCCATACATCGCATACGAACGCCCATGGTCGAGGCGGACGTATAATTTACTGGTAGACTGTGCATCGAAGCCTTTGGCCGAGGCATCCCCATAAACCGGATAATACTCTTCAGGCCGAATATCACGGAATAGACGCTCGTTTTTGCTGTCTTTGTCCGAGTCATACGCCATGGTCAGCAGGTATTCACCTTTGACCTTACCTTTAAGGAAAAACGCCGCGCGTCCAGTGGTTTGTAGCTTGCCATCATCGCTGTTGGACAACTCACGCAGTTCTTGTTCAAAGCCATCATTACGTGAGACTGCACCGAGCTCTTTTGGATCAAAGTCGGTCAGAGATACTGTGCCTTCCACGATCCCTGCGGCAATCATCGGCCGTAGTTCCGGCACAAAGCGCAATGGTAAATCAGCTTTATACGTGCCACTACTGACTTCGAGCCGTCCCTCACCCGCTTGTGTTGGCGCAAGCAATGGCACGAGTAAACGCCCACCTTCGATAAACTGCTGCACACCGGCCTTGTCGGGATCTAAGTCGTCAAGCTGGATTTTGCCCAGATTGTTGTCGAGGGTGATCGGTGTACGGCTGGCAACAGGTACGCCATTTTGATCCAGAATGCTGACCACAACATTGACAATGTCGCGACCATTGGCTTCAAGCAGTTTTTGATCAGTTTTAACTTCGATCCGGCTCATCGCGTCCGGTGCAACCACGGTGATTGTTTTGCGATCGCGTAAGTTGCCCATCTGATCCAGTTGGCGGACTTCGATAGTATTTTGACCGACATTCAGATTCAGGCCAATATAATCCAAGCCTGCAATCTGCCGATCTGCCAATACCGCCCGTGTACCAACACGGTCATCGGCGACAGCTTTGCCGTTGAGTAACACCTCGATCTGGGTATTCGCAACGGCTTTCACCTGAAGATTGGTTTGCGGATACGGCAGCACCTGTCCATCTTGCAGATTCAGGATACTCAGTTGGTTGTTTTCTGCGGTCTTGAGCGCATTCTCGAGATCGACCATCTTCGGTGCAGTCACTTTATCAACTGCTGGACGACGCAAATCGGTCAGTACTGACGTAGGTCGATTCGGCATAGAGACATTGCAGTTTGCACTGCTATCCGTGCTAATACAGCCCGACGCTGGCAGGCCACGCACATCACCTAGACGGTAGTTTTCTTCGAGGACTAACTCAGAGCGCAGCACCCGCTCAATATCGGTATTTTGATCGCCGATCAGTTCACGGCGGTTTTCAATCTGTTCTGCCAAGCCTGTACTACAGGTCGCCATGCCATCCGTCAACGCAAAATCAGCACGATGCAACTCGCCACGCTTCAGGTCAACAAAACGGCTACCGGCATCACCGGCATTACGGTTGCCTTGCTCAATCAGTTCAACATCAGCGGGTAACGTGGTACGGTCGAGTTTTAGAACATGCGTCTTGGCACTGATCCCGTAAAAGCTATACTTGCCTTCGATATCGGTGACCACAAAGCTGCCATCTTCAAGATACAGCCGTACCCCAGGCACACCACGCTCGCCCGTATCTTGAATGCCGCTGCGGTTACAGTCTGCATACACTTTACCGATGATCAGCGCTTCACTCATGAACACGCCAGCCGAGACATTCACTTTGGCTTGGGCTTGGTTTGAGGTGATTGCCGCGCCATTGGTCTTTGCCTTGGCGTTAACACGGTTGATCCCGTCACCAGTCAGTGCGTTTGCTCCGATATGCACCCGATAGGTGATTTTGGCTTCTGCCTTCGGTGGCAGAGGCTTCAAACCCAACGTCAGATAACGACCTTTACCACCAACTGGATCAGCCTCGCGCACCACATTTTGTGCGACACCACCGATGGTGTAACTGACCCGAGTGGTATTCGGTACATAGGTGAAGCCAATCGGCAGCGTGTCAAGCATGGCGACGTCGGTCGCTGGTAGCTCACCTTGGTTACGCACCACTACGGTATAATCAGCAAAATCACCGATTTCTAGATTTTCGCTACTGACGTCTTTTTTAACAAACAGCGTCGCTGGTGTTTTTGGTTTTGGATCAATCGGAATATCGATATTAAGCGCAGGGTCGCCTTCTCTGAGTGGGAATGTACCTGCATAAGAAAATTCTGCATTGACCAGTTTATCGGCTGGAAAATTTGCAACTGGGAAGCGCGTCTTATCACTGACAAAGCTGTAAACGGTGTCACCAGTGATGGTGGAGGTATCTACCAACAGCTTGTAATCACCAGCAACCACCAGAGGATAAATAAACTCGCCCGCTGCATTAGTGATTTGTACCGCTGAGATCGGTTCTAGTTCTCCGGTGGTTTCATTTAGGGTAAAAGCCACACCGCTACCTACCGGCTGATCCGTGGCCGCATCAACCAAGGTGACTGTTGCACCACGTACCGGCAAACCGGTTTCAGCATCGAATACGATACCAAACGGATCAATCAACACGGAGGTGGTAATGCCGATACTTGGACCACTCACACCAGTGCTATCAATACAGCTCATCAGCGTAATATCAGCAGTATCTCGACGTACCACCTGCAATTCGAGATCACCCGTCACAACTGTTTCGTTGAACTTGGTCGGCAGTTCGTAGCGGAAAATCCCACTGTTTGCCTCAGTTTCAACCCCAATCACATCAATGATGTCACCAGTTTTTTGTGACTTGATTTGGATGTTGACTCGCTCAATCACATCGCGGCTCACGTTACAAGCCGTGCTAAACGCTTGGATGTGTAGCGACTGACCTGCTGATCCAGTATTTAGTTTTTTCTGATAATTACCCGAATAGTTCGAAATCACCGAGTTGGAAGGCAACTGAGAGTTATTACCGACCAGCGTAATCGCATCGTTTGAGGTTTTCTGTTTGACGATGGTAGGTGACTGGTATTCGACTTGAAAGCGGTTTAATAGTTGTGTCCCAACCACATAATCAAACATTTCAACATCAAGCGCGATGCGTTGCGTGCTACCGGCTGCAATTCCATTTGGGTAAGCAACAATCACCTCATCAATACTGGTTAAATCAGTTGGACGCTGTGCAGTCAAACTTGTGAGGTTGGTTTTGGTTTTATACACCACCACCGCATCTGACTGCTCAGGGCGAACATCTAAAAACGAGGTATTGGCTGGCAGTGGATCGCGCACAAATACGGCAGTCAGTGGCTGACCATCCACCTCAAGCGTGGTTGGACGTACCGCTGTTGCACCACGACTTTCGACACTGAGCAGATAGGTGAGTTTTAAGTTTTTATCCGTGGTTGGATCAATAGACTCGCGGTCGACGGTCTTAATAGCAACCAATTCAGGGGCAACGATCAGCAACGGATCGACTGCGTTTACGGCGGGCAATGCTGGATCTTCGTCAACTGTTGCACTGAGTGGCAGGTTAATCTGCTCACCACCATTCAAGCTCGTGCCGGTAGTCGCGTTCACGATCAATTGTACAGATTGGTTACGCTCAAGTGTGATGACGGCTTGTGTCAAATCGAGCAGACGATCATCCGCATCAACCAAACCGTTTTGATTATTATCTAGATAAATACGAACAGCACCTAAACCTGTGGGCACGACTGAAGACAAGCGTACGCTGGCTGATGCGTTACTTATATTCTCAAGTTGGTTTAGCCATGTAACACTGTCACCTGCTTCGACGATTTGTTGTGCAGCCGAGGTCAGATTGATTGCATACAACGCGGAAACATTGACGGCAACCGTATTCGATGGCTGGGTGATCAATGTGTTATCAAAGACATAGGAAGCTGTTGCCGTGTTGGTGATCTGCACCCCAGCGTCTGGCGCTGATGTGCTCAGCGCGTACACATGCTGAGTCATCAGCATGGAAGCGGCCAACGCATTTAATAAAAATGTCGTTTTGGCTGGCCGGAGGTTCTGATCTGGATTTCGCAACACGGGGCAACCTATATGTCAGGAATTCGGGGTTTGATCACCAGTGCTTGGCACTGGTGATCGGGAGACCGCAGAGTCTCCCTGCGTTTGTCTTATTTTAAAACGACGACTTATTCGTCAATTTTGACACCGAAGTCAATTTGCGATGTCGCTGCTGGTGCTAATGAACCGACGTTGTCAGTCACAGTACCTGTAGCGCCCACAGCTGGTGAGCTGATGTTGGCTGGTACAGACGGTGTGTTGGTCGCAACCGTATCGATGGTGGTAAACGCTGGTGTGGCGTCGGTAATCACCACGTTCGTCACAGCTGCATTACCTTCGTTGGTTGCAACGATGCGGTAAACAACACATTGGCCTGGCTGTGCAGCGATGGTACCTTGACCGTAAGCAGCATCAGCAACACCGTCACAGTCTGTATCGACCGCTTGGGTTTTAACCAGACGAATCTGACCTGCGGTCACAGTGGTGGTATCGGTGATTTGTACGCTAGCTGGTGCAGCAACGCCGTTGATTGAACCAACTGGGTTGACGGCAACAGTGGTAATGTCTTGCTGACCAGGTTGTGCGCTGCCTGGTGCTTGAACTTTTACCAGTACAGTGTAGCTGGTAAATGGTGCTAAACCTGTTGGCAACACAGTGTTCAGGTCATTGAGCTGTACAGTCTCGCTACCATCAGCAGCTAGCTCGCCATCACCGTTTAGATCGATACCGACAGTGACGATCGTACCGATATTACCGGTAGTGCTGACGACGATTGGCAACTCAGCAAGCGTATCGCCTTCAGTCACGTTACCGTTGTTGGTCAGCGTATGTACATAAGTCACTGTACCGCCTGGTGCAACCTGACCTTGACGATCTGGCGTGAAATTCAAGGCACGAACTTCAGTAATTGCGACGTTGTTTTTGATGCTGTCAGCCAGACCAGATACTGGTGAGGTTACAGTCAGAATCACGTCATTGGTTGGATCGACTAGGGCATTGTTCGGAGGGGTTACAATCGCGATCAGATCACGCGTAGCACCTGCTGGAATATTGCCTGAGTTGGTGACGACTTGACCAGTGACAGGATCTTGGAACACCACTGTCCAACCCGCTGGCACGTTTGCAGTCAGGTTAAAGTTGTCTGGGCTGTTACCACCGTTGTAGATTTCAACAGGGAACGTGACCGGTACACCAGGTGTGGTCGATGCTGCATCTACGATGATGGCTGGATCGTATGGACCTTCACCTTCAGCAGTTTCGATGTTGCCGTCAAGGTAGTCAACAACGTTACCATTGCTCAGATCAACCGTAGCTGGTAACACATCGTCGATCACCAAGATGGTCGAATCAACAGCCAATTCATTGCCGACTGGACTGATGGTCACGATGGTGTCAGAAGTGTCAAGACCAGTCTCACTAAAGCCTGCTGGCAAGGTGATGACAACAGACAGTTCAGCAATATCACCGACTGCGATTGGACCGACGTCTACAGCAGTGGTGCCGCTGATGTTGGTCAGTGGTGCGCCGTTACGCAGTACTTGCACGCTGCTACCGGTTGGCAGGTCAGCTTGGTTGACTGTCACTTCATAGACTTGTGACACGTTACCGGTGTTGTGTACGACCACTGGGAATGTCGCAGTGCCACCTTGTGGAACTACAGCATCAGTTTGAGAGTCGTCTACAACGGTGTCACCCAATACTGGTGTTGCACCAGTGCCAGGTGTTGCGCCATCAGCAAACGGATCGTCGGTAGAGTCGTTGATCGTGCCCAGACGAGTCGCTTCAACAGTCACGGTGGTGTTGTTGGTTGGCGCCAGTGGTGTCGCTACTGTAGCACCTGCACCGTCTGGATCGAAGCTGAAGCGACCTTGGTTGACGATTGCGCCGGCTGGTGCGGTTGTGTCAATGGTCACGCTAAAGCGCAAGGTACCTGTGGTATTGGCAGGCAAGCTTGGAATCGTGAAGAGGACTTCGCCATCAGTGCCGGTGCTGGCATTAAAGCTATAAGCATCTGCTGCATCAACACCATCAGTCAGTGCGGCCGGTGCAGTGTTGCTCCAACGTGCTGAATTGGCAACGTAAGTGACGTTGGCTGGCAGCAAGTCACGGATAATCACGTCGGTCGCAGTGGTGTTACCGGTGTTGCTATACGTCAAGGTATATTCGACGGTATCACCAACACTAACCGCACTGACGTTGGCAGCTTTAGTGACGTTGACCACAGCGTTGCCGGTGATGGTCACGCGATCTTGATTAACGTTAAATGGGCGTGTCGTTGCTGGATTGATTGCAGTGTTTGCCGCTGGATTCAAAACGGACGTTGCACTGATACTCAACAGGGCAGCTTGACCGGTAGTTGCAGCGATTGGTGCAGTACCGACCACGATCAGGTTCACTGATTGACCCGCAGCAACAGAGACGGCTTGACCGACCAAGTTGGTGGTGTTGTCGGCAACGCCGTCGCCATTGGCGTCGATATAGACGGCAATGTTATTCAGGTTAATATCGTCACCACCAAGGTTAACGAGACTGATTGTGAAGCTATCGCTACCGTTACCGGTGTTGGTCAGGGTATGGCTCAGTGCCACTTGACCATTCGGGTTGACGGTCGCAGTGCGGTCGGCTTCTAAGGTGAAGCTCGCCACTTGTAGGACAGTGGTGCGAACTTCATTCGAGTTCACGGTCTGTGGTGCGCCAGTCGCGTCGTTATAGCTTGCGACCGCGATGTTGCTGATGCTAACACCAGCGGCTGGTGCAGCAGCGTGAGCAGCAGGTAGCAACGTAATGCCACCCAGTACGACTGCAACTGCAGAAGCTAACTGGCTCAGGCGAGGTTGGGTATGTTTAAGCAAGAAGTGACTCCCCTTTCAATGCTTGTGGTTAAAAAGAAACAACTGGTTAAAAACTACTGACTGACGCCATTTACTTGGGTGCGCGCGCGCACAGTTACTGACTTGCTTGTCGCAATATCAGCAATTTTCCAACGCAACGCGCGGTACTCAGCGAGTGGAACATCCACAACTTTGTCACCGACCTGACGCTTGAGCGGCATGGCGGCAAAGTTTTCTCCATCGGTACTCGCCGTTGCTCCAGTTGGAGCAACAACGCCGGTGAAACTGACATCTGCCGGAATAGGCAGTGTGGCAGTCAAGCCACGAATAGCTCGGTTACTGGTATTGGTATAGGTGGCTTGGTATTCAATCAGGTCATTTGGACGCGCTTGCTTGGCTTCAACCTGAGTTTCTTTACCTTCAGCATCGGTATCAATCCGAAATGCTTTCAGTTCAATTTTGACAGGCTGGGCGGCTGGACGCACTTGATCGGCGAATACTGCGCCGGACATCATGGATGCCATCAAGCCAACAACAAGGGATAGTCGATTCACAACATTTCTCCACTTTAAATAAGACAGATCTCACAGTGCTATACAAACGCAGTGCAATCTGTACAAAACTGGCATAGTCAACTGTATGAGAGTCACGCATGCTAAACAAGCGCGTCAACATGACAATACAGATTCTCTCGATCTCAATGTCAGTGTGTCCAATCCATGGATAACGGCAGCACGCGCTTTGCATCATAACCACTGTTGATGACGTTGTGTTGAAGTTAGTGTCTTCTACTCAACGTCGTCATATCTTAAACAGCAGTGACGCATGACTTGCGTGAACCTTTGATCACCCGCGCTATAAACCCAGCCGAGGCTTATAATGCGAAAAATGCCACGTTCACGCAATTTAACAAATAGCAGGCCAGACAGGCGGTAGTGAGTCTCGGATATTGCAACGTCTCGACGCTTAAAGCCCCAGTTTTTCTCCGCACAAAAACGTGATACGACATTTTTTGTCACCTCAAGAATCGTCTGCATACAAGGTTATAGGCTTGTCGAATGCTGCATTTACTGCCATGCTGAGGGTTGAACCCGCCCCGTTTTGACACAAAAAATTCTTTGCTGTGTCATTGTTTTGCAGGATACCGCTGATGCTCAGTCCCCGTCTGCGCCAACAACTGGCCGAACTGATCGCCATACCCAGTGTGACCTGTACGATACAAGCACAGGACATGTCCAACTTGCCGGTGATCGCACGCTTGGCCGAGTGGTTTGAAACTGCGGGCTTCACTTGTGAAATCGTGCCGGTCGCGGCTGGTAAGGCCAATCTGGTTGCCGTGCGGGCAGCCACTGATCCGACAGCACAAGGCGGTCTGGTACTGGCAGGACATACCGATACCGTGCCCTGTGAGCCTCAACTGTGGCAAAGTGATCCGTTTCAGATGCGAGAGCACGATGGTAAGCTGTATGGCTTGGGCATCGCGGACATGAAGAGTTTTTTTGCACTCAGTCTTGAGGCCGCTAAGGTGTTTGCCAAAACGCCGTTTAAAGCCCCGCTCATCATCGTGGCGACTTGTGACGAAGAAACCTCGATGGCGGGTGCAAAGGCATTATTACAACACGCCAAAGCCAAAGGTCGCTTCGCAGTGATCGGTGAGCCAACCTCGCTAAAACCGGCACGGCTGCACAAAGGCGTTATGCTGGAGCGCGTGGTGATTACCGGACAGGCCGGACATTCGAGTGACCCTGAGCGTGGTCGCAATGCAATTGAGGCGATGAATGAGGTGGTAAGTCGGTTGTTACGCTTTCGCGATCAGCTCAAATCCATCCAAAATCCGCTGTTTCCGGTGCCGCATCCAACCCTGAATTTGGGCTGTATTCATGGCGGGGATAACCCGAATCGAATTTGCGGCTTATGCGAATTGCAATTTGATTTACGGCCATTACCAAATATGCAAATGCTGGATTTACGTCGCCAAATTGCTGATCTACTGGCAGATATTGGTCAGCAGTTTGATGTCAACATGCTGTACGAACCCGCAACCGAAGGCTCACCGGCTGCTGAAACACCTGCTGATTCGATCTTTGTACAAAAAGTCGAGCAACTGACCCAACAAAGTGCGGGCGCGGTTTCTTTTGGCACGGAAGCGCCTTATTATCGACAAATGGGCATGGATGCGGTGATTTTAGGCGCTGGTAATATCGAGCAGGCGCACCAGCCAAACGAGTATTTGGAACTGAAAAACATTCCGCCAATGCTGCAGTGGCTGACGCAGTTGATTCACCACTACTGTGTGCAGGGACATGCACGGATCAATCCGTAGCACGGTTATCTTAAGCCGCACGCTGCTTGCCAGCGAAGCCGATGCTTTGTCGAATACGCTTTTTGAATACAGGGTAAATGAACGACCATGACTGATGATTTTCTATCACCTGATGTGATGACTGAGCAATACGTGCACTGGTTTCGCAATTCTGCGCCCTATATTAATGCGCATCGCGGCAAAATTTTTGTGTTGATGTTTGGCGGTGAAGCGGTCAATCACGATAATTTTCGTAATATTATTCATGATATTGCGCTATTGCACAGCTTGGGCATTCAGTTGGTGCTGGTGCATGGTGCACGCCCTCAAATCGACGAAAATCTGATCGAATATGGGCTAGCCACACCGTTTCATAAAGAGTTACGGATCACCACCCGTGAAGCGCTGCGCTGCGTGTTGGACGCGGTCGGTTCGATTCGATTGGAGATTGAGGCGTTGCTGTCGATGGGGCTGGCCAATTCACCCATGTACGGTGCACGAATTGATGCAGTATCGGGTAACTTTGTCACGGCGCGACCGTATGGGATTCGCGATGGCGTGGACTTTCAGCTGACCGGCGAGGTGCGTTCGATTGATACCGAAGCCTTGCACAAAAACCTCGCCAATCGGCATGTGGTGGTGTTGGGGCCGATTGGTTATTCGACCACTGGCGAAGTGTTTAACCTGCTGAGTGAAGAGGTTGCCGTCAAAACTGCTATTGCGCTCAAAGCCGACAAGTTGATTTTTTTGGGCGAAAAAGACGGGATTGCCGATGAAGATGATCGCTTGCTGCGGGAACTGATTCCCAACGAAGTCGATCAATATTTACGCAATAAACCGCTAAATACCGAGATTTTACGTCACATGTCGGGTGCGTCAGAAGCCTGTCGTGGTGGCGTGCATCGGGTGCATATTATTTCGTATGCGCGTGATGGCGCACTGCTCGAAGAACTGTTTACCCGTGATGGTTCTGGCACCTTGATCAGCCATGACCCGTATGAAGAAATTCGTACAGCGGATATTGAT
>JBAQKP010000276.1:0-43970 GCA_049301135.1 Moraxellaceae bacterium | reverse complement strand
TGGCCAAGCCTGACTGCGCTGAGTGGGTGAGCGATCACCTCAAGCCCGCGCACGAGAAGTCCAAGAACCAGGACCCGTTCGTCACGTTCAAGAACAAGGCGGACTTCCAGGACAAGCAGGGCCGCACCGTGCGGAAGACCATGAAGGCGTATGACGGCAAGGGCGGCCTCCTGGACCTCCCCTCGTTGAAGCTGGGGATGGGCTCCGTGGTCCAGGTGGTCCTCACTCCGGGCCTCTTTATGAACGCCCTCATCAAGACCCCGACCCCGACCCTCAAGCTCCAGGGCGTCCGCGTCCTCAAGCTGGTCCAGTTCGGTGCTGGTGGTGGCGGGGCCATTGAGGAGGTCTCGCAAGATGACCTGGCCCTCCTGGGGACGGACTTCGAGGTTGAAGACTTGGCGGGCTTCGTGAGCAAGCCTGCCGGGGACAACCTGGTGGCTGGCCTTGCGGAACTCGGTCGGGCGGCTACCAACAAGCGCCCCACCAACCGGGACTTCCAAGAGGACCTGGACGACGAAATTCCGTTCTAGGGCTAGTTCACCCTACAGTCCGTGAAGTCGGACGGCTGAGTCAAGCGCCCCTGGAGGACCACCTCTGGGGGCGTTCTGCTATGTGCTCCGCCTCGATCCCCATTAAGTACCTCCGCAAAAGACTTCTAGGCCAAAGGCATTCCGCTGGCGGCACTAGGAGGCACCCACCTGAATAAGCTCCTCGTGAGCCGTGACAAGCTCAACAATGCGAACCGCCTCCGGGTGGCCCGCCTCGTGGTCGGCATCTTCGACCGCATCCAGCAACACCCCATCAAAGAGGAACAACTCCTGGCCATGGCTGGTGCGTTTGTCCTCATGGCCGATGCCCTGGACATCCCCGCCCAAGACGCCTTCGTGGCCGTCAAGAACCTTATGACGAACCCCCACGAGGAAGACGGCCTGGTCCACCAGTTCGCCGCCATGGGGTATCACCTCAAGACTGAGTTGCTCCAGGATGGATAAGCCCCTCTTGGAGAACTACCAGCCACCCCGCCAGTGGAGCACCGCTGAGGCAATCTTCATGTGCTCCATCATCGGCCTCATCTACTGGGGCACCCTCACCGTGGAGGCCTTGCGGTCTCTCGCCTCATTCCTCAGGAAGGTCCAGACACTGAAACTCACCTCCATGATCGTCCTCGCGGGGGCCGCCGTGTTCTACGCTGCGGAAGCCCTCATTGTGTTCCTGGTCCTGCGTGCAGGGTAGGGACCCCCAGGGGGAGTTGTTCCCCTCCTATGTGGAACGCCCGTTCGTCCGCTGCGACTGCCCTTCCTGCTATCGACGCACGGAGGCGGCCATGCTCGCTGCCATCAATGAAGTCCTTAAGGAGTGCGGCCTTGACTGAAACCGAAAAGGATCTACTCCCCAAGCGTCCCGCCACCGGGGATGACCTCACGTCCACCCTCCTGTGCTTCGTGCTGTGCGCCCTGTTTCTCGGGGTCGGGGCCTTGGCCAGCTTCATGGCTAACGTGGGCTAATCGCTCCCGTAAGGCGTCCCGTTCGCCCTTCCTTTAGGGCTACCGCCAACACACGGAAGTTCTCCACGGACCCTAGAGCATACCGCTCGGGGCTTGAGGAGAAGGCCGCCGCCCAGATCGCAGCCGCTGGGCTCCCCATCCACTTCGAGGTCTACAAGGTGCCCTTTACGGAGCCCTCGAAGAAACGCAACTACACCCCCGACCTGACCCTCCCCAACGGTGTCATCATCGAGACCAAAGGGTTGTTCCAAACGGGGGACCGCCAGAAGCACATCATGGTCAAGGGTCAACACCCCGACCTGGACATCCGCTTCGTATTCTCCAACGCCAATGCCCGCCTATCCAAGGTGAGCGGCACCACCTACGCAATGTGGGCGGAGAAGAACGGTTTCAAGTGGGGCCACAAGGTCATCCCGACCGAGTGGCTCACCGAGAGGCCTAACCTCAAGTCAATCGCAGCCCTGAAAGGACTCGGGTTCTCCCTATGACGGAAGCTCAATTCAAGAACGAATGCGCCGATGGCCTCCTAGCGAAAGGCCTCGATGACCTGGCCTTGCGTGCGGTCCTGGTGGAGTCCACCGTGTCCCGCGCCGCAAAGGAGTACATCTACCGGCGTAACGTGCTGGTGGACGTGATTAAGGACATGCTCACGGAGGACGCCTAGGGGAAACCCTAAGGTGGCCCGTGGACCCGTTAGTGCTGTGGACTATGCAGCAATGCTTGCGGGGGCTCTCATCACCTGGGCCGAGCGCCAAGAGATGGCCAAAGAGAAGCCCGCCAAAGAGTGGGCCAAAGACTTCAAGGCGTTCCTCCCCTCATACAAATGTGAGGTTCGCCCGAAATAAGTGTTGACGGAGTGAGTGGGTCCCTCCTATGGTCCGGTTATTGGAAACATCCAACTTGGCCTAGGAGAGACACCCGCCATGAAGACCGCAGAAGACAGCACCATCAAAGGCCCACTGGGCGGCTCCGCTGAGTCCGTCCTCGCGGCGGGTCCCGAGCCTAAGGAGGAGTTCGGCTCCTTCACCATCACCATCGACCATCTGGTCCGCGACGACCGCGACGATGGCCATACGGTCACCAAGGTGATTATGTCCACTGAGTCCGCCGTCGAGTCGCTCCTCTCGCAGTTCCGCTACTTCAAGGACACCGTTCTCCTGGAGACCTCGGAAGTCCGCAAGATGGTGTCGGTCGGCGAAGACCAGCCGGTGGTCTACATCTACACCCCGAACGACAACCAGACCAACATCATCGTGGACGGACCTGTCTGGGACGACACCTTGAAGCATCCTGCCCTGGGCGGCACCGTCCTTTCGGCGGTCTCCTCGTTCATCACCCTGGGCGTTGACATGGTTCGCGCCGCCAAGGCCGAAGGTCAACCGGCTGGCCTCCTGGTGTTCGTTCCAGACGCCAAGTAATCGCCCAACGCCGGCAACCCCCTACCCTCGCGGCTGGGGTCCTTAGTGGATGGTCCATACAGGCCCTCCCGTCGAACTGGACCATTGCGCTACGCTCACCAGTGGCTACGGCCTAGGTGGGACGCTGCGGGGATGCATAGTAGAGCCTCAGGGGACCCCACCCTGGGGCTCTTACCTTTAAGTAGGAGGACTGTTCCACCGATGACCACCCCCATTGCCACAAAGCCCGAGCCCCTGTCAGAACTCACGTATCTCGCCCTGTGCGTTTACGATGAGGCACGCGGGGAACCATTCGAGGGGCAAGTCGCCGTGGCCCGAGTGGTCCTCAACCGGACTGCTAAGAGGTACGCCTCCGATGGCACGATCCGGGGGACAGTCCTCTCACCTAACCAATTCAGCGGCTTCTACTTCGACTCCATCCTCCAAGCAGGCGGCAAGTGGAAGTACGTCAAGGTGGCGAACTCAGTGGCCGGTGCCGATGTGCGCGCCAGGCAGAAGTTCGCCAAGGCCCTGGGCACTAAGGCGTATAACACTGCGCTCCAGGCCGCACGTGATGCCTTGTCCCTCCAGGGTGCCATGAACCTTGGCAAGTACACTGACCGCCTTAGTGAGGCCCTCCACTACCTCAACCCACGCGTCCTCACCTCGCTCCCCTCGTGGGCGAACAAAGGGGCGTTCATCAAGTCCATCGGCCAACACGACTTCTACCGTGCGCCCTCCAGGAAAGCCGCCTCCAAATGACCAGCCACCTTATGCGCGCCCTCATCGTGTCCTCCGCCTGTGTGGCCCTCAGTGGGTGCCTCACCCAGAGCGGCAACGCATTGACCCGCGATGTGGTCTCCAAGCTGCCACCCCTGGAGGTGCGGTTCCAGCCAACCTATACGTGCTCCCAGATGGTGGATGCCATCAAGGGTGATGACTCCCTGAGCGCCGCCCAGCAACGCACCCTGTACCGCATCTGCGAGGAGGGCCAAAAGGGCATGGTCCTGGAACCCTCCAAGGCGGCCCAAGCGTTCCCTGCCTTCGATGGCTTCGGCGTCCCCAACTTCTAACAGGATCGCTTGGCGGACGCTAACGAGTCGGGTGGCCCCCGGCACCGCCAGAGGTTCAAGGCCGGGATCGCTCGCCTGGCCCTTCCGCATCGGGTGGAAGCCCCGACCAGTTTCTTAGAGGAGCCCATGGCTAAGTTCACCGCCCCCCTTGAGTTGCGCCTGTACGAGGACCCAGAAGGTAGGGCCATCCTCCGCGAGGACCGCACCCAGTGGCTCCTCATGCAGGACCTCCCTTACGGTCCCATTACGGCCAAGCAGGGGTACGTTACGGACTTGGGCTCCATCCCCCGTATCTTCTGGCGCATCGAGTCCCCCAGTGGGCGCGGCGCTAAGGGGTACGTCATCCACGACTACGGCTACACCTACGCGCTCCTCACGCGGGAGCAAGTGGACCGCCTCCTGAGGGATGCCCTCCGGGATGTGGGCGTGCCGTACCTGGCCCGCAACGCCATCTACCTCGCGGTTCGCGCTGGGGGTAAGGGTGGCTACGGGAGACCTTCCGCCAAGGCCCTCGATAGGGCTATCACTTCCGCGACCACCTAAGGGGCACCCCGTGGGCTACATACTTGGACTCGCCTTCTCGACCATCTTCATGGTGCTCAAGCTGACCGGCCACATTACCTGGTCCTGGTGGGCCGTGTGGTCGCCGCTCTGGGGTGTCGCCCTCCTGGTGTTCGTCCTGTGGGCCTTCGGGTCCCTGGTGGAGCGGTTCTGCTACACCGAGGAAGAACGCAACCGCCTCAAGCTTCAAGCCCACTTGAAGACCATGGCTGACCGCCTAGACCGCCGCCGCTAAAGGAACCACACCATGCTTAAATGCTCTGCCTGCCCCCGAGTGGGTGACGACATCGGGACCTGCGGGTCTCCGGTCACGTGCCCTGGCCTCGCGGGGGCTATCGAGATGGACGCCACCAAGGGGGACATCCTGGTGCGCTGCCCTCCGTGCGACATCGTGAGGGCCGTCAACGTGAGGGACATCGCCCACCGCTTCCCCACGGACCTGGCCCACTCGTGCCCCCAGACGGATTGCAAGTGCGTCACGCTGGCGATCCCCACCCCGAAGCCCGCTAAGGGCACCACTGTGAAGGCTCCCCCTGTAAACGAGGCGTAATGTCTCAGGGGGCAGAGTCGGAGCTTGTCTCCAAGCACCACCCGTGTAAGCTATGCGGGTCGAGTGATGCGGCGGCCCTCTACTCAGACGGCCATCTGTACTGTTTCAAGTGCTCTCACGTCTTCCGGGACGATGAGGGCTCCGCCCCCCAAGGGCACCACCAAGCGGCCCCCCAGAAGGGCACCGTGGAAATACTAGAGTTCATCGAGCAAGGCACCCCAAGGACGATCAAGTCCCGTGCCATCACAGCGGCCACCGCTAAGTTCTACGACTACCGCCTCTTCGAGAACCGCCACGGTGAGGGTGAACACCACGCCGTCTACCGTGATCCTCATGGGACCCCCGTGGGCGTCAAGGTGCGGAACACTGGGGAGGACGGGACCTCCAAGGACATCACCTGGGGCGTGGGCTCCGCAAAGGGCAACCTCTGGGGACGCCATCTGTTTGCCGGTGGGGGCCAGTGGCTCGCCATCTGTGAGGGTGAGATTGACGCCATGTCTCTCGCCCAGATGTATGCCCTCAAGCGGCCCGTGGTGTCCGTCCCTAACGGGGCTGGCGAGGCGGCCAAGGCTGTGGCTGCGAACCTGGAGTGGATTAACACATTCCAGAAGGTCATCATCGTGATGGACATGGACCAACCGGGGCGTGACGCTGCGGTGGCCATCGCCAAGTTGCTCCCTCCGGGGAAGGCCTTCATCGCCAAGCTCCCCCTCAAGGACCCCTCAGAGATGCTCATGTCGGGCAAGGGGGAGGCGCTCACGCTGGCGGTCCACACCGCTGAGGCCTACCGCCCGGATGGCATCCTGGATGCGCGCACCCTGACGGCCCGCTGCTTGGACCCCGTGGTGGTCGGCATCCCGTGGCCCTGGGAGTACATGACCCAGTGGACCTACGGAAGGCGTGACCGCGAGGTGTACACCTTCGGGTCGGGCACCGGGATGGGCAAGTCGGACCTCCTCGCGGAAGTCGTGGCGTGCGACCTCAAGGGCCAGGACAAGGCGGGCAACCCATATGCCCCTGAGGGGTGGGCCATCTTTGGCTACGAGGGCGGCCCTGTGGGGATCAAGAAACAGGTGGCCGGTAAGATCGCCGGGAAGCGGTTCCACATCCCCCCTGAGACCATGGCCCTCCCGTGGACCCCCGAGGAGTTGCGCGACACCATGGACCGCATGGACGGCCCCATGTGGGAGAGCGGCGGGAAGCTGTTCATCAATGACTCCTTTGGGGCCGCCGACTGGGAGGCCGCTATGGAGCGCACCCGCTATCTGGCGCACGCTGAGGGCATCAAGCACTTCCTGTACGACCCCATTAGCGCCTACACTGCGGGCGATCCCGACGAGCGCAAGAGCCTGGACAAGCTGGTGCTGGAAGCCGCCTCCCTCGCCAATGAGTTGGACATTAAGGTCTACCTGGTGAGCCACCTCACGCGTCCCTCCAATGGGCCGTCCCATGAGGAAGGCGGTCACGTGGCGCTCAACCAGTTCCGGGGCTCCAACGCCATCGGTATGTTCTCCTCCTTCGTGTTCGGCCTTGAGCGGGACCAACAGGCGGAGACCGAACAGGAGCGCGCCACGGCTACCATCCGGGTGGTGAAGGATCGCTACACGGGCAACTCCACCGGCAAGACGGACATCGTGGTCTACGACTCCCTGTCTGGCCTCCTGGACGTTCCCGCAGCGAACTTCATCGGTGACGTGTGATGGAAGTCGCCCTGTGGGATACCGAGACGAACGGCCTGTTGGAGCCCCAAGAGGGCAAGACGGTGGCCACCAAGATGCACTGCTTCGGGATGGAGCTAGGTGGGAAGTGGTGGTCCTGTTCGGACGCCCCTGAGTTCCAAGCCGTCTCAGGGGGGATGACCCTTGACGTGACGCTCCCCAGTGGGCAAGTCCTCAAGGATGTCTACCACTGTACGATCCAGGAGGGTCTCCGTGCCCTTGAGGGAGCGGACCTCAGGGTGGCCCACAACGGGCAGTCCTACGATGAGCGCGTGACCCGCAAGTTGTTCCCCTGGTGGAAGCCTCGGGGTAACCAGATTGACACCCTCATCATGTCCCGCACCCTCTACCCGGACATCTACAAGCAGGGACCCAACACCCACAAGGTGCCTGGGATGCTCAAGAGTCGCCACTCTGTAGAGGCCTGGGGCTACCGCCTGGGGGAGAAGAAAAACAAGGGGTTCGATCCAGGCGACTGGCAAACCTGGTCCTGGGATATGCAGACCTACATGCTCCAAGACATCGTGAGCTTGAAGGTTATCTGGACGTGGCTCATGGCCCAGAAGCCCTCCATGGACGCCCTCCGCAGGGAGCACGACTTCGCGGCCATCATCAATCGCCAGGTCTCTTGGGGGTTCACGGTGGACTACGCCAAGCTCCTCAAGCTCTCCTCGGATGTGGAGACCGTCAAGGCGAAGCTGGAGGTGGAACTCGTGGAGACCTTTGGCGAGTGGTGGGAGGGTGGCTCCCCTACGCGCGTGAAGACCACGAGGCGCGTCAAGGTGCCTGGACACCCAGATGTCACCATGGCCCGCTACGGGTCCACCGGCAAGCGACTCCCTAAGGACTACGTGGGGCCGCCCCTGTGTACCTACGAGGAGGGGGCCGTCTACACGCCCATCAAGCGGGTGGAGTTCTCCCCCGGCTCTCGCGACCACGTGTCCAAAATCCTGGAGCAACGCTACGGGTGGAAGCCCACCAGGTTCACCAAGACGGGCAAGCCCCAGGTGGATGACGAGGTGTTGCGCGCCTTGAACTACCCCGAGGCACCGCTCCTGGCGGACTACTTCGCGGCGGTCAAGGTGGGCGGCTTCGTGTCTGCGGGCAAGAATGCGTGGCTCAAGCTGGTCCAGGAGGAGGGCACCGAATGGCGGATGCACGGCCAGGTCATCACCATTGGCACCTACACATTCCGGTGCTCCCACTTCCTCCCGAACATGGGGCAAATCCCCACGCGTGATCCCACCTGGGGCCACCGTTGCCGGGAACTCTTCATCACCCGCAAAGGGTTCGGCCTCGCGGGCGCGGACGGTTCGGGGATGCAGCTTCGGTTGCTGGCCCACCACCTCGCCAAGTACGATGGGGGCATCTTCGCCAAGGTTGTCTCCGAGGCGGACCCCCACGCCTACATGCGCGACACCGTAGGGACTGACCTTATGGGTGAGGGCGATGAGGGCCGCGCTAAGGGGAAGACCCTGAATTACGCCCTGGTGTTCGGCGGAGGGGACCGCAAGCTGGGCTCCATCATCGCACCCCACGCGAGTGAGGCCGAACAGAAGCGCCTAGGCCGCCTGGTCAAGGAACGCTTGGCCGAACGGTTCGGAGCCCTGGATATGCTCAAGGCTGACCTCAAGACTCGGGTGGAAGCTCGGGGCAACATTGTGGGTCTCGATGGGCGGAAAGCCCCTTGCGCCAAGGCCCACACGGCGCTATCCACTTTGCTCCAGATGGGGGAGAAGATCGTCATGTCCGAAGCCCTCATCATCTTTGACCGCTGGATGCAGGATGCCGGTTACACCCCAGGGGTTGACGACTGTGGCCGTGCCTGGCCCGATGCGGCGGACTACGAGTTCACCGCGAACGTACACGATGAGTTCCAAGCCGATGTGCGCGAGCACGCCCTTGAGGACTACCAGAGATTGGCCCTGCTTTGCGTTGCAGAGGCTGGTAGGCGCTTAGGCGTCAATTGTCCGCTTAAGTCGGACGTGAAGGTGGGAGCGTCCTGGAAGGACACCCACTAGTCACAACCCACCTGTAGTGCCGCCCTCAGGACGCGGCCCCTAGCTGGCTCCATGTGAAAGGGGAGCCATGAAGACCATCGTTGACGAAAGACCACCCACCGAGCAGGCCCGAGAGTACAACCTCTTGTGTCTTCTCCAGCGGGTGTGGACCTACGCACAAACCACCAAATCCGACCTCACGCGTGTCTACGCCGATGAGATTGCAGAGGGCTCCTCACGGGGGTTTCTCACCACGCAGGTGGTGCCTGGAAGGGGCATCTACGGTCGCCTCTGGAAGATCACCCCCACGGGGCTCCAGTGGCTTTACGATAACGCGGAACGAATTGCGGAAGAGGAGGTTGCCAACTATGTCGAAAGCTTTGTCCAACACGGTTAAGCGCATTGCCCTGATCGACGCCGACACGATCATCTACGCTACGGCGGCCTCCGCTGAGTGGAGAGCTAAGGGGCAGGACGACAACGGCGGCGACCTGTGGCTTGAGCGGAAGACCCCGGAGGAGTGCTACGCGCACATCATCGAGCGGTTTGAGGAGGTCATCTTCGCCACCCGTTCGGATGCTGCGTTCATCTGCATCTCCGCTAGGGAGAACTTCCGCTACGGCATCCTCCCCACCTACAAGTCCAACCGCCACGCCACCCGCAGGCCCCCCATGCTGACCACGCTGCGGGACATGCTCCAGGAGCGCAAGCCGTGGCCGGTCATGCTGGTGGACACCCTGGAGGCGGACGATGTGTGCGGCATCTCTGCGGGTGCCCTCACGCGGCCTGGCCAGGAGACGGTCATCTGTTCTCCCGACAAGGACCTGAGGACCATCCCCGGTCTCCTCTACGCGTGCCGCCAGGACTCCCAGGTGGAAGCCATTAGCGTGGCCGAAGCGGAGGAGTACCACCTGTATCAAACCCTGGTGGGTGACACCACGGATTGCTACACGGGTTGCCCCAAGGTTGGCCCGGTGAAAGCCAAGGCGATCCTGGAAGAGTGCCGTGACCAAGGCCTCAACCCCGCGCAACGCTGGGAGCGCATCCTCCTGGAGTTCACCTCGCGTGGCTTCTCGGAAGAATACGCCTTGACACAGGCGCGAGTGGCCCGCATCCTCAGGTTCGAGGATTGGAATGCCGAGACCAAGGAGGTTGTTCTGTGGAACCCTCCCGTGATGGACCCGGCGATTGTTGAGCAACAGGGGGAGGCCGCTTAAATGGTTAAGGTCGGAGACTACGTTCGTGGTAAGATTGAGGGGCTTGGCGCTGTAGAGGGTGTTGTCGCCTACGTGACCCGCTTGGGGCCGGTAGTGGGAGCCACCTACTTCCGGTTCACGTGGGACCCCGATGGGACCTCCCGCGACTTTGCCAACTACGAGGTAGTCTCCGACCGCCCCCTCTTCGGGCGCAACGAAAACGGCGACACCAAGGTGGCTGACTTCGTGGACCCGAGTGCGCTCGCTAGGGCAGACATGCTGGCGGCGGGATTTGTGGACCTGAGTAAGGTACATGGTACGGAGGTGAGTGAGCACTCCCTATACGAGGACCGCATCACCGCGCTCCCTGCCAAGGATACTAACCCCAAAACGGTCTACGGTCAGGCCAAGCCCTCACTGGGCCTCGTTCCGGGTGCCGCCCTCGTCCACTGTGCGGAGGCCCTCAGGGACGGCTCTGCGAAGTACGGTAGGGCCAATTGGAGAGATGACCCGGTGTCAGTCTCCACCTACTATGATGCCACCCTACGTCACATGACGCAGTGGCTGGATGGCGAAGGTACTGACCCCGCATCGAAGGTCCACCACCTGGGGCACGCTATGGCCAACCTAGCGATCCTACTGGACGCTGAGGCCCACGGCACCCTTATAGATGATCGCCCCCCGGCGTCCAAGACCGCCCAGCTCATTCGTGACCTCACAAGGAGTCTCCCCAGTGCCAGCCGAACGGACTGACCACTTTGCCCGGATGAGGGCTCCCGATGAACCCACCAAGGGCCTCATCAAGCGGGACTCCGATGACATCCCCGCGTTCTCCCCCGCCCAGGTGGAGTATCTGGAGCGAGTCTTCACCGCGAGTGTCCCACCTATGGCCTCCACTGTGGATGACGCCATTCGCAGCCTGGGGGACGCAGGGCGCATTGTTGGCCAGCAAGAGGTCATCGCCCACATCCGAGGCCTCATCTAATGTGCGTCCCTAAGCAGAACATCGAGACCCCCGCAGCGGCCCCCGTGGCGTCGCAGCAATCCGCGTCCTCCCTCCAGTTGGGTGGCATGGGTGCCTCACGTGGGGCCGCCGCCCTGGGTCGCCTACAGTTGCGCTTCGGGGGTGGCACCGCTGCTAGGTCCACAGCCGTGAGCCCCTCGACGCAGACCTCCAGCGCGTCCACCAGTGCGCCCACCCAGAGTCCGTCCCCAGCGCCCGCCAGTACGGTGACGCCAGGGGTTGACACCACAGGGGGCGGCATGGGAGACACCCTGCGTGGTGCCTATCGCCGCGTCCCCAACAGTGACCTAAGGCTCCCCCTCGCATGAGCACCCAGGCAGGAAGCGGCACCGGACCCTACGCCAGGCGCTACTCTGCGGGCGTCATCGAGCGTGAGCCCTTCATGGGCCGCGCCATCCGCCAGTCCAAGCTCACCGTGGGGTCCCTCTTCCGGGATACCGGCGAGGACGGCTCCTCCAGTGTGACCCTCCCGTGGCAGTCCATTGGTGCGTACTGCATCAATAACGTCTCCGCCAAGGTGGTCCTGGCCCTGTACCCCCCAGGTACGGCCTTCGTGAACCTCAAGCCCACCAAGGAAGCCCTCGAAGGTCTCCAGGAGTTGGACGCCACCGAGCGGGGCACCATCAAGGCTGAGATTGACAAGGGCCTCTCCGGGGTCGAACAGGAGTTCATCGACTGCATTGAGGAGGACGGGGACCGCTGGCGTCTGTTCGATGCGGTGCGCCACCTGGTGGTAGGCGGGAACCACGGCCTCAAGATTGACAAGGACTCCATCCTCCAGAGCATCCCCCTGGGTCAGTACGTGACCTGGCGCAACAAGCGGGGTGACCTCCTGGAGTTCGTGGTGGAGGACGGCCTCACCTTCGAGACCATGAGCGAGGACCTCCAGGCGTTCGCCATCCAGAACGGCTATGAGGTGTCCTACGAGGACAACGCCAACAAGCAGCCCAAGGCCAACCAGAAGCCCATCAATGTGTACACCCGAGGTGTGCTCAAGAACGGGCAATGGAAGGTGGGCCAGGAGATGTGCGGCTCTCTGATCCCAGGCACCGAGTGGACGTATGATGCGGACGCTCTGCCCTACATGTTCATCCGCATGGTGGCCCTCGAAGGGGAACACTACGGGCGCTCCTACTGTGAGGACTACGAGGCGGACCTCCAGACCCTCGATGGCTTCTGGCAGATTATGACGGAGGGTGCCGCCGCTGGTGCGCTCCTCAAGTGGCTCATCCGCCCAGGTGGGTCCACCAACAAGAAACGCTTTGACGAGACCGCCAATGGTGGCTCCCTAACGGGGGAAGCCGATGATGTCCACGCGGTGCGGGCGGACAAGGGTGGGGACATGTCGGTGGCCAGGGACATCGCTCAAGCGGTGGAGACCAGGCTCGCCAAGATATTCCTCCTGTACTCCTCGGTGCAGCGGGCCGGTGAGCGGGTCACACGGGAAGAGATCATCACCATACGGCAAGACCTGGAGGCGACCTTCGGGGGCGTGTACTCCAACCTGGTCATTGCCTTCCAGGCCCCCTACGCTCGGCTCAAGATGGCGTCGCTAACCAAGCAGAAGCGCCTCACCAAGCTCCCCAAGGGGGCCGTCAAGGTGACCATCCTCACCGGGGATGCTGGCCTGGGGCGTGCCCTCAAGTCGCAGACCTTGGATGAGGCCATCGGTGCCGCCAAGAACATCTTTGGGGACTCCGTTAACGAGTACCTCATCGTGTCCAACTACCTGTCCCGCTCCTTCGCCAACAAAGCGATTGACCCCGAGGGCCTGGTCAGGACGCAGGAGGAGGTGGACGAGAACCGCCAACAAGCCGTCCAGCAACAGACAGTCGCAAGCGTTGTCCCCGAGGTTGTCAAACAAGGCGGGGCGATGCTACAACAGGAACAGGCTGCGGAACTTGCCCAAGAGGCACCCGCACCACAGCAGGCCCTTTAAGGAGAGACCACCATGTCCATCGAGTCCACTGGGGGGTCCGCCCCTACTATCGTCCCCGGCTCAGGCGCGGGTGTCGCCTCCCTCAGTCTCCCCCTGGATGCGCCGCAGGGCCAGGACACCAACACGGCCACCGTTGAGGACACCCTCGCGGGCTCCACCGAGGCAGGCACCCAGGACACCCTCAGCGGCGGTCAGGGTGAGGACACGCTCACGGGCGGCCAAGGTGGGGAAGACACCCTCAGTGGGGGCCAGGACAAGGAACCCCTCGCGGAGGGCGAACGCAGCGACGATGACATCCGTGCGTCCCTCGCGGAAGCTGGTGGGTTCTACGCGGACCCTCGCTATGAGAGCGCCGCCATCGAGTTTGAGCGCACCGGGGACGTTTCCCCCGAGACCCTCGCCAAGGTCGCCACCGAGTTCAACATCCCGTTGGACATGGCGCAGACCTTCGTGGACGGCCAAAAGGCGCTCCGTGCCCAGGCCACCGATGGGGCTTCCGCTGAGGACAACGCCTTCGCCACCTCGGTCACCAGTGTGCTCGCGGATGGGGTCTCCTACGAGGACCTCGCCGCGTGGTCCCTGGAGAACCTCACCCTCCAGGAGCGCACCGCCTACAATGAGGCCCTGGGGCTGGATGGGGGTAAGGCCAATGAGGTCACCGCCCAGTTCCTCCTCAAGGAGTTCCAGTCGCGGTTCCTCGCTGCGGGCAACGGCAATGGCCCCCGCGACGTGACCACGGAACTGACCACCACGCCAGCCGCCTCGGGGGTTCAACCCTACGAGAACTCTGCCCAGATGCAGGCGGACATGGCCAAGCCACAATACCAGACGGATGAGGCATACCGCCAGCAAGTCCAAGCGCGGCTCGCCAAGTCCAACTTCTAGTTCACCCCTTGGGGAGGCCATCTAGGGCGCTCACCTCCCCACCCCTAGCGCCCACCCTCCCGCGATCACTCCGACTGCGGAAAACCATGGAGAGCACTTAACGTGTCCAACGCAATTCCATCCCGGATCGGTCAGGTTAACGGAGCGGGTGACACCCTTGCTACGTTCCTGAAAGTCTTCTCGGGCGAAATCCTGACCACCTTCAACCGGGAAGCCTACTTCCGGGGCAAGCAGGTCATGCGGACCATCCCGAGCGGCAAGTCTGCCCAGTTCCCGGCCACGGGCATCACCACGGCCTACACCCATACGCCCGGCGATGAAATTCTGGGCCAGAAGATCAACGGCGCGGAGACCACCATCTCCATCGAAGGCCTCCTGTTGGCTCCGGTGTTCATCTCGAACATTGACGAGGCTATGGCCCACTTCGACGTTCGTTCGATCTACGCCACGGACATCGCCCAGGCGCTCCTCAAGCAGTATGACGGTGACGTTTCCCGCGTGATCGCCAACGCTGCCCGCCTGACAACTCCCCTGGTCAACGGCGTCTTTGCGGGTGACACCATCACGCGCCTGGCGGCCAATGCCCAGTACGCCACGGACGGCCTCGTGATCGGCGGCGGCATCTATGATGCTCACGTGCTCATGGACGAACGTGACGTTCCCATGTCGGATCGCTATTCGGCCCTCCGTCCGGTCCAATACGCGCTCCTCACCAAGTCGAACTACGCCACGGACACCCGCTACAACGGTGAACGCGGTGACCTCGGCGGCGTCGCTCAAGGCACCACCAAGGAAATTTACGGCGTGCGCGTGGACAAGACGAACAACCTGGCGCGCACCGCCGATGGTGCGGACCTGTCGCGTCCTGCCTCGCGTCGTCACGACTACAGCGTCACCCAAGGCCTCGTCTGGCACAAGTCGGCTGCGGGCACGGTGGCTCTCCAAGACGTGACCACGGAGTCCGAATACGACATGCGCCGGCAAGGGTGGCTGACCCTGGGTAAGTACCTCTGCGGCCACGGCACCCTGCGTCCCGAAGCTGCGGAAGAACTCCGTTCGGGTGCGCCTGCCAACTAAGGCTTACTGGGCGAAAGCTCATTAAGTAACACCAAAACTTACTTCTAGGAGACCCCTAGGTGGTTCACCCCATCTAAGGGACTCCTAGAGGTTCATCTCAAGGGAGGCTCATGTGGCCGACTTCATACTCTCACCATCCTCCCTGACCACGATAGACCAAGCAGCCAACATCATCGTGACGACACTAGGGGAAGCCCCTGTGACGAACGTCGAGCAAGGTGCTTCATCGGATGTGGACATCGCCCTCATCTGCCTAGACATGGCGGACCTCCAAGTGCAAGTGCGCGGGTGGTCCTGGAACACCGAGGACAACTGGAGCCTGGCCCTGGACACAGACGCCAAGGTCCCCCTCCCCGAGCAAACCCTCAGGGTCGCCGCCGCCTACTGGAACTCAGGGGGTCTCCCCGCCAGAGTGGTCCAGCGAGGCAGCTTCCTCTACGACCTCGACCAACATTCGCTCCTCTTCGACCGCGCCCCTGTGGTGGACCTTGTAGTGCGCCTCTCGTGGGATGAACTCCCCCAGGCGGCCCGCATGTACGCCACCCTGGTAGCCACCCAGAGCTTCCACGCGCGGATGCAGGAGAGGCCCATCCTCCTCAACGTCAACGCCCAGGACCTCAAGATGGCTCTCGTCAACCTGGAGCAACATGAGGATGTGGTGGGGAACTACAACTCCATCCACGGGAACCCCTCAGTGTCCTCCGCCCTCCAGGGTGATCGTGGGATGCGCCGCAATAGGAATGGCCGCTAACATGGAACCCTACGTCTGCGTTGAGGCCGCCACCGGCAACTACTTCACGAGCACCACGGTCCCAGGCGGCCCCACTAGCGCCAACATCCAGGACGCCCACGTGTGGCTCCCCGGCGTCTACTCCCGGCAAGCCCCCACGGTGGACCGCGAGCGTCTCCTCGCCAGTGGCCAGCCCTGCCCCTTCACGTGCCTCCCCGTGCGTGTGACCCGCCAGGTGTCCCTTGTCTGAGGTCTCCCGCTACATCGCAGGGGCCTACCAAGGTGTCTCCCAGGTGGCCCCCCAGGATCGCCTAGAGGGTGCCTGTGAGGAGATGGTCAACTGCCTCCCCTCCATCCCCAACGCGATCACGAAGCGTCCGCCCCTAGAGTACCTCACCCAGGTGATGGCCGCCTTGGGCACCCCGGACGCCTACTTCGGTGAGATACCCCGAGGCGACCCCCTCCAGGACGCCACGCTGGTGATGAACAATGAGGGCGGCACTGTAGTCCCCCGCCTGTTCAACTCAGCGTCACAGGCCCCCATCGCCTTCACCTCCATCTCCTCCCAGGCGCAAGCCTACCTGGACGCCAACAACCCGAGCCCCCAAAAGGACCTCCGGGTGTTCTCCATCGAGGACGTGACCTTCATAGTGAACCGCACCGTGAAGGTGGCTAAGGTGGCGACTGTCTCCGCAGGCCGTCCCCATGAGGCCATCATCTGGGCGCGCACCGGGGCCTACGCCCGCAACACCCAAGTCACCGTAGTCCCTACAGGTGGCACCACTGTAAGCGCAGGCTATAGGCCCGCCGCTGGTGGTTCCGCAGCCGATGCCGGTGGCGTGGGCACTGACAGGATTGCAGAGGGTCTCACCTCAGGGGCCATCCCTCCCGGTTCCTCAGCCACGGTCTCAGGGACCCCTCTCAACACGCTCGCCTCCCAGGGGTTCTTCGTGATCCACCTGGGGTCCATAATCTACATCTCCCACCCTACGACACCCTTCAACGTCTATGTGGAGGATGACCAAGGTGGGGCCGGTGTGGTCTCCCTCAAAGACTCCGTTCAACGGTTCTCCGACCTCCCGCGCATTGCGGTGGATGGCTTCGTGATCCGTGTCGCCCAGGAGTCCGCAGGGGGCAACTCAGACTATTACGTGAGGTTCCGCGCCACGAGCACCACAGAGGGTGTGTGGGAGGAGACCATCGCCCCCAGCACGCCACTAGGGTTAGACCCCCTGACGATGCCCGTAGCGATCACCCGCAACGATACGACCAATGAGTGGAAAGTGGAGGTCATGCCCTGGACGGGTAGGACCACGGGCACCGAAGTCCTCTCCCCTGACCCAGACTTCGTGGGTGACTACATCCGGGACCTCTCGTGGCTCCGTGGGCGGCTCGCTCTGGTGGCCCGCAACTCCACCTATCTGAGCGCCTCAGACAACCCCTACAAGTTCTACACCACCACCCTAGCGGCCCCACTGGATAGCGACCCCATCGGGTTCCTCCCTCCAGCCGACCGCAAGGTGTACTTCGAGGAGGCCGTAGCCTTCGATGAGCGCATGGTGGTCATGGGTGACAAGGGCCAGGGCATCATCACAGCCGGGGACGTTCTCAAGGCGGGTTCCTCCAAGATGACCCTCCTAGGCACCGCATCGTTCAACCCCCAGGTGCCCACCCAGAAGGCCTTCAACAAGGTCTACTTCGCGGCCATCTCCTCAAACAACACCAACATCTTCGAGCTTGCGGTAGATCGCATTAGCGGCCTCGTGGTCCCCAACCCGATGACCCCCGCCGTGCCCACCTACCTGCCCAAGACCATCTCCCGCGCGGCCACCTATGACGTGGACTACATGACGGTGTACGGGTCCGCTGGCCAGCCTGAGATGTACCTACACGGCTACCGCCATGCGGAGTCTGAGCGGGTCCAGAATGCGTGGTCCCAGTGGACGCTCCCCTCGGGGTACGGCCTCTGTGGTCACTACGTCACGGGCTCCACCATGCACTTCCTCATCATCGAGCTTGTCTCAGGTGCCCTTCACTGGTGCCGCATGGAGTTGTCCCCCAAGACCAAAGACCCCGGTGGGAGCCTCCTCACGCACCAAGACTTTAGGGTCTCCAACACCCAGGTCTCCCGGTCCTACGACTCCTCCAGCGACACTACAGTGGTCACCTTCCCGTTCACCCTGCGTGCCCCCGCGATGGGCTCCGTGCGCCAGGTCCAGGACATCACCCTGGTGGACTACGCTGAGGGCTACGCCCCCGAGGTCCTCTCCCAGGGTCCCGACTCGATCACCCTCCAAGGTGACTGGTCCACCGCCCCCATGTACTTCGGCTACAAGTACGCCTCCTGGTTCGTGCCCACCACGTGGTATCACCTGGGGCGTGACGAGAAGCCCATGCTCGCGGGCCGCACCACCATCCGCCGTCTCCTCGTGGACCTGGCCCTCGCCTCCTACATCCGGTTTGAGGTCATGGTCCTCAACAAGGGGTGGACCTCCCCCAAGGAGACCGCCTACGAGGGCTACCAGTTCGACCAGGTGGCCAGCCCCATTGACGCCCCACCGCCGAAGGCCCCCGCCAACACCCGTGTGGTCCTCCCCGTGAACGGCAACAATCTGGGGACCTCCGTGCGCTTCATCAATGACTCCCACCTGGGGTTCGCTCTGGTGGGCTACGAGTGGGTTGGCGACTTCAACGCCCGCGCCCGCAGGATGACCTAAGGCGTGCGCCCCTCCGTGTACCCATGCCCCCTGGACTGGCAACGCATCACCCACCTAGCTCCGCTCATCGTGGAGGAGGATAAGGGTGAGTGCCGTGTCTCCGGGCTAGATCCACTCCAGGCGCTCACCTTCGGGGCCATGGACGTGTACTCCAAGTGCGTGGTGCGCTTCGATACGGACACCCCGGTGGGTGCCTTCGGGATGACCACAGCGGGTTCCATCTGGAGCCTCTGGGGTAAGCTCACCCCGCGTGAGTCCTTTCAGGTCCTCCATGAGATGCCACGGTGGGTCCACGATATGGTCCTCTACTCGACCCGCACCCTCCACCGCCCCCTCCTTCACAATCACGTAGCGTGCTCCAATGCGCGGGCCATCGCGTGGCTACGCCTATCGAAGTGCTTCTGGATCGACCCCACAGAGGTTGACGTGAGGGGCGTACCCCATCACTACTTCGAGACCCTCCCGTTGCACCTCCTCCAGGAACGCCTCGCCCATGTGTGATCCCGTCTCCCTCACAGCCGCCACGGTCGCCATCTCCGCAGCCACCACAGGGCTCGCCTTCCAGGGTGCCAAGGAACAGGCCCGTGGCGCTCGCCAAGCGGCCAACCTCACCTTCGCCCAGGGGCAGAACGAACTAGGGCAACGCAGCGCCCAGATCGACGCCCAGCAATCCGAGAACACGGTAGAGGGTCTCATCGCCGCAGCCCAACAGCGGGGTGCCATCTCAGCGTCCGCCTCAGACCTCGGTTACTCAGGGTCCACCACCGCACGCATCGCCAACGCAGCCGACTTCGAGGCAGGCCGGGGCATGTCCATTGCGGACCTCAACTCAGAGAACCAACGCCTGGAGGCGGCCAACATCTCCACCGGACAACGCATCACCCGGTCCTCCACCATCGCAGCCAACAAAGGCCCCTCAACGGCGGTCCTCGGATTGGCCCTTGCGGGTGATGTCATCGGTGGTGCCACCACCTACACCAAGCTTGGGGGAACCCTCCCCGGTAAGGGTGCCAAGTCTAAGGTTGTCAAATAATGGCCCGTCCTCCTCAATCCGGCGTGGGTGTCATCGCGAGTCCCTCAGGGGTTCGCTACGAGGTCCCCCGGTCGAACATCGGCCTAGAGCTTGCCCAGAGCCTGGAGAAGGTGAACGGCAACCTAACGCCCGCCCTCAACGCCTTCGCCACCCAGAAGCAGGCCAGCCTAGCCGCTCAGGCAAAGCAGGACGCAGGGGCGCTCTCGGGGGAAGCCTTCAAGGAAGCCGTCAAGAGTGGCCGCCTCCAGAAGACCCAGAACCCGTGGTACGTGAAGGCCTACGAGGAGACCGCTGCGGGTGTCCGTGGCCAGGCCGCCATGAGCCAACTCGTAGCGGACGCCCAGTCGTGGGCAGAGCGCGATGACCCTCAGGCGTTCGCCACCAAGTGGGCCGCTGAGACCGGCAAGCTCGGGGAGCAATTCAAGGGCACCGACCAACTCACCGGGTTCCAAGGCGTGGCCGCTCCGTTGTCCGCCCAGGTCCTCGCCCAGAACGTCGCCTATAACGCCCAACGGATGCAGGCCAAGAACGTCTCAGACGTGACCACGGCCACCTCCACCGCCATCCAGGACCTCCGCCGAACGAACCCAAAGGCCTCCGCTGCGGATGTCTTCGCGGCCACCGAAGCGGGTCACCAACAGTGGCTCGCCGTGGGCAACACCGAGGAGCAATGGCAAGAGGTGCTCATGGGCTCTGTGGCTGCGGCTGCGTATGCCCTCCAAGATAGCTCCATTCTGGATGTCCTCAAGGATGACCGGGGTGGCAAGGGTGCCCTGTACAACGCCTCCGACAAGAACGGTAACCCGAACGCCGAACAGATCGAACAGTGGCGCTACCGGGTGGACCAGGCTGTGGCCAACGCAGGGATGGCTGAGACCAAGCAACGCGCCAACCAGATCGCCTCCGAGGGGTCCCAGGCGTACCAGTACATGTGGGACACCAACGGGACGGACTTCATTGACGGCAAGCTCTCCAAGCAGGAGATTGTGGAACAGATGAAGGCCCAAGGGTTCAAGCCCCAGGCCATCCAGTGGTCCCTCAAGAAACTCTCCGAGGACGCCTCCGCAAACCAGTCCCTCTCCAACGCCCTCATGGGGGGAGACCCCGAAGTCCTCACCCTCTACACCGAGGCCAACCGCAACGGCTTCTCAGAGGACCTCGTGGGGCGCACCAATGAGAAAGTCCGCAGGGGCGAACTCACGGTGAATGAGGCCCAACAGATCATCTCAGCGGCCACCTCCAGGTCCAACCACTTCGAGAGCGAAGCCCGGTCAGACGCCAGGTCATCCCGTAGTGACAACCGCGCAGCGGCCTCCCAGCAGCGCCAGCTAACGACCCGCGAGGCTAAGGACCTCAAGGACTCCCGTGGCCGCACTGAGGGCCAAATCGCCACCGCACTCGCCCGCGTAGGCAAGCCCCTCAAGTCCAAGGACCGCGTGGCGCTCACCTTGGGTATGCGAGACGCTGAGGGCTACCACCTGGCCCAAAAGCCGGGGGACTTCGCTGGTGCTGCTAACGCTGTGGACATCTACGCGGCTACCTACCTAAAATCTCGAATGGGCACTGGACAGCGCGCCGCGCCTGGGGCATCTTCAACCCGCGCCGCTAACCCAAGAGGAAACTGACCATGGGCACCGCCCTAGATGAAGCCCTCGCGGAAGCGAACGCCATAGCCCAGGACCGTCAACGCACTCCCCCTGCGGTGACGCCTCGCCCGAAAGCTACGGTGGTGGCGGCCCCTACGGCTCGCGCTTCGGTCTCTCCGGGTGCTGGAGCTAAGGGGCCGCCTAAGCCTAAGGGTCTCATGGACCAGGCTAAGGACGCGCTGAAAGCCTTCACGGCCAACCCAGTGGGTCAAACCACGGAAGCCATGAAGGGCGTCAACGCCTCGATCATCCGCGCTCCGGGCCAACTCGCGGGAGGCATGGTGGATGCTTCCGCCGACATCGGCATCTTCATTGGTGACTCCATCGAGGCGGGCATGGTCCGCGCAGGGGTCCCCAAGGCTCAAGCCGAAAAGACCTTCTCAGGGAAGCGCGCCTATGGTGCCTCCCTTGCTGACACCCTCTCCATGCGTAAGACGCTGGGGACCTACGGCAATGACGCCGTGAACCAATTCTCCACCGAGGCCATCGCCTCCGTGATCCCCATGGCCCGCGCCACTGGTGTTGCTTCCCGCCTGGCTACAGCCGCCGTGGGTGGTGCTGCGGGTGTGAACGCTGACAGTGGCCAGGAACGCCTCCGCAATGCAGCCCTAGGGGCCGCTGGTGAGGGTGCGGGGGAGCTTGTCATTCGCGGGGCCGCCGCTGGGTACAGAGCCCTCCGCCGCACCACCAAAGCCACAGGGACCCCAGGGGAAGCCGCCCAGGGTGCCCTCGATAGATCGTTCGCAGCCAAGCGCACAGAGGAAGCCCGCCGTGTCCAAGCCGAGGCCGCCCTCAAAGGAGAGTCACCGGAGCCACTTCCCCAGGAGGAACTCCCCACCGGAACCCGGCGTGTGGACGCTGGAGCCGCAGAGGGGGCACCGCCCACGAACCCCATTCTTGAGGACGCAAACCACGCCCTCGAAGTCTCAGGTGCCGCAGAGCGTCTCACCCCGGAGACCCTAGAGCACGCCCCCGATGGCCGCATCAAGGTGGCCCCCGAGACCAAGGCCGCTGCGGATGAAGCCGGGTTCGGCACCGCCTTTGCCAACCGTGAGGATGACTTCGCGGACGCCGTGATATTCAAGGAGGAGGCGGAGGATGGATCATCCCGTGTCGTCGGGTCCATGTCCCGAGAGGACCTCACCGAGTTCAAAGCCGAAGTCGAGTCCATTGGACTTGCCCCAGACACCATCAACATGGGTGCGGGTTCCCAGAACGGCCAATGGAAGATGACCCATCTCGGGACGCCCTATGACGCCGCAGCAGTGCTACGAGGTGTGGTCGATACCCTAGGTCCGTCCCCAGCGGGCGTCACCGATGAGACCCTCATGTCCTCCGCCAAGGCCCTCGCGGACCAGATTGGTGGGACCACCGATGAGGCCCTTGCGTTCGCCCAGAGCCTGGCATCCGAACAGGGTGGCGCTCACGTGGCCATCAAGGCGGTCCAGACCATGTGGGCACGCTACGGCAAACAGGTGGACGACTACCTGGGGATTGACCTAGCAGCCGCCACAGATGATGAGGTCACGTCGATTGCCCAGGCGATCCATGACCTTCAAATGTTCTCCATCGCCATGGAGGAGGTCAAGTCCGGTGCAGGCCGCAACCTTCGCACCCTGAGTCTCCCCGATGCGGACACCTATCTGGCCAACCTCAAGCGCGGCCTCAAGGACCCCGAGAGTGTGGTCCCCGTATCGCCCGGTGACACGCCCCCGCTCCCCCGCTCACGTGAGGAGGTCAAGCAATGGATGGACATGTGGGACGCCCTCTCCGGTGACCCCGCAGGACGCGCCGCCTTGCTCAAGGGCCTCCGCACCTACCCGTCCGGTTCGCTCTACCTGCGGACCTCCCTGGCGAACCTGTTCACGGGATTGATCCTCAGTGGCCCTAAGACAATTCTTCTCAATGTTGTCGGACCTTCTGTGGTCGGCGGCCTTCGCACTCTTGAGCGCAGTGCAGGTGGTATGGTCGGCGCTATTAATCCTCTTCTGTCTAGCGCTGATAGGGCCGCCAACTTCGCCGCAGCCCAGCAAGCCCCCCTCACCTATCTCCAGTCCATGGGCGACATCGCGGACGCCTTTAAGTACGCAGCCCAAACCTGGAAGCAGTCAGAGTCCGTGCTGGGTGGCCCTGGTCCCCTAGATGACATCTCCATGCACGTCCCCCAGCCCCTCATTGAGGCGGCCAAGGCGGATGGCAGGACCCCCATTCCCTACCACCTGGGGAACCTCCTCAACGTCCTCCCCCGTGCCGTGTGGCGCGCTCATGGGACCGTCAATGAGTT
This sequence comes from Moraxellaceae bacterium, assembly GCA_049301135.1. GTDB lineage: Bacteria > Pseudomonadota > Gammaproteobacteria > Pseudomonadales > Moraxellaceae > JAYXXU01. The sequence continues at coordinate 20,635 of JBAQKP010000276.1, read as the reverse complement.
GGCCCTCTCGGTGGCCTACAAAGGGGAAGTCCGCGCGCAAGCCCTCCTGGAGGCGACCCAACAGGGCCTCAAGGGGACGGACGCCTGGGACCTCGTGAGGCAACGCCTGGCGGAGTCCATTGACGAATACGATGGGAGGGCCACAGACATCGGCGCTCTCGACTCCGCGAACCGCACCACCATGGTCCGCGCCCCTGACCCCGAGATGCAGCCCGGAGTGGCCTCCTTTGAACGCACCGTCACCAACTGGCGAAAAGCCGTCCCCGAACTCCGCTTCCTCCTCCCCATCTTCCAAGTCCCCGCGAATGGCATCGGGGAAACTATTCGGAGATTACCTGGGGTGGGCCTCCTACTCAGGGAAACACGGCAGGAGCTTGGCGGTACATTCGGGGCCTATCGGCAAGCAGAGGCTCACGGTCGGGTTCTTCTGGGAGCGGGGTTCCTAGCGTCCGCCTCCATGATGGCCCGCAATGGGCAGATGACCGGGGCTGGCCCCCAGGACCCCAAGGACCGCGCCCTGTGGCTGGCCACGCACCAACCGTACTCCATCCGCGTGGGTGACCAGTGGGTGGCCTACGATAAGATGGACCCCATTGGCCCCCTGTTCGCCATCGCTGCGGGCTACTTCGATGACTCAGTGCATCGGGACATGGACCAGGACACCACCCTGGCCGCCGTGGGTGCGCTCGCTCAGTATTTCAAGGACAAGGCCGCCGTACAGGGCATTGCCGATGTGCTCAACTTCGGGGGTGACCCCAGAGACCAGGCCTCCATCCTACGCCGTGTTGGCTCCATCGGGAGAGGCTTCGTGCCCGCCTTCCTGGGTCCCGTGCGTGTGGCCCTTGACGGTGAGATGCGTGTCAAGCGCAACACGTGGGACTACATCAAGGACGCCATCCCCGGCTACTCCGCCACCCTGGACCCCGTGAGGAACCTCCTGGGTGAAGGCGTCCACAAGCCACAGGAGTCCATCGCTGAGAACCTCCTCCCGGTGACCCTCTCCTCGGTGTCCAACTACCAGGTGGACCCCGTGCTGGACGAGATGCGCCGCCTCTATGAGGCCACTGGGTACACCCCCGGCGTGAAGTCCCCGAGCCTCCCCGGTGGGAAGATGGACATGCGGGATGTCAAGCTGGAGGACAAGCACTCCCTCTATGACGCCCTCATGCGCCAACGCCGCGACATCACCCTAGATGGGCTGACCCTGCGTGAGACCCTCCAGGCGCTCCACGACTCCCAAGAGTACGCCGATGCGGTGGACGGGGACGCCTCCAACCTGGAGACTGACGATGGGCGCGAGAACCGTGGCAAGCTAAACCAACAGGTGTTCCAGGCGTTTGACAAGGCGGCCCTCCAGCGGGTAGCCCAGGAGAGCGCCACAGCGGCCCGCTACATCGCCGTAGCCAAGGCCAAGGGCACCAACGATGCATTCCTCAGGGCTCACTCCACGGAGGACCTGGTGAAGAACCCAGAGCTTCTCAAGGCGTTGGGCATTAACATCACCGACTACGAGCAAGAGGTCACTGGCCAATGAGTTTCCGCAGCAAGGTTATCTACGCGAGTGGTGGCCAGGGTTCCTACGCGGTCCCCTTCCCCTACATGTCCAAGTCCCACATTGCAGTCCTTGACGTGGATGTCCTGGGGGAAGCCACCTTCTACGTGGGCACGGTCTCGTGGCTCAATGACGCCCTCGTGAACCTGTCCCCAGACATCGACCCCACCCACTCGGTGGAGATACGCAGAGTGACCCCCACGCAGCCCGTCAAGGTGTACCGCGCGGGTGTGGTCCTCAGTGCTGACCTCCGCAAGACCACCACCCAAATCCAGTACCTCTTCGAGGAGACCCAGGAGAACGCCACTGCGGGTTCCGGTGGGGGTGTCATCATTGACCCCGGCGATGGCTCTGTCTCGTGGAGCACCCTCCCAGGGAAGCCCTCGGTGTTCCCACCTTCGGCCCACAACCACCCCATCTCCGACATCACCAACCTGGCGACCGCGCTGGACGGTAAGGCGGCCTCTGACCTGGGGAACGTCTCCGCTGCGGTGCTCCGCTCGAAGATGCTCACAGCCGGTGGCGTCCTTAACTTTGCGGGCCAACCGGGGATCACCCTGGCGTCCCCCACAGACCGCGCCTCCAAGTATCTCGCCTTCGACGCCTCTGGTGTGCCCGTCTACCTGGTGCCCTCTGGTGGTGGCGGAGGTGGTGCGGGTGAGGTGGATACGGTCAATGGGATCGCCCCTGACGTGGGAGGCAATGTGCTCCTCACAGCGGCCAACGTAGGTGCCCCAGGCCTCAACCTGGCCACGTCCGCCATCGCACTCTCCACGGGGGAGTCCCTCTCCATCCCCACTATTGAAGGGTGGCGGGTGGATGTCCTCAAGTTCATCCCCATTGGTCTCCACGCGGCGATCCGTAACGGGACCTCGACCGCCAACGTGGCCAGCTATATCCAGGAGGCGCTCGACTACCTGGACTCCCTGGGTGGTGGCGTAGCGTTCTTCCCTCGGGGCATGTACCGCGTGTACACCCACCTGTTCCAGCCCTCCAACACCATCCTCATGGGTGAGGGCATCGGCATCACGACTATCAAGAGCGTCACCGCCTCGTGGACCTCTGCGCTCCCCGCCATGGGTGAGCCCGCAGCGTCCTACTGGCTGTGCATAATCCTCAACAAGAATTGGCTGGCCCTGACCCCCACGGACAAGAATATGGGGTGCCAGAAGATGACCATTGACCATGATGGCCAAGTAGGTGGCGCTCACAACGTCCTCTACCGCATGGCCACCGTGCTCCGCCATGACGAGCTTGAGGTCCGCAACACAGGTGGGTCGGGTACGGCGATGCTGGCCTGCAAGAATGGCCGGATCACCAATAGCCGCGCCATCGACTGCTACAACTCCGGGTTCGACCACTGGGACGGCTCCACCGACTGCCAAGTGAACTTCTCCGAGGTCGCAGGCTGTAGTGGCCAGTGCATCCAGTTCACCGGCTCAGGCGGCTTCCTGGAGGACCGCGTTACGTCCAACTGCCAGGCGAACCACAACTGGGTCCACGACTACCACGCACCCAGCAACTTCGCAGTGGGGATCATCTTCAACTGCGTGGACGCCGGATCATTCAACTGGCGGGGGCAGGCTCACGGGAACCTCATCGAGAACGGAGACATCGGGATCGCCCTGGGTGGCCACGGTGGGATGCACATTGTGGGCATCAATCGCATCAAGGGCATGAACACCCAGAGCTTCATCATCCAGGATGAGGGCACCGGGGAAGTCCCCGACGATTGCGTCATTGACGGCCTCGTCATCGAGAGCCCCAACGATGGTGGTCAGCCCGCATCCATCGCCATCCAGGCCGGGTTGCGTCACATCTTCAAGAACGTCTCCTTCCAGGGGTCATCCCCAGCGCGGCGCTACTGGTTCAACACCCCCGCTACCGGCTGCGAGGTTCACCCCACCAGTGGCCGCCCAGGCGGTGTTGCGGACATCCAGAACGGCAACATCTTCTACGCCTATGGTGGCGGCTCCGCCCAGATCGTCACCGGCTCGGACGGCTCGGGACCCTACACGGACATCTTCGCCCCAGGTAACACCTACCGGGTCCGCATCCGAGACAACGGCACAATGTCGTTTAATGGGACCGCGTTCAACTGTGCGGGTAACATGAACGCCGCTGGTTACGTATCAGCGGGACCCAGCATCGGCCAAGGCTTCGTGTTTGGCCAGGGGACCGGGTACTCCCTGGACCGCTCGGGGGGTAACCTCATGTGGCGCGGCCCGTCCTCGGGTGCCATAAATCTTGGCTTCACCTCATAGGGGGCACCCCATTGGAAGACGAGACCCCCAAAGCCCCTCCTAGGTCCTCCCTCCTGTTCGCCATGGGTGAGCTTACCTCTGAGGTGCGTAACGCCAAGGATGAGCAAGGCCGCCAGAGGGAAGCCATTGACTCCCTGCCCCTCAAGGTGGCCTCCGCCATTGAACCCCGCTTGGTGTCAATGACCGCAGCCCTGGCCCTCCTAGACACCCGCGTGTCCAAGGTGGAACAGAAGCAGTGGTACTTTGCTGGGGTCATCGCCGTGGTGGTCTATGCCGCTGATAAGGTGTGGCCCATCATCTCCGCCCAGATCACCCCTCACAAGTAAGGACCACCGTGGCCGACAATCAGCAGGAAGACCTCTCCCGCCAAATCATGCGCCTGTACCTGGAGGAGGTTAAGCGCCGGTTGACGGAGGAGGCTAAGGACCTCAAGGCCGCAGACCTGGAGCACGTCCGTAAGCTCATGCAGGACAACTCCATCACCATCGCCTCCGTCCAGCGCGGGGACTTCGGGACCTTCGCCAAGGAAGTGGCCGAACAGTTCCCCTTCCAGAATGATGGGCGGGCGAACTTCCAATGAGTGTTCCCCCCGAGGGAGCGCCCTCCGCCGCACTGAGCGTGAGCGAAGGTCTACCCTCGGGGGTAGCTGCCCCAGCCATCGTCCCCATCTCGTCTCTGGAGTCCCTGGACCCCATGAAGCGGGACTTCAAGAACTTCATGTTCAAGACATGGATGACCCTGTTCGGCAATGCGCCCACCAGGCTCATGTACGATGTGGGAGACTACCTCCAGTTCGGCCCCCGTAGGTCCATCGTCATGGGGTTCCGGGGCCTGTCCAAGAGCTACGTCACCGTGGACTTTGGCGTGTGGACCCTCTATTGCGACCCCACCGAGATTGTCCTCACGGTGTCGGGCTCGGGGGACGGCGCTAAGGGTAACGCAGCCCTAGCCTACTCCATGATTAACAACTTCGATTGGCTCGCCCATATGAAGCCGCGCGGGTCCCTCCGCCAGTCGGCCCAGGCGTTCGATGTCCCAGGGACACGCCACGAGAAGTCCGAGTCCTTTGCGGCCATGTCCCTCTTCGGGCAAGTCACGGGCCGCCGCGCCTCGCTCATCCTCCCCGATGACTGCGAGACACCCAACACGTCCGCCACTGAGGGGGACCGCAAGAGCCTGGAAGTCCGGTTCGCGGAACTAGGTGGGGCCATCCTCAAGCCTGGTGGCCGCATCAAGGTCCTCGGGACCTCCCAGACGGAACAGACCCTCTACGTGAACCTCGCCCAGAACAAGGGCTATGGGATGCGTATGTGGCCGGTCACCTATCCCATCCCCCATCCAGATCCGAAAAAGGATGAGGTCCGCAAGTTTGGCCCCTGGTTGGCCCCCACCATCCGCCTCGAATTGGAAGCGAACCCCGAGCTTGCCGGCACCTCTGTAGAGCCCGGTAGGTTCACCGAGGATGACCTCTTTGAGCGCCTCCTGGAGTACGGCACCACCGAATACGAGCGCCAGTTCAAGCTATGGCTGGATGCTGGGGCAGGGACCGCCAAGCCGCTCCACCTGAGGGACATCCCCATCATCGAGATGGAAGCGCCCCACGAGAACGCCCCACTGCTAGTCCCTAGGGAGTTGCGTTGGGACCCCTCCCCGGCGAACGCCTACAAGGACATCGAAGTGGACTCCCTCAACGGGGACTCCACCCTGTACGCCCCCAGCGATGTCAAGGATTGGATCGAACCGGAGAAACGCGTCCTCATTATCGACCCCTCAGGGGGTGGTGAGGATGAGACCGCCTGGGGCATCCTCGCTCAGTTGGGTGGTCGGGTGTTCCTGGCCCGTGTGCGCGCTCGCCTTGAGGGTTTCTCCAGCGACACCCTTGACGCAATCGTTGCGGATGCAGTCCTGTACCGCCCACACGAGATACGCATCGAGAAGAACTACGGTGGCGGCATGTTTGGGGAACTCCTCCGCCCCAAGCTCATGGCCGCTGGCGTCATGTGCCCCATTATCGAGGAAACGGCTGGCCAGGTCCAAAAGGAGGTCCGCATGGTGGACACCCTTGAGGCCCTCGTCACGGGTCACCGCCTGGTGGTCGCCGCTGAGGTGTTCCGTGAGGACTTCGGGGTGTCCTACGAGTCCATCCCCAAGGACAAGCACCGGAATTACCGCCTGTCGTACCAGATCACCCGCGTGACCAAGAAAAAGGGGTGCCTCCCCCACGATGACCGCCTTGACATGCTCGCTACCGGCGTGGCTTCCTTCATGGGCACCCTCAAGCGGGTCCTTGACGAGGCCGCTAAGGAGTCCCGTGACCTATACCTCCAAGCTGAGGCTGAGAAGATCATCGAAACGCGCCGCAAGCAGGGCCAACCCCTGTTCGGGCACGAGGCGAAGGGCTACTCCAAGCTTGGCGAGTTCGTACAAACCACCGGGGGCCTCGCAAGTAGCCTCCTATTTCCTGGCAGAAGGTAGAGTGAGACGTGAAAGTGACTGTCAGGAAGGCCCCCTTGGTGAAGGACAAGGATGGCTGGCCCATCTCCCCACTTCCCCCCGTTGTGGTGGAACTCTGGATGTCCTCAGAGGAAGCCATCCTCCTGGACCTGCACGACATACCCCTCAGGGAGGCCGTTGAGGAGGCCCTCACGGAGCACCTTAGGTCCCGCTTCCGCGTATCGAGACAGGTCAAGGAGACCCCCAAGTGACCTTCGCCTTTATGACCTTCACAGTGCTCCCTCGCATACGGGAGGTGCTTACCCAGGTGGACCACCCGGAGTTCACCTACGTGATCGAGTGCCACGAGGAGGAGATGTTCCTCCGTGTCTGCCCAAAGGAGGGGACCTGCAACGTGTCCCGCCAGGAGCTAAACTGGAAGGGCCGCCACTGGAGGCTCTCTCAGTGGATGACAGATGGGGAGATCGCCCAGACCGCCTTCATGGCGACCCTAGCGGCCATCGAGCATGAGACCCGCGAGAGGTTCACCTACAAGGGGGTGAGTGTGTTTGACCCTCACTATGACATTGACGCCCTGGTGGCCCTTAGAGGGTCCCCTGGTGGCGGACTTAAGGAGCGCACCTAATGTACGTGGTCACCAATAGGGCCAAGGACCGCTACCTCCACAAGCAGGCCCGCTCTGCGTGCATCCTATTCGGGCTCCCCCGGTGGTCCTGGACGCCTGACCTGGAGTGCGCCACTAAGTTCTACAACTGGGAGGCCCGTGATGCGGCCCTGCGGCTAGGAGTGGACGGGTTAGTGGCTAAGGTGGAGCAATCGCGCGCCCCACATTGGACCATCGTGGCCCCCAAGGAGTTCCCCTGAGGGGCGGAATATTTGGGCGCACTATTGTGACCCTATACGCCCACACACGCGGCGGGCCGTCCCCCCCTCTACCCTCCTTCTAGTGGGCCACCCGTGTATGCAAAGAGGGGGTGTGCCTCGCGGGGCCTTATGGGGCCTGGGTTTGCGGGCTTTGCCCATTAAGTAGTGACTAAATGAGGTGCCCTTCTGGGGTACATTGAGGGCCTAGGCTCAGTGATGTCTGCACTTAGACACGCTAGGGCTTAGGCCCTTTTCGTTATCCACCATGGGGCCTCACCAATGGGCACACCTAGAGGGTCACCACATGGGCTCTATGCCGGGGGAGGGTTGGCCACACTGGGGCACCACTAAGGGGCCACGTGAGATAGGCCCTTGACGTGTGCACTTAATGGGGTCACTTAATGGGCCACACCACACAGCCCGCAAGGGCGAGGCCTAAGGGAGACACATCATGTACACATCGAGTGAAGACGCCATCGAGGACAACGCGGCTATCTCCTTTGAGATGGCCCGTAGGGAGTTGGCCCGCCACGGTATGTTCTGCCAGCAGCCACTAGGGGCACACGCTGCGGGTCTCATCTATGTACGTGACGACTATGCCCCTAACGCTCTGGACGGATGGGACGCCATACCCTGCACCACTAAGGGCGTCCTCGAATGGCTGGGGTACTAGGATGAGCAACCGAGCACAAACCCTGTACCTACTCGTGGCGTTGGCCACATCACTCCTCCCGCTTCTAGTTCTCCTCAAATAGGATCGCACCTAATGGCCAACGTCATCTGTCACCAAGCTACAGAGCAACCCGTCAAGGCGGGGGACCTAGTGGCCACACCTAAGGGGCCACGTAAGGTGCTCCTCACCAATTACGGCGCACGGCAAGGCGCACGGGTATGGGTTCGCAACCCTGCACGTGTGGGTGACCGGGAGGTCTACGCCGCTAGTGAGTGTGGGTGTTACGTGACATCGAGGGACTAGGCCACATAGGGGCACGCACACTGTAGGGAGGCCGCTAGGGTGGAGACCTTGGCGGCCTTCATGCTGTGTGGCGCACAGAGCTAACACGTGGCGACCATTACCCTGCCCTGTGAGCCTAGGGCGGTCTCACCATATCGTTAAGCGATGCGGGTTCGCTAAGGGAGGCCCATTAAGTTAGTGCTTGACGTGTGTGCTTAAGTGGGGCTAGGTTGGGCTCATAGCAGTCCACACACGGGAGACATCACATGGCCAAGCGCTACCAAATACAACGCCGCTCCAAGGTGCGCCCGCAATGGGAAGTCACCCATGATTGCCACGGTGAGGAAGCCGCCCGTGAGTTCCTCAAGTGGGCTCAGGACACCTACAGCTTCTCAGGCCGCCACACGCGCTTGGCCATTGAGTACCGCCTAGTGGACACCAACCCCTTTGGTCACATGACCGCGCAAGTGGTGGATGGCGGTCTCATCCTAACCTAGACCCTCAGGAGAGCCACTAGGGGCCATCCTTAGTGGTTTCTTGAGCGCCTAAGGCTCACAGACGGGAGATACGCCATGACTGACATCTACGCACAACACGAGAAGGCATTCGGCAAGGTGAGCGCCTTTGTGGTCCTAGAGCAATCGACGGGGGAACGCGTGGCGACCATTGCCATCAAATTCCCGCAGGATGGCGCTGGCAGGCTTTGGGCCTATACGCACCTCATTGGTGTCCCCATGACAAGGGCGCACGCGGACGGTTACGGATATGACAAGCGGTCTCCCGCAGTCCGTGGTGGGTTCGCCAAGGTGTCCCTTGAGGAGGCTACGCAGCGCGGCGTCCACCTTCACCTAAAGCGCATTGTGGATGCCCTGGGCGCGTCCGATGGGGAGTACTGGGACAGGCTCCTCGATAAGGCTGGCTATCGCGTATTGCAGGCGGTCTAGCCATGGCCATCACGCTCACCATCCTAAAGCTACTCGCCAAGGCCACCCTTACCGGCCTCTCATTCATCGCGCTGGGGGCCTTTGTGGTCACCCTCGCGGCTATTGCATCTTAAGGAGCGGACATCATGGCTAAGTTTCCTAAGCACATTGTGGACATGTGGGCGGCCAATTGTGCCAGCTACCTAAAGCGCAATTCCCGCAACGGGGCTACTCTGGCGGATGTCACCACGGGTGCGGGAGCATGGGAAGTGGCGCACAGGGCGGGTGTGGTCAATGACGCCTATTCGGATAGTACGGTTACAGATGGCCACATCCAAACGGCGCTGGCGGCCATCTTCCCTAATGCAATCTTTAAGGACGCCAAACGGTATTAGGCACTGAGGAGAGCCCCTAGGGTCGAGCACCTTAGGGGCTTCCTGAGTTCCTACCAGCACAGACGGGAGACACACGCCATGGGTTACCACACGTATGAAGTCGAGCTAACGGACACCTTCGGGGGAGAAGCTAACTACGGTTGGGTTCGTCGGGAGAAGGTCACGGTTCCCGAGTGGCCACACTTTAAGGGCTGGGATGGTAACGGCACCCGTGAGCCTAAGGGCTACCAGCGGACCCTCATGCGTAACGCCAAGGCCGCTATGGGTCTCACTGGCGTGCGCGGCGTTACGTCATCCCATGGGGACACCATTGAGTTCCGCCCCTATGGCCAGTGCGTTGTCATGTTCGTCACGTGGTCCCACTAGCTATGAAGCTCACAGACGCACAAGCCACGGCGGGGCTCCACTGGGGTGACAGGCCGGGGGGTCTCGTCATGGTATCCATGGCGCGGACCTGTGTGGCCATCTTGGGCGAGGCCCGCAAGGTCGAGACCCTAGGGTCTGCGGACGCCGTGAAGCTCCTTAAGGGGCTGCGCGATAGGGGCCTGAGCCCTAAATCCACCTCCAGCTACTATGGGGCCTTCAAGCGCATGGTGGCCCTAGTGGATGGCCCCAGCACCGCCCCATGGCCTAAGGCCCCTACCGTGCCACGTGTGCGGTCTAGGGAACGCCTAGAGGCGGGGGACCTAGACACCCTCCTCCAATGGCTCCGGGGGAAGGGCTGGACCGATACGGCTGACCTTGGGGTTCTCATGCGGGGGACCGGAATGCGGATCAAGGTGGAGGGGCTCACAGAGGCCCACTGCGTCTACGTCGAGGGGGAGGACTATGGGCTCCTCAAGTTGACCGGCAAGGGGGGCCATGAGAGGCCAATTCCCGTGGTGGACACCGCCTGTAGAGCCCTTTTGGGCGATAAGACACGACTGGCCGACATTCGGAAAACCTCCTATGAAACGCACCTAGATCGGTGGAACAAAGGAGTGCGGGCGTGTGGGATCAAATCTAAGCTTGCAACCCCTCACGCGGTCAGGCATGGTTACGCGTCGGATGTGCTCCGTAAGTCAGGAGGGGACATCGCCATGGTTCAACAGTTGCTTGGCCATGCGGACCCTGCTACCACGGCGCGCTACTTGCACGTTGACCTAGCGGCTAAGGCCAAGGTCCTGTCCTCATAGGGGGCCTCTCACTCGGGGGGCACGCCCGCCCACGGAGAGATACCCTCAATGAAGAACTCCCATAAGCTGTTCGGCCCACTATCGGCCCTGTTCGCTTCCATCGCCATTATCGCCCTCGCGGGGTCTCCTGCGGGGGCGCAAACGCGTGTGAGCAACGTGCGTCACTTCCCTGCGGCTGAGGCCACGGCGGGTCAGACCTTCGCCACCACCTCATACGCGGACTTGGTGAACGCGGCTGTGACGTTCGTGCCCGTTCGTGACAACACCGCTGTGGAGGCCCCTGGTGGCGTCTACGCAACGGATCGCCTGTTCGTCCAGTTCAACGCCGATGTGTCCAAGGCTACGGGCACCACGGGCGAGTGCGCCATCTACGCGAACGGCGCTGTGGTTGCGGCATCGTCGCGGTTCTCGCACTTCTCAGCGGGTCGCAACTCGATGACCTCCATGGCCTGGGTGATCCCCGCAACGGGCGCGTCCCAGGTGGTCAAGGTCCAGTGTCGGTCGGCGGACACGTCCATCTTCACGGTCACCAACGCCACCCTGGTGGTCCAGGAAGTCTACTAGCCCTCAGGGGCTCATCGAAGGGGCGGCCTTAGCGGGTCGCCCTTTTAGTGAACCCCTAGGAGAGACCTTAGTGAAGCACCTAAACGCCCTCGCCACGGGGGTAGCCCTAGCGGCCCTCCTGAGTGGCCCTCTACACGCCCAGACGTATGACCCAGGCGCGGTGGTCTCGGGGGTCAAGCCCTCAGCGGGGCAACGCCACGAGGCGGTCATCTCCGTGATCCCGAAGGGTGGCGACTACTCGCGGTTTGACTCGGACCTGGACTCCAGCGGCAACGCTCAGGCGCACATCCGGGCGGTGACCCTGGTGGACGCCACTGGCCAGCCCATCACGAGCCTGGGCACCCCAGCCATCACCGGCTACTCCACCCTCGCGGCGCAACAGGCGGTCCAGCAAGTCTATGGGTCCGTCACCGCCAACCGCTCGGTGCTGTACGACAACACGGGCGCGGTCCTCGACTACTCCACCCCGGCTCCAAACTACCCGACACCCTCAGGGGCTGCGGCCAATGCGTTGGTCCCTCTGGTGAGCGCCTCTGCGGCGGCCACGAGCCTGGTACTCAAGGCGTCCGCTGGGAACTACTTCGATGGCTATTGCAAGTCGTCGGCTGCGGGTAACTGCATCCTGTACAACGCCACCACGGTCCCCTCAGCGGGTGCCCTCACGGCTGGCCTGGTCCTGGAGTGCGCTCCGGTGGCGGCTGGTGGGGTGGGTGGCTGGACGTACTCGGGGGTTCCCTCTCGTGGGTCCACGGGGCTGGTGATGATCTTCTCATCGGACGCCTCCTGTAACACCTACACGGCCTCCTCCACGGCCTACCTCCACGGTCGGGTCCAGTAGGACTACCCCGCCTAGTCTCCCTCCAGCAGGACATCCATATGAAGCTTCGATCCACCACCAAGCGGGTAGTCCTGTTGGGGGCCTCCCTCCTGTTCTTCGTGCCTATGGCCGCGCCCGCTGTGGCCGCCGTGAGTGGGGCAACCCTCGTGGGCACCACCAATGGGTCCTCAGGGACATCCTCGGTGATGACCACCAATGCGGGGGTGACGGTGAGCCCTGGCCAACTGTTGCTCCTCGCGGGTGGGTGTACCAATAGCCGGTCCATCACTACCCCTGCCCCTACCAACACGGGGGCCTCAGCGTGGACCTACCTGGATGGCACGGGCGGGGGCACCGCTCCGGTCTCCTACGCGTACAAGATCGCAGACGCCACCATCTCCCCGAGCACGGCCATCACGATCACCTATACGGGGTCATGCGCCAAGGCGTCCCAACTGTGGGCGTTCTCGGGGGTGGACACCACGTCACCCATCGCGGCTGTAGGGACGGCCTCCACGGGTATGGGGGCGGTGCCTTCCGCCTCGATTACGGCCACTGGTGGGTCAGGGAACCTGGTGTTCTCCGCTACGTTCTCGCCTGGGATTGTGGGCTCATCGAACTACACGCACTCCGCCAACTACGCCAGCAACCAGACCACCACCACAATCTCCACCAATGGGTTCTATACGGCCCAGCGCGGTGGGGTCCCTGCGGGGGTCGAGACCAAGACGGACTCCATCTCCCCGGTGGACAAGCAATGGTCTATGCGGTTGCTGGAGATTGCGGCGGCACCCGTGGTCATCACCCAGGGACCCTCAGGGAACCGGCTGCGGTTCGTCACCGCGTTGCCTCCAGGTCCTCCGCCTCCTATTGGCGTGCTCCCCGGTGCGTCACCTCCTGGGGCGAACTTCACGAGCGGGTTCACCACGGACCAACCTGCGGACGCGGGGACGCCGGGGGATCGCGGCTACACGTATGAGCCCTTCGCGGCCTGGGTGGACCCTCCAGGGATGACGCTGCGGGAGGTCACCAATGTGGGGATCATCTCGGAGAAGGCCTCCACCGATGCAGAGCGCGCGCTGGGGATCACCTCCAACGTGACCGCCTTTGGCCTGCGGTGCGATGGCGGGGACACCAAGTGGACCTACTCACGATCTACGGACCCACGCACGGGCGTCCTCGGGTGGTTCATCCAGGTGGACCCTTTGAACTACGCTCCGGGTCGCCACGAGTGCCACGGCATCTCACTGGTATCCACGGGTAAGGCCAAGGTCCTCCAGGGGACCTACGCGGCGAGCCAACAGAGCGGGTCATTCTACTTCACGGCGGACTACGGCAACCTCCTAAGTTCGCCCCTGCGGTACGTCAAGACGGCGGCCAATGGGGGCTCCAACACGGTGAACGGTGGGGACTGTGGTAGGCTGACCACCACGGCGTGCGCCACCATCTCCTTCGCCAGGCGTCGCATTGCGATCCAGAACGGCGGGGGTGCCACTGGGGGTGAGGTCGGGGGTGGACGCATCTGTCTCTCCGGTGAGACGCACCTGGTGGGTGACGCTGCGGAGAACTACAACTGGGCGGCGACCGATCGTTGGCTAGACGTGGAGGGTTGTCCCGAGATTGGCGGGGGTCGCCTCACCACGGTGCTCAAGCCCGCGACCTCAGCGGTGGCCACCATCCGGGTCCAGAAGGTCCACTGGAAGAACCTCAAGTGGGACATGTCGGACTACGCCAACGGTGGCGGGGTCAAGCAGGGCGGGGCTGTATCTCAGCAATTTATGATCTGGGGTGAGGGCACCGACTGGGTGGGCAGGGGTAAGCACGTCCAGGCGCAGACGCCCATTGCTTCCGGGTTCCCTGCCGGGCGCTTTATGACGGAGAGCACCTGGAGCAACAACCTGGGGCGCACGGCCCTGACCCTGACCCGCAACATGGAGATCAACCGCACGGGTGGGGATGTCCTGGTGGGCACCGCCACGGCGATCAACACCAACACGGACGCCAACGGGCCTGACTTCCTGGACTACGCCAACGGTCCCACCTCCCAGGCGATCACTCTGGCGGGCTCAAACATCCTCACCAACGTGTCCTCCTTCTATGACGTACAGGTGGGCTCTGGGTTGAAGGTTTGCGGGTTCGGCCTTGACGGGATCGCTCAGACGTTCGTCACCTCCATTGACACCGTGGCGCGGACCTTAACGATTGACCAGACGTGCCCCGTCTCTGGTCCCACTGAGTTGGACTCGGGGGCTCACGTGGACATTGGCCAGTACGAGTCTGGTAACCACTACGGGTACATCCGCTATAACGTCCACGTGACCCAGCACGCGGGGCAGGGTGAGTTCGCCAAGGCACGAGGGGACGGCACTGGCGTAAAGCACATGATGTGGTTTGGTAGCTCCTACACCACGAACTACTCAGGGGCCTCCCCCTACGTCTACAAGGTGTTCCAGATGGGCGTAGTCGCGTCCGATCTATTCAGCTACAACACCACCTGGGACGGCTCCTGGAACCTAGACCAGGGGACCACCCCCACGCGTTGGAACGGCACGGACTTCATTGTGGAGGGCTCCACCTGTACGAACGGCAAGCCCACCACCCCCAGCCTGGCCACTGGGTTCGTGTTCCGCAACTCCGCGTCCTGCCAGTAGTGTTTGCCATGGGGTCCCTTTGTGTCGTCATCCTCAACGCTTCCACCCAACGTCCTACCCGGATATGTGGACCCAGGGGCGAAGCAACTGGAGAGGGAGCGGTCACAAAGGGACGCCGCTATGGGGAAGCGTGCTAGGCAAGTCCTCAAAGGCGACCTTGGCCCGGTCCTCCAAAGGTGGGTCACGAGTGCGATCCTGCCCGTATCGGCCCGTGTGCAACTCCTCTGTGAAGCACCAGGACGGGCGGAGGAACTTCTCGCTTCTCCCGTGTTCGGCCTGCCCGAGGTTCACACGTCAAGGGACATGCTCCCCGTCTACCGTTGGGCGCTGAAACCGGGGAACGCCGATGACCTGGTGCTCGCGGTCCTAGGTACGGCCATCTCCACATGCGCGGTCTCCGATAGGCCCATCCCCCTGACTGGCCTCCTGGGGCGCTGTGGGGACGCCGCGAGGGAGACGGCCCTAGGTCAGTTCATCACACAGGTCCAGGGCGCTAAGGCCATGCTGCGGGTCCGCAAGGGGGGCAAGGCTGCGTGGACCCAGGCTAGGAAGCTGGACAACATCGCCGCACTCCTAGGGGGCCAGGTGAGGTCCGCCCTGGGGGATGACCCTGAGGTCCCCATACGTGGCCGCGAGGTGGTCAAGATCATTACGCCCACGGGGGAGGACCGGCAAATCTCCCTGAGGCGTCCCGAGGAGGGGGACTGGGGGCTCCTGGAGGTCGCACGCACGGTGATCGGAGAGAAGGACCCCCACAAGACCACCTGGATGTCCTTTGCGATGATCGTCCTGTGTGCGGCCCAGGCGGAGGCCGGGTGGTTTGACTTAGCGAAGGTCTCCCCGGTGGCCACGATACGGCGAGGACCCACCAGGAAGGCTTCCCACGGGCTAGTCCTTAGTGACTCAGCTTATGGGGCCATCAAGGCGGACCTTGACAAGTGGATGGGCATGGGGTTCACCTACGAGCCTATGCTGGTTCCACCAGTGGAGGGGGACTACCTAAGTGTCAAACATAGACCAGTCGCGGGAGGGCGAGGGCCAATGGGACTCAAGACGAACGCTCGAAGTAGTGCCGCTTGGCATGTTGCATCCGAGGTTATGGCTGGAACTGCATGGAGTGTCCCTGAGGGAACTCTCAAGGCTCTCAGAGACTCGGAGTTTGTGCGAGGACTGGTCAAGACTAAGGGCCAGCCCATGCCGGAACCCCAAAGGGACGCCATCCTAGGGGCCTACCGCAGGCTGGCCAAGGAGGAGTTCTACCTCCCCATCTTCATGGACTTCCGGGGGCGGGTCTACAACAGGCCCAACCAGGTGACCTACCAGGGGGTTGACCTCCAGAAGGCCCTCATGGTGTTCCCCCAGGCGTCACGCTACACCCGCAGTGATGAGCCCTCATCGAGCCACATACGGGCCACGGTGATGCACGCTGCGGCCTGCTACGAGGGTCCCCAGAAGCTGGACAAGGGGACGTGGGATGAGCGGTGGGACTGGTGGAACACCCGCGAGGTGGGCTTGGCCATAGTGCAGGCCCTTGAGGGTGACTGGGAGGGTGGAGCCCTGGTGGACCTCCTTTCGGTGGCGCATGACCCGCTGCAACTCCTCACGTGCCTTACCCTACAAGCGCCTGGCCAGGGGGATCGCCTGGCTTGCCAAATTGACGGGACCTGTAATGGACTACAACACCTTAGCGCACTCTTCCGGGATGAAACGGCGGCTCCTTACGTCAACCTTTCTGCAAGCACCCTCGGAGAGCGTCCAAGAGATATTTACGCGGAGGTTGCAACTAGAGTGTCTGATAGGTTGGCAGCCTCCGGTGACCCTTGGGCACTACGCCTCAGGCACGGCATACGAGTTGACCGCAAGCTCTGTAAGAAGCCAGTCATGGTACTCCCGTATGGCGGAACTAGAGGCACAATTGAGGACGCCTGCCTGGAGGCAATTCTGGAACAGGTTCCACATCCTGCACCCTGGCTTAGAGGAGCCATGCCCTACCACCTAGATGGCGAACCTGGCCAGATGGCGGACTGGCTAGAGGGCTCCTACGGGGCCTTCTCAGAGCGCGAACTAAAGGACCACCCGCTCCTCCACCTGGACGCCAAGCGCCTCGGGGGTCTCGTGTTCGACTGCATCTCCGAGGTCCTCCCCAAGGCTATGCTGGCCATGCAGACCTTCCGGGACATCGCCAAGCACGTAGGTGACCGGACCCTGGAGTGGGACACCGGGTTCAACTCCATCGGGCATGACTCCCTGTGGGTCACCCAGGCGAAGGCCAAGGCGGACGCCACCAGCCTGGCGTTCAAGGGGCTCCACCTACCGGGGTCCATCCGGGGGCTCAAGCTGAGGCAGGGCCGCGATGAGATTGACCCCAGGGCGCACACCTCGGGTATCGTGGCCAACTTCATCCACTCCCAGGATGCGGCCCACCTGGCGCGGACCATGGGGAACTTCCAGATGATGGGCGGACGGGGGTTCGGGGCCATCCACGACTGCTTCATGGCGCGGCCCTCCCAGATGCAAATTCTCAAGACGGCCACCCGGAGCGCCTTCTACGTGCAGTACCTGGGGGACCCCCTCTCGCGGGCCGTCATGCTGCACGAGCCTAATGGGAAGACCTCGGTGGGGTACGGTTCGTGGTATGAATTGGCTGCGGCCTGTGGTACAAGCTTCCCGGAGGACGGCAAGTGGGACCCCAGTGAGGTCAACATGTCGGCGTGGTTCTTTAGCTAACAGGAGGGTACGTTATGGCTAGTCCGTTGCAGGAAGCCGGGGAGATGGGTCTCACTCACGAGAGCCTTGAGGCCGCTCGATTGATCTTCGCTGAGGGTCGCCGGGTGGAGAAGGACGCACGGGATAAGCGTGGGTTGGCAGATAGGGCGGGCGTCCTCGTGGTGGTCCCCTGCAAGGATGCTGTAGCCAATGCCGCCCACCTAATTTCCCGTGGGACCTACGCCCACCGCCTACACCACATGGGCGAACACCCCAGCCTCACGGGGATGCGCTTCCATACCGTGGTCCTCCAGGGGGTCACTTGGGCCGCCGTACAGCGGGACCACTACTGGTCTGAGGTGCTACGCATAACGCTCACCTCGGAGCACACCATCGTGGAGCTACCCTAGTGGGCCTCAACTGGGACCACCTACTCCCCAACCTGTTCTCCCTCGGGGTCATCTACCTGGGGCTCATCGTGGTGTACGCGCCACTCTCCTGGATCGCCACGAAAGTGATGGAACACTATGGCCGCCATTAAGCCCCACCTAGCAGTGACCGCCACGGACCTGGACGCCCTGCCCTACCCCCTCATGGCCTCCCGCAAAAAGGATGGCTTCCGGGGTCTCATCACGGCGGACGGCGCACAGACCCGCTCGGGGGAGAAGTTCCCTAACCGCCACGTCCAACGGTTGCTCTCGGAGTTGCCCGTGGGGCTGGACGGTGAGGTGCTCCCCCTGGTGGACGGCAAGCCAAACTTCAAGGTGGGTGGCGGCAACCTGCGGCGCTTCGAGGGGGAGCCTGACTTCGAGTTCCACCTCATTGACGACTTCGCCGCAGGGGGGGATAGAGGTAAGCGCCATGCGGAACTACGCAGGCGTAGAGATGCTGGGGAATTTCCTGACTGGGTGAAGCTCCTTGAACAGACCGTGGTGTGGGGGGCGTGGCAGGTCAAGGACCTATTCGCTAAGTACCTGGAGGACGGAGATGAGGGCGTGGTCCTATGCCGCCCAGAAGCGGCCTACAAAGGGGGCAAGGCCTCAGGGAAGAACGCCACGTGGTGGAAGGTGAAGCCCTACGAGGACGCCGAGGCGGTGGTCATCGGGACCTTCGAGCGGATGCACAACACCAATGAGGCCACACAAGACGCGCTAGGGCACACCAAGCGGCGGAACACCAAGGACGCCAAGCAGGGGACGGGGCTACTCGGTGGGTTCATCTGTGTGCGCCTGTCCTACTGGCACATCCTCAGTGACCTTGGACGGAAGGAGCTTCTCACCACGGGTGGCGTTGCGGGCTACAAGGACTCCACCTTCGAGGTCTCCGCAGGGAAGACCACCCACGTGGAGAAGGCCGTCATGTGGACCCGCAGGGATGAACTCCTGGGGCGCATCATCCGCTACCAGCACGTCACCGTGGGGGACTACGACAAGCCACGCCATGGGACCTTCCAGGGGTTCCGCGATGCGTGGGACCTGGACGCCACTTGACAGGGTAGACCTTAGGGACTAGGCTCCTGTCATTGAAGATCACTTTGACGGGAGACACCTAATGTTCGGACGGCACAGCATGGCGGCCCACAAGGCTAACGTGGAGGAGGCCATGAGGAAGGCCACCAAGGACATGACCCCAGCGCGTGAGGACTATGCGGTCACCAGGTCGCGGCTCTCCCGTAACTTAGCGGTGCTCAAGGCTGAGGTGGACATCCTCAAGCCCTGCTACGCGGCCAAGCGCAAAGCGGCCATGGAGGCCTACGTGGAGGAGCGGTCACCCTATCGCATCTCTCAGGTGAAGCTACCACAGGCGGCCCTTGCGGGGCGCACCTACCAGGACGACGCGTCTACGGGATGGCGGGTGGAGAAGCCTACGGTGGAGTGGGATGACTACACCAGGTACGATCCCGAGGGTGGCGATGAGAACCGTGCCTATTTCAGGCCCATTATAAACACCTGTGAAGGTCACCTTATCGCAGAGGTGGACAGCCTAAAGGGTCGCGTGTCTCGGTGGGATAAGTGGAAGTCCTGGTTGGTGGCCGCCGAATTCACACCCCGGCGATCCTACGCCAACATGCACCCACTCCCGTTCTCCACCAAGGCCGCCGCTATGGCGTGGCTCAAGGTCCACCTCGGTGAGGCTAAGGAGCCCGTGGTGTACTTGGACGCTAAGGGGAATGTCATCAAGGGGGCGGACTCCAATGGCTAACTGCCCAGAGTGCCGCACCCACTTCACCCGCAAGAGGTTCGACCAGGCGTATTGCTCTGCGGACTGCAACCGGGAGGCCTCCAAGCGGGAACTCAAGCGTGCCCGTGTGGTCTACCGCGCGCTGTACCACTGGAGGCTCCACCGGAAGCACTCGGGGCGCAACCTGGTGTTCCTCTGTAGGGAGATCGCCGCGTGGATACATGAGGACCGGATGCACCAGAAGGGACCCCCACCCGCACACGACTTCACGAGGGACGCTGGGGTGCAGGCCAAGAGGGACCCAGCTAGTGAGTTCCAAATGGTGGCACCTCATTAAGTACCCTGGGAATATACTTCTAGGATACCCAGTTGTCTTGGGCGTCCCTAGTGGCACCCTCCGAGGAAGCAGAGACCTATAGGACCAACCCAACCCCGTAACCCAACCCTTTACTAGTGGCTCCCCTAAGGGCGCAGCCCTGTTACTTAATTAGGTTTTGCATGTCGAAGGTATCTGTTTCCATTGAGGCCACTCGTATCGCTGCGCGGCTGGTCCCATGTCCTCAGTGTGAGGCCCCTATAGGTGAGCCCTGCTATGGTCCCATCAATGCGAAAGCCCGGCTGACACACCACGTGGCGCGTAATGACTTGGCCATGGGACGTGAGCCACGATTGCCGAAACATCCGCTTGCAAAGGCAGGGGGTCTCCCCTAAGCTCTAGTCCTTCACGTTCGGCCCTTAGGAGAGACACCACATGGCCAAGGCCCCCAGCGGAGGTATCATCGCCGTCCGCTCTAACAGTTCCTTCCTCACCAACCCCCTGGTCCTGGGGTTCTCCAACCTCATTGACCCGGACGTGTACGAGGGGGAAGCTTCCTTCAAGCTAAACGCCCACGCGAACGACGCCCAGCAAGCCCGCCTGGCGGAACTCATGGACCAACACGTGGTCGGCCCCAACTGGGACGCCTTCCTCAAGATGGCCGCCGACAAGGGCAAGGACCCCTCCAAGCTGGCCAAGCCTGACTGCGCTGAGTGGGTGAGCGATCACCTCAAGCCCGCGCACGAGAAGTCCAAGAACCAGGACCCGTTCGTCACGTTCAAGAACAAGGCGGACTTCCAGGACAAGCAGGGCCGCAC
>JBAQKP010000275.1:0-2453 GCA_049301135.1 Moraxellaceae bacterium | reverse complement strand
GAAATTACGCTCAGGATGCGGCATCAAAATCGTCACCCGACCATCGCCCGAGGTCACGCCACTGATCGCATCCGGCGAACCGTTTGGGTTGAGTGGATACTGCTGAGTCGGCTGACCATGACTATCGACATAGCGCAAAATCACCTGACCGTTGGCATGCAGCGCCGCCAGTTGCTCCGCAGTTGCCTCAACCCGACCTTCACCGTGCGCAATCGCAATCGGCAAAATCGAACCGGCCATATCTTCCAGCAACACCGACTTCGACTGCTCAACCCGTAGGTTGACCACCCGCGCCTCGAACCGCTCACTGGTGTTCTGGCGGAAACGTGGGAAGTGTTCCGCATGCGGCATCAGGTCTTTGAGTTGTGACACCATCTGGCAGCCGTTACACACGCCGAGGGTAAAGGTTTCGGTACGATGGAAGAAATGCTCAAACTGCTCACGCAACTGCGTATTGAACAAAATCGACTTCGCCCAACCACCACCCGCGCCTAGCACGTCGCCATAACTAAAGCCGCCACATGCGACCAAGCCTTCAAACTCATCCAAGCGAATCCGCCCGCTGAGCAAGTCACTCATATGCACATCAATCGTGCTAAACCCAACCCGATCAAACGCGGCCGCCATCTCGATCTGACCATTCACGCCTTGCTCACGCAAAATCGCCACTTTTGGCTGACGCAAGTTCAGATACGGCGCTTCAATCGGCTCATTCAGATCAAAGGTCGGCTGAGCAATCAAGCCCTGATGCGACGTGTCAGCAATCAGTGCAAACTCTTGATCGGCACAATCGCTGTTATCGCGCTGCCGTTGAATCTGATGGCTGACCCCCGCCCACGCTTGCTGTAAGTCGGCACGCGCAAGGCTCAAACCGGCCACCGTCAGCGTATCACTACGGTTGACTGTACCGACTTGCTGGATGGTATTAGCCAATGGTGTACCGGCCAGATGCGCACTGATTTTTGCCCAATCACTGCCACGTAGCTGCAACACTGCGCCGATTTCTTCCGCAAACAGTTCCGGCAACACACGATCCGTGGTCAGTTGCAGATCAACACCCAGACGGACGGTAAACATCATCTCCGCCACGGTCGCCAGCAAGCCACCATCACCAATATCGTGATAAGCCAAGATCTTACCAGCGGCATTCCACTGCTGAATCAGGCTAAAGAACGCTTTCAGGTCTTCGGCATCATCTAAATCAGCAGGCACATCGCCAAGCTGACTGTACACCTGCGCTAGAATCGACGCGCCAAGGCGGAATTTACCTTGCGACAGATCAATCCGTACTAGCACGGTATCGTCAAGGTCGTGCAGCTCTGGCGTGAGGGTTTTGGTAGCGTCAGTGACCGGCGCAAACGCTGTCAAAATCAAGGTCATCGGTGAGGTCACCGATTTGTCTGTACCCTGCTCGTCTTGCCATGTGGCGCGCATCGACAGCGAATCTTTACCGACTGGAATCGCAATACCCAGCGCTGGACACAGCTCCATGCCAACGGCTTTGACCGCGTCAAACAAGGCTTGATCTTCGCCCGCTTGGCCAGCGGCCGCCATCCAGTTGGCCGAAAATTTAATATCGGAAAGCTGCTGGATCTGTGCCGCCGCAATATTGGTAATTGCTTCCGCCACTGCCAAGCGCGCTGACGCGGCTGGATTGAGCAGTGCGACTGGCGAACGCTCGCCCATGCTCATCGCTTCGCCAGTCACCGCTTGATGACCCGTCACCGTGACTGCACAATCCGCAACAGGCACTTGATAACGGCCAACCATTTGGTCACGCGCCACCATACCAGTAATCGAACGGTCACCGATGGTGATCAAAAACGCCTTGCTTGCCACGGTCGGATGACGCAACACGCGGAAAATTGCGTCTTTCAGATCCATCGACGCGGTGTCTAGCGCTTGGCCAGCCCGTGCAATCGTCTCATAACTGCGCTGCATGCGTGGCGTACCACCCAGCATCACTTGCATCGGCAGATCGACCGCTTTGTTGTCAAATTGTGGATCATTGACGGTCAGATGGCGTACATCAGTCGCTTCACCCAGCACCGCAAACGGGCAGCGCTCACGCGCACACAGCGACTCAAACAACGCCAGCGACTTCGGACGGATCGCCAACACATAGCGTTCTTGCGCTTCGTTTGACCAGATTTCCATCGGCGACATACCGGCTTCGAGCGATGGAATCTTGCGCAGATCGAGCACTGCGCCGAGCTTATGGTCATTGACCAATTCAGGCATGGCGTTGGACAGACCGCCCGCGCCGACATCATGTAGCGATACAATCGGGTTATGATCGGCCATACCCCAACAGGCATCAATCACCTCTTGGCAACGCCGCTCCATCTCAGGATTGTCACGCTGTACCGAGGCAAAATCCAGTTGCTCGCCCATCGTGCCGCTATCAACACTTGATGCCGCGCCGCCGCCCAGACCGATCAACATCGCAGGAC
>JBAQKP010000274.1:0-2069 GCA_049301135.1 Moraxellaceae bacterium | reverse complement strand
GGGTGATGCTGCTGCAAACGCCACTGAAGCTGCTGCAACAGCCACTGCTGACGCTGCTGCTGCAACTGAAACTGCTGCAACCGCAGTTGCTGCCGACGCTGCTGCTGCTCAGTAATTGATACATGCTTGACCCTATGATTATCATAGGGTCAGGTTTACGGCATCATAAAATCAGTTTTTAATACCCAAAATAACATCTTAAAACATAACGCATCACGAAACAGTTGATCAGTGTAGTCGCCTCGATTAATCGACAATTGCGTGTATAAAAAAACAAGCATCTATTTTGTCCCTGATGATTGCGTCACTTTAAAATTCAAAAAATCAACGTTCAATTGTCGAACAATTGTTTGAAATGCCGTGTTTGGCTTTGTTATGATGCACAGCGTAAATCCATCAACCTGAGGTTTTCTCATGAAACACGCCCTGATTGTTGCTGCCGTATTGGCACTGCCGTTAACACTGGTTGCTTGCAGCAAGCCAGCCGAAGAAACCACCGAAGTTGCGCCTGTTGCGACTGATGTTCCTGCGACCACTGAAGCCCCTGCTGTTGCAGCAGAAGTTGCGACCACTGATGCTGTTGTTGCTGCTGAAGCTGCGGTAACCGCAGTTGATGCGCCTGCTGCTGATGCCGCAGTTGCACCAGCAACGACTGAAGTTGCCCCTGCTGCTGATGCCGCCGCTGCCCCTGCTGCTGCACCATACTAATCCGTTTTTACGGTATGTGTGATTGAAAACCCTGCCGAATGTGCAGGGTTTTTTTTATTTTGATCGCGTAGCACTGGTATCTGAAAAACTTCAGGTTAGAATGGCCGCAGCTTAAAGGAGTTTTTTATGGCACTTATTTCTTTGCGTCAGTTGCTTGATCATGCGGCTGAGCATCAATACGGTTTACCCGCTTTTAATGTGAACAACCTTGAGCAAATGCGCGCGATCATGCTGGCAGCAGACCAGACCAACTCGCCAGTCATCGTGCAAGCCAGTGCTGGAGCACGTAATTATGCCGGTGCACCGTTTTTGCGGCATCTAATTTTGGCCGCGCTTGAAGAGTGGCCACATATTCCATTGGTGATGCATCAAGATCATGGTACTAGTCCTGCGGTATGTCAGCGCTCGATTCAGTTGGGGTTTTCCTCAGTGATGATGGATGGTTCGCTCGGTGCGGATGGCAAAACGCCAATGGATTACGACTACAATGTCGATGTGACGCGTCAAGTGGTCGCGATGGCACATGCCTGTGGCGTGTCAGTCGAGGGTGAGATTGGCTGTTTGGGCAGTCTTGAAACCGGCATGGCTGGTGAAGAAGACGGTGTTGGCGCAGAAGGTATTCTGGATCATAGCCAACTGCTGACCAGTGTCGAAGAAGCCCGTTCGTTCGTGCAAGATACTGGCGTCGATGCTTTAGCGATTGCGATTGGTACGAGTCATGGCGCGTACAAATTTACCCGTCCACCGACTGGTGATATCTTGGCGATTGACCGGATTAAAGAAATCCATGCCGCCATTCCCAATACCCATTTGGTGATGCACGGTTCGTCCAGCGTGCCACAAGAGTGGTTGGCGATTATCAATGAATTTGGTGGCGATATTAAAGAGACCTACGGCGTGCCAGTTGAGCAGATCGTTGAAGCGATTAAGCATGGCGTGCGTAAGGTCAATATTGATACCGACTTACGCTTGGCCTCGACCGGTGCGATGCGCCGCGAAATGGCCAAAAATCCTGCCGAGTTTGATCCACGCAAATTCTTTGCCAAGACCGTAACCGCGATGCAAGAGATTTGTGTGGCGCGGTATGAGGCATTTGGCGCAGCCGGTCAAGCCAGTAAGATCAAGCCGATTTCGCTTGAACAGATGGTGTCACGTTATTAAGCACGCATCACTGATGCGCTGTTGTATAAAGCCGAGTCGCTTGACTCGGTTTTTTATGGCGAGTGGTTGGCGTGTTAGCCCGTATTGCGTAAGCCTGCCGCAATGCCAGCAATAGTGACCATCAATGCTTGGTCATAAATCGCTAACTGTGCCGGTTGGGCATGTTGTTCTCGACAGCGTCGCATCAGTTCAGCCTGTAG
>JBAQKP010000273.1:0-20360 GCA_049301135.1 Moraxellaceae bacterium | reverse complement strand
GGGTCGGCTATGTGCTGTTTTACGAATTTTCAAAGTTTTTAGCAGAGCCGTTGTGGTTGTTTAAAGTCTGGGAAGGCGGCATGAGCTTTCATGGTGGCTTTTTGGGCGTGGTGTTTGCCATGTGGTTTTTTGCCCGTAAATATCACAAGACCGCGTTTCAAACCTTGGATTTTATTGCGCCATGTGTGCCGTTGGGCTTGATGTTTGGCCGAATCGGGAATTTTATCGGCGGCGAACTGTGGGGGCGGCCGGTCACTAATCCTGACTATCCACTGGCGATGGTGTTTCCATATGTCGATCAATTGCCGCGTCATCCGTCGCAACTGTATCAGGCGCTCGGTGAAGGCTTGCTGTTGTTTATTTTGCTGTGGTGGTTTTCGAGCAAACCTCGGCCACGCATGGCAGTATCGGCGCTGTTTTTGATCGGTTATGGTTTGGCGCGGTTTATCGTTGAGTTTTTCCGTGAACCGGACAACGGCGTGTTGTTTATTGCGTGGATGAGCAAAGGTCAATTCCTGAGCCTACCGATGATTTTGATCGGCGCGTGGATGATGTGGTATGCCTATCAGCGCAAAGTATACGACTGGGAAATGAATCTGGGTGGCAAACGCTAAGCACGCCAAGTCATCAGGCCGGTCAATCCGGCCTTTTTTCTGCTTGTGGTTTGGTGGATTGATGCGCACACTGACCGGATCTTTGGTCAGACTAAACCGCCACCATGCAAAACGATACCTTGCTCTACGCCCTTGCAGTCGCTGCGGATGCTTTGCCCGAACATTTTGAATCACTGGATGACGTGGTCGAGTTTTGCCAACGCGCGACCAATCCAACCGGTCCGAACTTTTTAACCCATGCCATGTCTGGCTTATCGCTGAGTCACTGTTACTTTACCGTGATGAATGAAGTGGTCGAAATGGCCGCCCTCAAGCCGTTAGAGTTTTTAAATGGTCAGCGTTGTGATGATGCGTTTGAGCGTGATGATCGGGACTCGGCGCTGGCGGTCTGCCAATTGGATACCGATGAAATCCCCGCCGTGATCGATGCGCTACGCGATCTGCTGAATCTGCAAGAGCCGTGGTTTAATGTGTTTTTTGCGGCGCTTGAGCCATTTGATGCTGACATGGAAGAGGTCGGTGAAGCGTATGATATGGCCGATGTGAATATGAATCTGAATCATGGTTTGGGCATTGGTGGCGATTCGCCGTTTTTTATTTTCCGCGCACTGAAAACCCTACTGGCCGTGTGTCAAAAGGCCTTTCACGACGGCTTGCATGTGCTGTATGTGGTCGAGTGCGAGCATTAATTTTTTAATATGGTTCGGTGGTTTTTGCTAGAATATGTCGCCGCAAACCCTCTTGCACCCTTGTTGATGTGATGTCTGATTATGCAAACCTACCTTGATTTACTGCGTCTGGTCATGGATCAGGGCGGGCAAAAATCCGACCGTACCGGCACGGGGACACGCTCAGTGTTTGGGCATCAGATGCGCCTTGATCTGTCGCAAGGCTTTCCCATCGTCACTACGAAGCGGGTGCATTTCCGCTCGATTGTGATCGAGTTGCTGTGGTTTTTGCGCGGTGACACCAATGTACAGTATCTCAAGGACAACAAGGTCAGCATTTGGGATGAGTGGGCGACCGCCGAACAAACCGCACGGTTTGGCCGTCCCGCTGGTGAACTTGGCCCTGTGTACGGCCATCAGTGGCGTAATTTTGGCGCGACGCAACAAGCCGACGGCAGCTATGCCAAAGACGGTGTCGATCAACTGAGTTGGCTGATCAACGAAATCAAAACCAACCCAGACTCACGCCGCTTGATCGTGTCCGGTTGGAATCCTAAAGAGGCGACGCAGGTTGCACTGCCGCCGTGCCACACCTTATTTCAGTTTTTTGTGCAAGACGGCAAGCTATCGTGCCAGCTCTATCAGCGTAGTGCGGATATTTTCTTAGGTGTGCCGTTTAATATCGCCAGCTACGCCCTACTCACCCATATGGTCGCGCAGGTCTGCGGACTGGGTGTGGGCGATTTTGTTTGGACAGGTGGTGACTGTCATCTATACAGCAATCACTTTGCCCAAGCTGAATTGCAACTGAGTCGTGAGCCGTTGCCGTTGCCGACCTTACAGCTCAATCCTGCTGTGACTGATCTGTTTGCGTTTACCTTTGAAGATATTGAGTTGCTGAATTATCAGCATCATGATCCGATTAAAGCCGAGGTGGCGGTATGAGTTGGCAAGGCTTACAAGTCGTACAAGTGGTGGCGATGGATCGGCAGCGCTGCATCGGGGTGAATAATCAGTTGCCGTGGCATTTGCCGGATGATTTGAAGCATTTTAAAGCCACCACGCAAGGCGGCGTAATGCTGCTGGGGCGCAAGAACTTTGATTCGATTGGTCGGCCGCTACCGAATCGAGTCAGTTGGGTGCTGACCCGTGATACGGCTTGGCAAGCGGGTGGCGTGAAAGTCGCGCACAATCTTGAGCAGTTACTTGATGGTGCGGCGGCGGATGCCAAAGCATTGGGGCAAGAACAGATTTTTGTGATTGGTGGTGCGGAGTTGTACCGGCAAACCCTAGACATCAGTGATCGGCTAGAAGTCAGTCATGTGGATCTCAATGTGACCGGTGATGTGTTTTATCCCGAGATTCCAGCGGCATTTGCTGCGGTGCAGCGTACTGCGATGCAGGACAGTAAAACGCAGATTGGCTTTGAGATTGTGCGTTATCAGCGGAGCTAATCCGCAAACCTACACAATCCACGCCGCTCGCTGACATGCAGCGGCCAAAAAACATCAACTTAAACCCCATCCTTCACAAAAACCACCTGCAATATCTGGCCAGCCTATGGCACTGTACGCTCAGATGACTTAACTCACTCGGAGCAATCAGATGTTTAAATTGTGGACAACAGCGGTACTCGGCTCAACCTTAGTACTCGCCGCCTGTAACACCTTACCGATGGGCACAGATAACCCCCATCAGGCCAGCCTAAAAGACACCGCATGGCAACTCAGTCAACTGAACGGCCAAGCGGTCAACATCGACTCAAGCACACCCAATCGCCCACATCTGGTGTTTTCGCCTGAGCTACGGGTCAGTGGCGCAACAGGTTGTAATCGTCTGATGGGACAAGCCAAAGTCAGCGGCCACAGCATCAGCCTTGCCCCACTCGCGACGACACGGATGGCTTGTATCGGTGAAAACCTCGAAATGCCTTTTGTTGAAGCACTGAACAATACCCAACAGTTTCAACTCAAAGACAATCAACTCGTGCTGAAGGATGCAACTGGTAAAGTCTTGGCCGTCCTGACAGCAACCAGCAAGCCCGCAGCATAAATCAGCCATGATCACCACCAACACGCAACCACACGAGGAAAAAGCTGATGCCAAACGATGCGAACCCAGCACTACCGCTTGAACAAGCCATCGTCGGTGGTGGTTGCTTTTGGTGTACCGAGGCGGTGTTTGCCGCCGTGCGCGGCGTTTCGACAGTCACCAGTGGCTATGCCGGTGGTTTGCGCCCCAATCCCAATTATGAGCAGATCTGTACCGGTGCGACTGGTCATGCCGAAGTGATTGCGATTGCATATGATCCAACACAAATCGACTATGCGACCTTACTGGATATTTTCTTTGCCACGCATGATTCGACCACACTGAACCGGCAAGGCAATGATCGCGGCACGCAATACCGTTCGGTGATTTTTTATATCAATCCAGAGCAGCAACAGATTGCTGCCGCGAAAATTGCGGATTTGATTGCGCAGGGCATTCCGGTAGTGACCGAACTCAGTCCTGCACCGACGTTTTATCCGGCAGAAGACTATCACCAAAGCTACTTTGCCAAAAACCCAACACAGGGCTACTGTAATGCGCTGATCCCGCCGAAGCTGAGTAAGCTGCGGCAGGTGTTTCAGGACTATGTGGCTTAAAGGCTGTGTGGCTTAAAGGCTGTGTGGCTTAATCGGCCGCATCGCTGATAAAAGCCAGATCATTTAAGCCCGCTTTGCTGGCACGCGCCAACACTTGTGCGACCCCATCGTAACGTGCATCTTGGTCAGCCCGCAGATGCAGCGATGGTTTTTTTTCAGCTTGCGCAGCAGTTTGCATCCGCTGCTCAAGCTCAACCAATGTCACCGGCTGCTGATCCCAAAAAATCTGTCCCTTCGCATCAATACTGATACTGACCACGGTCGGCTGCTCCGGCAAAGTCTGGGCGTCCGCTTTCGGCAGACTGAGCGGCACGGCTGGATTCATCACGGTGGCGGTGACCAAGAAGATAATCATCAGCACCAACATAATGTCGATCAGCGGGATCAGATTCATCTCGCTCAGACCTTGCTGGTCATCATCTCCGAGTTGAAAGGCCATTAGACTGAACCCCCAACCGTGTTGCTGCTGGTCGGTAGCAATTGTTCGATCAGCACGCTATGCGCTTCGTCCTGCAACTGCGCCATCATTTTACGATTCAGGCGCACACAGACGTTGTAGCCCAATACGGCTGGAATCGCCACCGCCAGTCCAAAACCCGTCATGATCAACGCCTCACCGACGGGTCCTGCCACTTGGCTCAGACCGGCCTGACCGCTTTGTCCAATCGAGTGTAGCGCATGGAAAATCCCCCACACCGTGCCAAACAACCCCACAAATGGCGCAACCGCAGCCGTCGTACCCAGCACCTGTAAACCACGCTCTGATTCAACGCGGGTGCGATTGAGTTGGCGCAAGAGTGCTTGTTCAGCCACTGCTTTACGCTGCTCTGGCAGCAAACTTTGCATCCGTGAACGCAAACTACTGACTGATTGCTGTAACACTGATAGTGCTTCGGTTTGCAAACGACGGGTATCCAAAATCCGCAGCACAATGGCACACCACGACACGACCGACATGAGCAACAGAATAAAGAACAAACTTTTGGTTAAAATATCAGTGTGTTGCCAATATAGCGTGTAATCCATAGGGATCAATCCTCATTCAGGGTGAACGCAATCGGGATCAGCGTGTACACAGGCTGCGCCACGCCATTCTCGCGGTAGGGATGAAAAGAGGCTCGATGAACGGCACGTAAGCCCGCTTGATCTAATGCACGATGACCCGAGCTTTGTTCGACCTCAGCGCGATCAACTCGCCCATCTGTACCAATTAAGGCGCGAACCACCACTGTGCCGGTATCTCCGCGGCGACGTGCTTGATCAGGATACTGGATTTGTGGTTGGCGTTTATACGCGACCCCATCAATCGACACCGTACGCGGCGCTTGATTCACTGGCGCTTCCACCACAACTGCGGGCGCAGCTTGTACGACAGGTGCGGCGGGCTGTACGGGCGCACTCGGCGCAGGCACAGCAGCGGGCACTGGCACAGCCACGACGGCACTGCTAACTGTGGCCGGAACACTGATCACCGGCTCAACCACGCGCTCAATCGGCTTGGCAACAGGAGGGGGTGGGCGCTTCGGCTGCACTGTTGGGACAGGCGGACGCTCAACCACTGGCACGAATTTTGGTGTTTCGGCCAGCTTCGGCTTCGGCGGAACTTTCAGCTCTGGCGGCGGTGGTGGCGGTGCTAATGTCACCATCCGAATTTCAATTGGCTTGGGGATCACAGGTGCGATCATAGTCGGTTGCAGGCTTGCTAATCCAGCAAAAGCCGCAACATGACCGACCAACACCACAACCACAGCACCCACCGCACGGCCGTGACGCGCGGCTGGATGTTTTGCTGGTGACATTTGCAGACTGATCGCCGCTGGCTGACTGTAGGCCATATTGATTAACCCCGTGGTTGAAAGCCAAAAATGGTTGAGGTCTCGTCGGCCTCACCACCCTGTTGGCTTGGGTTTAGTGCTTACGCTCACATTATAAATGAGAAATATTTTCATTTGCAATCTTGCCCATCGAGATTGTTGTATCACCTCGATGGCATGCCGCTTGGATGACCCTAGATCGACAACCAACCCAACGCGATAATCAATAACAGGCTCCCTGCGGTCAACCACAGGCTGATCGCTTTACGGCTTTTTAGGCTAAAAAACAGCACATAGCCCGCAACCGACAGCAACAGGATAATAATCGCACTGATATCAATCAGCCAACGCCACAAACCACCGACATCTTTGCCGCGATGCAGATCATTTAACAAGCTAACTGTGGTGGCCTTTTCAGTATTCACCAACACATCACCGCTCTCCAGTAATAAACTGATGTCCGTCGTTCCGGTCGGGCTGGCCAACCGAATCATCACCTCATCCACTAAAACTTCGCTACTTTTTAAACGACCAATCACTGCTGTTTCGGCACGCACCGTCTGTAATAAAAGATCGGTTGGATTTTCCAGTGCTTGTAGCTCGGCCAGTTGCGTGGCCGACAAGGTCAGACTGGCCTCTTGCGTGGATTTTTGCGCATCAAACCACTCTGGATGATTGAGCAATAATCCAGTCACCGCAAAAAACATCAAAATCAAAAAGGCGAATGCTGACAACCACGCATGCAATGTGCGCGACTGTCGATAAAAATCAGTCCGACGGTAGCCTTTTTTAGCCTTGGCTTGGCGCGAGTGGCGAGGCTGAGTCAATGCTGTATCAGCTACCCCAGCCACGCTATTGGTCAGATATTGTTGCGAATCTGCCATCAGATCACCCGATCAAAACGCAAGATCAAGTTGCCCAACTCTTGCTGTGCCGGACGTTGCTGTACGCTAGGCTTCGGTTCTGCTTTCAGCGGAAAACTCTGATAGCTATGATCGCCATGCTCACGCGCCGCCTCGACATGGATGGTGTAATCACCCGCAGGCATTTGCTCGCCTGCGTTATTTTTACCATCCCATACCACGCGATACTGACCGGGTTTGCGTGAGGGCTGTGCGGTACTATCCAGATCCATTTTACGGCCATAACGCCGCCACCAGACATAATTGGTATCCAGCCATTTTGGATCATTGCCCCAGACTTGCAAGCTACGCACCAGTTTTTTCTGGGCATCAGTGATCCAGACCACCACATAGGGCGCACGATAATTCGTCGCCGCCAGCTTTGGAATTTCAAGCTCTAACACCGCCTGAAACCCAGTCGGCCAACGACTTGCTGTTGCAGCCACATTGGTATTTGGCGGTGCTGATGCACTTGATACTGTCTGCATCTGCATCGGTTGTGCTGTCGCCAATAAATTTTGCCAGCCGGAAGACTGCCACTGTTGACCATCGGTCATCGACACCTGTGCTTCAAAACCCGCCAATGACTCAACCAACGCCAAGCCCTGCGTCGCATCCATCGCCGCCAAAGCAGTCGCGAGGGCATCGGCATCAGCGGTATTCGGTGCAACCACCACCGCCTGCTCGACTTGATCGAGTGGCTGACCTGTCATCGGTGAAAATAAATGACTGTGCGCGGCGTGGTCATGACTGCTGATCCAGTCCCGCGCCCCACGACCACTCAAGGCCACAGCCTGATTGTCCAGTGTGAGCACTGTACTTGCCGACAGATGATCGGCACGTGTACCGGCTTGCCGTACACCGATCTGCCAGCCGCTCTCGCGTGGCGCTTGTCCCCACACCCTAATATCCCCGCCAATATCCACCAGTAATCCAGCCAACCGTCCAGCCCATTGGGGCTGTGCCGCCAGTGCCACCGCCATCACTCGATCAATCACATAACCCTTTGCCAATCCATCCGGTGCAAACTGAACTGCATCGGGTCGCTGAATCACGCGGCTGGCTGGATCTAAAACGACTTGCTCGTGGTGTAACTGTTGAGCAATGCTTTGCCAGTCACGCTGTCGCCCTGTATCGCCAGATTCAAGCGCGACAATACCGTGTACAGCTTGCCATTGTTGTAACAAGCCACCGAGTCGCGCACTAAACGCACCACAGGTTTGATCACGCCATTGCTCACAGGCGGCAATCACCGCAAATAAGTCCGCAGAGACCGCCAACTCACGCTGCTGATTCAGTTGGGAGATTTCACTATCTTCCCGCCAAACGCTCAACACCTGATCCAGCCGATCAATCTCTTGCGTTATCCGCATAAACACCTGATCGGCCTCGGCATCATTTAGCCCGACCAGAACCAGATCCAAAGAAGTCCCCAGCACATGGTCTTGATGAAAGCGATGACTGGACTGAGCTGCCGCCAAAGCGAGCGGTGGCTGAACCGCCGGAATCACTGGCAAGCTCACCTCAGTGGCTTGGGCGACTGGACTCACCGCACTGACCGCTAACATCGCAATCATCAGCCGTGTCGGCTGGATGCGCCACTGCTGCATGCCAAACCGCTGTAAATGCCCCAAGAGATTAAACATGGCCTACCCTCTATTGGATGGTATCAATACAAAACATGTCATAATGATATTGCAAATGATACTGATTATCAAATACGATTACAGTTGTTTTAATTAATCTGTACTGGAGTTGCACTCATGCTGCCGAAACCCCCAACAAAATCATCATCGAATCTGTCGTTGGTGACCAAGCCACACCTGAGCCTTGCGCTAAGTTTTTTGTTGGGGATTTGCCCACAACTCAGCCATGCGCACAGTGCCGCACCCTATTTATTGCCCGAACAGTTTGACAGCAAAAACAACAGCGTCAGTCTGCAAAGCGCGATCACCGTCGAAAAATTTTATAGCCCAAGTCGCAACTATCAAACCAGCTTTTTCAGCACCACACCCGATGGCACGCAGCAAGAACTCAAACCAATTGCCACCTTAGAACGCTTCAGCCTACTGGATCTGGCGACCGCACAAAACGGTACTTATCGGGTCAAAACCGCTGACCAACACAGCAGTGTCACCGATTATGCGTTGGTCGATGGTCGCTGGTTACGCGTGCGCACGGAGCGGCCAGCAACGCCGGCAACACCACCACCAGCGCCGACACCAGCCGCAACCACCGAAGCGGGCGCAGCTGCTACACCGCGACCACGCCGATTTGTATATGCGGATGAACTGCCTGCGAACGCCCAAAAAGCCAAAACCGAAGTGGTACAACTGGCCGAAACCTACCTGAGCAAAAACGCACCCTCGGCGCTACCTAAACCCACTGGCAAAGGACTTGAGCTGATTCCTGTCACGCATCCAAACGAAATTTTTGCAGCGGATGGTTTCGAGTTCACCGTTCAATTTGACGGCAAACCAGTGCCAAAACTAGAGCTAGAACTGTATCGTGGTGCTGGTGCCTACGACCAAGAAAAAACCAAAGACCTTGGCCATGTCTATACCGATGAGCAAGGCCGTGCCAAGCTGGATTTTAAGGACACGGCTGGGGTGTATTTATTATTCATGCAATACCCACCGGCTTCGACCGATGCCAGCAAGCAACCACCTGCGCGCCTGTATAACTATGGTTTGACCTTACAAGCCACGCCGTAAGTTGGCCACAGATCAGAACAAAACCGCGTTCTATGTTGCAGCCGCAGCGCTGCAACATACCGCTGATACCGCTGATACCGCTGATACCGCTGATACCGCTGATACCGCTGATACCGCTGATACCGCTGATACCGCTGATACCGCTGATACCGCATGATGCACAGTTCATCGGCAGGTATGACCGCTAATACATAAAAACAACGTAAGGCTTGTTTAGGCCGCACAAACCTGTCAAATTCACTCATACAACCAAATGGATTTTACTCAAAACCGCTGTACAACGGATGAGTATATACAGCAAAACCAAAAACTTGATTAGCCGAAATTATTGTGAACATCACGTTGCAATGCCCCAGCCCTGCTCGACTCAATCATCGTATTGTGTCTCTCTTTGGCCTGATTGTCTTTCTGTTCGGCGCATTAATCGTGCTCGGCAGTAATGTGATTGGCCTCTTGTGTATTGCGGCCGGACTATTACTGCAACATTGGTTTAGCCATGAGCTGTATCGCCGGATTGGCTTGTGGCTTGGTTTAGGCGAGCGCGTGTTGATTGCCACAGTGCTGCTCCTGTTTGTCTTGTTGTTGTCACCGAAGGGTTTCATCAGCGGCAGCGTTGACCACGGGATCGCGCTACTGACCCAACATTTTTTGCAGGTTGGCGCACTGCACGTCTAAGGCAGCCATACACCGCGACAGCCACGCAGAATTTCACAGACACTGCACAGAGTCTTCATCCGTATCACTGGATTCTCCGTTAAAATCAGCGACTCTCTTTGCTTGATCTGACCAGAAGCCGCGCCCATGTCATCTTTGTTACCTGCTCGTTTATGGCTCAGCCACAGCCTTATTGCCAGTAGCCTGCTGCTCAGTGCTTGCACGCACGCGCCTAGTATTAGCCAGCCGACACCAGCGTTAGCCAAACCACGCGATCCGGTGATCGCCTTCGCATTGGGGGGTGGCGGCGCAAAAGGCTTTGCCCATATCGGGGCGATTAAAGTGTTGGAATCACATGGCATTCGACCGAAGATCGTGACCGGAACCAGTGCTGGTAGTTTTGTCGGTAGTATTTATGCCAGCGGCAAAACTCCATTCCAACTGCAAGAACTCGCACTAAAGCTCGATGAAAAAGAACTCCGCGACCTGACGTTAAGCAAGCAAGGCTTTGTGGTCGGCCAAAAACTACAGGACTACGTCAATCAGCAAGTAAACAACGTGCCGATGGAGCGTTTTCCGATTAAATTTGCGGCGGTGGCGACCCGTTTAGATAACGGTCAAAAGGCCGTGTTTACCCGTGGCAATACTGGCCAAGCCGTCCGCGCATCCTGTAGTATTCCCAATGTGTTTATTCCAGCCACGATTGGCGGGGTGCGTTATGTCGATGGCGGCTTGGTCAGCCCGATTCCGGTCGAGACCGCACGTGATTTAGGGGCGGATCTGGTGATTGCGATTGATATTTCGGCACGTCCCAAAGCGGGCGAAACCACCGGCGTGTGGGGCTTACTCGATCAGACCATTAACATCATGGGCATGCAGGGCATCAGCCGTGAACTGAACCAAGCCGATGTAGTGATTCAACCGAATATCAATGGCTTGGCCGCATTAGACCTCAGCCAACGCCACCAGACCATCCTAGAAGGCGAACGTGCCGCACAACAACACCTGCGCCAGATCGATCAAGCGATTGCGCGCTTTAAGGCATCACCGGCAGCGTTTAAACCTGCGCCACGCGCGAAGATTCAGTGATCGGGCAAAAAACTCACCATATACAGGGATAGCATGCTTGGAACTGTCTGGGCCTGAGGAGCACTGCTCCGCAAGGGCGAGCCAAGCATACGGTTCGCGGCAGTGCTGCTCATGCTTACTTTTGGCCTGTCAAAAGTGAGGCCTGCGGCAGGCACAGCAATACAAAATATAGCTAAGCTGTTTTCTCCTACCTCGACCGAAAAACATTTAAATTTTCGCCCGTTAAAACACTTCCAATCCACCCGCCCGTAACTGCTCACGCAATACGGGCAGATTGTGTAGCGCATGGCCTTTGGTGGTATTTTCAAAAAACACATATAATTGATCAAAATCATCGCGACGGGCAATAATCCGCTCTGCCCAAAACTCCAACTCCTGCGCACTATAGCGATAATCATGCCGCTCGGCCGCCGACTGCCCTTCCCACCACATGACATCGTTTCGGCCGTGCAAACGCAGATAGCCAGTGCGCTGCGTCAGCACCAAATCAGACACCGGCATCCCCGCAAGCTGCGGATAATCGACCGACACCCAAATCAAACCTGCCCGCCGAAACGCTTCTTGCACCTCCTGCACATGCCAACTGATATGCCGAAACTCCACCGCCAATTGCTCACCGGCAAACCACTCGACCAGCTTGGCCAGATAGCGCCGATTGTCGGCATTGCGCGGAAATGAATACGGAAACTGCAACAAAAACGGCGCGAGCATGCCTGCATCACGCAGGGGTTGTGGCGATAGACGCATCCGTTGGGCAAGATCGGCATCGGCGGTGCGGTTATGGCTAAAATCTTGATGCAGCTTCACCGCAAAACGCACTTGGTGTTGACTGTTGCGCAACATGCCCGCAAAAGCTTTTTCACCGGCAATCGCATAAAAACTGCTATTGAGTTCAACCGCGCGAAAGTGCTGCGCATAGTGACTCAGATAATCCGATTTTTTACAATTTTCAGGGTAAATCAAACCTTTCCAATCGTCGTTGCTATAACCACCCGTGCCGAGCCAAACAGACATCTCAATGACTCACGACTGACGCGACAGTAAAAAATGCGCAATCTGGCGCAAAGCATCGGCATCTTCCGGCCACTCGGCCAAGGCCGCCAAGGCCTGCTGATGCAGATCAGCGGCCAACTGCTGCGCTGCCGTCAACCCCAGCAGCGATGGATAGGTGGATTTTTGGAGTTTTTCATCTGATCCGGAGGGCTTACCTAATATTTCGGTGCTGGCGGTCACATCTAGCACATCGTCCTGCACCTGAAACGCCAAACCCAAAGCCTGTGCAAACTGTTCAAGTTGTTGCATTTTCGGCTGCTGTAGACGCAATCCCGCTGCGACCGCACCCATCTGTACGGCGGATACGATGAGCGCACCGGTTTTATTCAGGTGAATTTTGCGTAGGCTTGGCTCATCGACCTGTTGCTGTTCGGCCTGCAAGTCCAACACCTGACCGGCCACCATCCGACTACTCGCCGTTGCCAACGCTTGCACCTGTTGCAGCATAAGCTGTGCTTGATCGGTTGAAGCTGGCAGTTGATCAGCCTCGAAAGCCGTGCCGGTCAGCACATCAAACGCCAACGACTGCAACACGTCACCGGCCAGTAAGGCATTGGCTTCACCGTATTGCACATGACAGGTCGGCTGCCCGCGCCGCAGTGCATCATCATCCATACACGGCAAATCATCATGCACCAACGAATAACAGTGGATCAACTCGACTGCCACCGCCGCCCGCCGTGCCGCTGCATTGACCGGCTGACCCATCGCCAAACAGGCGGCATAACACAAGGCGGGGCGCACCCGCTTACCCCCGAGCAATACCGCATGCCGTACCGCATCGGCCAACACTTTCGGCCAGTGCTGTTGCTCCAGCACGCTCAATAGATCGGCGTGTACTTGGTTGCGACTGTGACTTAAGATCTCGGATGAAGACAGGACGACGGACACAAAAGCACCTACTGGAATTGGATGGGTTGAGCTGGGTGAAATCAGGTCTGCTATTGTTCAGGATTGAGCGTGGTACGCCTAGTGTTTTTTCAATAACCCACAAAAATCACATAAAAAAACGCACCCCGAAGGATGCGTCTTGTCTCGCAACAGCGGACTGCTTATTCAGCAGCAGGTGCAGCCACCGCAGCTTTACGCTGTGGCAGTTTTTCACGGATACGGGCTGATTTACCAGTACGATCACGCAGGTAGTACAGTTTGGCGCGACGCACATCACCACGACGCTTGACAGTAATACCGCCAATGATCGGTGAGTGAGTTTGGAACACACGCTCAACACCAACACCGCTCGAAATCTTACGCACGGTGAACGCAGAGTTCAGACCACGGTTTTTGATGGCGATAACCACGCCTTCAAACGCCTGTAGACGCTCACGGTCACCTTCTTTAACTTTTACTTGCACAATCACAGTATCACCTGGCGCAAACGCTGGGATATCAGTACGCAATTGTGATTGTTCAACAGCTTGAACTAAAGGATGCTTGCCACTCATGGGGGCGACTCCAAATGTTGTGATCAGATGATCACTGGGGACAGAGGCTCAGGCGCATATCTCCCGTTAACGATAGACAAAAATTCGCCAAGTCAAAAACTTGACTCACATTGCCTGCTTGTTTTGCAATAACCCAATTTGGATTATTGAGTGGTTGGTTTAACTTCCGCCACTATGGAACTGTTTTTGGTAGAGCGAGTTTCTTTGGCACAACTTTCAGGAGAACGACGTTCACTTGACAGGTTGGCTTCTGTTAGCCAGCGTTGCTGCTGCTTGCTAAACACCACCGACGCTAGCAATTCAGGCCGACGCGCTTGGGTGCGTTCAACACGGCGTAAAAAACGCCACTGTTCAATCTTCAGATGATGACCGGACTTTAATACTTCCGGCACTGCCAAACCCTCAAACACATCCGGCTTGGTATAGTGCGGACAGTCCAGCAATCCATCGACAAACGAATCTTGCTCGGCTGACGCATCGTCGGACATCACGTTCGGCAAGCGACGAATCAGACTATCCATCAACACCATCGCAGGCAGCTCGCCGCCCGTCAGCACATAATCGCCAATCGACCACTCGGCATCGACATACTGCTGAATCAGCCGCTCATCAATGCCTTCGTAGCGACCACATAACAAGATCAACCCGTCATGCTGTACCAGCGATTGCACGCCGCCTTCACTCAGGGTCTGACCCTGTGGGGACAGATACACCACCGGCACATCGACCAAACCACGCTCAGCGGCCAAATGTTTGGCATGCCGAATCGCACGTGCCAGCGGCTCGGCCATCATTAACATGCCCGGTCCACCGCCGAATGGACGCTCATCGACCTTGCGATAGGTATCTTCGGCAAAATCACGTGGATTGATGCAAATCAATTGCGTCTGGTCACGCCGAATCGCACGTCCGGTAATGCCATGTTGCGCAATCGCGTCAAACATCTCCGGAAACAGACTAATTACCGCAAACCACATCTGCATGCGCTCCTGTGGCCAGTCGGATTAGTAATCCACGCCCCAATTGACATCCATACGGCGTGCCGCCAAATCAACTGCCGCGACCGTACTGCTATGCCAAGGGATCAAGCGCTGCTCTTGATCAACGCTGCCCGCCGACGGTTTGACCACGATCACATCGTTTGCGCCAGTCTCAAACAACTCAGCGATCTCGCCCAGCAGTGGACGTGGCTGCGTCTCATCTTCGGCCAAACCATAGACGGAGAGACCAATCAGATCAGACCAGTAATACTCATCTTGCCCAGCCGCAGGGAGCTGCGACTGCGACATCCACAACACCAGACCGGCATATCGGTCAGCGGCACTGCGGTCTTCAATCTCGGTGATCCGCGCCACAATCCCTTTGGACTGCGTGCGCCAGCGCTTCACGGTCAGCGTCTGCCAGCCTTCGGGTGTTTCGACCCACCACGGCTGGTAGTCAAAAATATTGGTCATCGGATCGGTATCCGAATACACCCATAACCAGCCCTGAATGCCAAACGGCACACGCAACTGACCGACGCGCACGAGGTCGTCAGGTTTGATGGTGGTTTTTGACTGTGGCATTAGGTTAGCTACTCAACAACAGCAAGACGTGGCACAAAAACCAAGCGATTTCTGACACACGCGCGGCGAATCAGTTAGCAACACTCAGCCCGAAAGCTGAGTGATCGCATTAAGCAGCAGTTTGTGATTTGGCGCTTTGTGCAGCCAGTGATGCAACGCGCTCAGATGGCTGTGCACCTTGTTGTACCCAATGGTTGTAACGCTCAGTGTTTAAGCGTACTTTTTCGGCTGCGCCTTGTGCAGTTGGGTTAAAAAAACCAATCCGCTCAATAAAACGGCCATCACGCGCATTGCGGCTGTCAGTGACGATCACTTGGTAAAACGGACGCTTTTTGGCACCACCACGGGCTAAACGAATTACGACCATGTCTAAACTCTCTAAAAAAAGAAATTCGAGCCGGTGGCTCAAAAAGGCGAGTATTTTACGATAAAAACGCCGCAGATGAAAGCCATTGCGACGGCTAGTTTTCTGACCAGTTGGAGTTGGCGCTTAATGTGCAGGTTGTTTCGCCTTTTTCCCAGCATTTATGACCCAGATCGTTTAGCATCACGCTCCCATCACCGTCTTGAATTGTCTCTTCTAATGGGGTGGCGGTCAGTGTCCAGTCTACTGTCAAACCGTCACGCTCGTTAGAAGCAGCTTCTATGCTGTACAGTGCCGTCCCTGTTTTGGGAAATACCTCAGCACCGTATATGCTGGCTGCGGTTAAAGATAGGCCAGTATAGCTACCATTAACAACTTTATAGTTTTGAATGCGCTGCGCGATCTGAATCAGTTCAGCCTGAACATCGGCGCGATTGGCACGGATGACGTATTGCTGATAGGCAGGCAATGCAACTGCCGCCAATATCCCCACAATAGCGACAACCACAATCAACTCCATCAGGGTAAAGCCACTCAAGTGCTTGATCTGATTTGATCTACCTTGCATCTCACTCTCCTAAACTCAGCATATCCTAGTTCCAAGGCTGACTGGTAAGATCACCACACGGATTTACACCGGTAGACAGGCCAACCACTGATGGCACTAGGCACCGCTGACCGTTGCTACGCAAGTATAACTGACTGCCATCCTTGAGTGTGGCGTTACCGCTGTTCGGGACAGCGATCATCACCCAGTCTATCCCGACAGCACCTTCACTCTCCAAAGAAGCATCCGCACTGGCATCAACCAGAGTAATCTTATAGCGGTAGTCTGTTAAGCTTGAGCCTGTAGGAACCAAAATATCCGTATCGCTTCCTTCAACATAACCACCTGCCGGAACAAACCCCTTATAAGTCAAAGTTTTGGATCGCCAGCGCAACAAATCTGTTGAGAGCCCCAACATACGCTGCTGGGACTCACTGACCGCAGATCGTTGCACATAATTTTTATAGTTCGGCACGGCGATTGCGGCGAGAATCCCCACAATCAACACCGTGACAATCAACTCGAGCAAGGTGAAGCCCTGAACATGGGCTGCCCCCTTGCGCTCTGAGCGGTGAAGAGTCATCACCCTTTCTCCTTAGTCCAACTTAGGCTGTTTTTCGTACCAGCGAATCGGCACAAGGCGTGGTGGGGTTTGATACTCGCTGTGCTGCTGGGCAGCATTACCGGTGATCTCATCTTTTACGGAAGTAGTCGGCTGCTGATAAATGATACGGCGAGTATCACTTTCATCACCAGGTCCAATATTCACAGATTGAATCCCCCTGCCCAATGCAAAGCGTTGGAAGGCATCACCCTTGCTGGCATCACACACACCAAATGGCAAACAATAACGATGTAGCTCGCTCGCGCCCATCACCTGCGCTGCGCACTTATCGGCGGTGGAGTTGATCACATTCGGGTTATATACACTGAGATACAAGTCATTGCGAATCGCCGCTGGCTCACTAAAGGCTTTTAGACCTTTAATATTGGCCGATTCTGAACCGTAACCTTCCAAGTCAAAATACCAACCTTCTGTGCGCGTGTTATCGTTATCACTCAACATCGCTGTGCGTGCTGCAACCAGATCGGCTGGCTCTTCAGACAGATCATCTAGGTTGATATCAACAGAGTTCATGGTGAGTTCAACACTTGAATACAGATCAACGCGGGCAACATCACGGTCAATAATGCCGTAGATGCGATTATTGTCTGCACCGTCTGGCTGAACATACAACGGGTTACTACGATCACCTGAACCAACATTGACCACAGCAAACCGCTTACCATCTTCGTCATGGATGGTCACTGTTGGTGCCTCATAAAACCGTACAGGATTGGAACCAGCCAGATTGGCTAGTCGAACGGCTCGTGTTAGTACGGCATCTTCACCGGTATTGTTGATATCAGCGCGGAACACTTGCCCACCTAGGTCGGCAAAGTACAAATGATCAGTCAGACCATCCGAGTCACGATCTAGGGTTTTGACGCGACCGACGATACTGTGCTTCATCTCTTGATTGTTGGCAGAATCAATTTTGAGTAATAGTGTTCCTGCGTTCACGTCATTGGCAGT
Organism: Moraxellaceae bacterium; assembly: GCA_049301135.1. Lineage (GTDB taxonomy): Bacteria > Pseudomonadota > Gammaproteobacteria > Pseudomonadales > Moraxellaceae > JAYXXU01. Next base: position 2,707 of record JBAQKP010000273.1, on the reverse strand, counting down.
TTCAGCCGATACGATATAGACCGCATTGCCTTTGACCTCTGTCGCACTGCCACTATTAAAGGTCGAGTCTTCATATTTTTCATCGTAACCACCCGAGATGACAACCACCAAGTGTGGCTTACCGTTATAGCGAATCCGAGTGACGACGGGCTTGCCCCACGTTTGACCAAGGCGATCAAAACCAGTCGTCCCTTCTTCAATCGCAAACATCAGCTCTGGATCATCTATACTGGTTAAATCAAGCGCATAAAAGCCTGCTCCACCCATACGCAGACCACCGTAAGCGTACATTTTACTGGCGGTCAACTTGCTGGATGCCGTTGCGCTGCCTGCACTGCGGGTATATTCAGCGTAAGCTGCCCAAGGCGCATCAATGCCATAAGCGGGATAGTACATTGGCGGTGAACCCGTCTTGCCGCGACTGGTCACACCATCTAGGCTGCCTTCAGTCCCTTCAAGCAACGCGCGAGGCTGTTTTTCGATGATTGTCTTGGGCAAAAAGGCAAATTGCTCAACGCCAGTGCCGGCATCGACCAAGTGCAAACTGCCTTCCATTGAGCCAAATAGCAAGTAATCTTCGCGGTTTGGTTTTAACTGACCATCAGCGTCGAATTCCGCACCATAAGTGAGTAGCTGTGGGGTCGAATGCACGACCCCACCGAGTGAGCGCAGGGGTGTTTCTGGGGCTGTGATATCACTGGTTGGGGGTATGTCATCTGTTTCCAGCCCAGACAATGAATATCCCATAAAATTGAGTATTTTGCGAGCCGCATAGTTTCCAAACTCTAACCCATCCAAACTCTCTTTGGTCGGAAGAACTTTGGTGAGTGTGGTTCCGGTTTTTTGTACCCAGACGCTACGCTCGACACTGTCTTCCTTGGTGGTTTTATAGGGGATTTTTTCGAACATCCCACCGGTTTGCACATTACCTTCGTCGGCAACTGTACCGGAGCCCCAAAAATCGCTGGTGTTTTTATTAAAGTTACCATTGCTGTCGAACACCAGTTGATTGGTGCCAAAATTACCGTAGATGGTGCCATCTTCTACTTTGTATTTTTTGAGGTTGCCGCGCCAGACCACGACAGGATCGGTTGGCTGGGTCAGCAGCGCAGGTACATACGCAAAACGTTGTAAGCTATCTGGTGCAAGCGTGTCTTGTGGGATGATAATTGAACCCGTCGGTACAGGGTCAATCTCGCCATTAATATCACTGACAAAGTCAATGATACTCTGCACAACCTGCTCAGTTGCGGTTGCCGGATAAAATCCACCTTGACCATAACCGCCGGACACTAGATTTTCAGCGGTATAACCTTCCGGAATAGACCCATCTTTATTAGCGGCTGCATAGGTTGTTGCTGTCCCTGTACCCTTACGATACAAGGCCTTTGCACCCCAGTTACAGGCATTTTTGGCATCTTGACTTGAGGTAATCGTACTGCAGTCGTAGTAGTTCTTTCCGCCAACTTCCACTAGTTTAGCACCTTTGACGGGGTCGTCAAACGTGGCACCAAAACCAACCACTGCAGTCAATATCTTAAATTTGGCAGGATTTTGTGCTTTGTCACGTAGGCGTCTAGCAAAATGCCCTACCTCTGGCCACGCACCATCACTTGCTCCACCTTCTAATGGTAGAAGCGAGGTTCCTAAATCTGATCCATTTAGAGCTGCTTTCATTAAGGTGGATGCCAGACTTGCACTTGAGTTATTCGGAACACCATCCGTGAGGACATAAACCCCCTGACCGTCACAAGTGGCAGCATCTGCACCTGTTTGGAATGGTGCCTTGTATTTATCACCATCTCGGGTAGCGTCGGCCGAAGCATCAAATCCACTATAAGTCACATCTTTGGTAGTAGTACCCATCAGATAGGCAGCAGCCTCTGCATAGGCATGTGCAGTGGGTGTACCGCCCTGAGCCTTAAGAGCTGCAACCGCTTGTAGGAGGTCTGTGCGATGAGTTGCGGTTAGCGGCAATGCAGGCACAAGTATACGACCTCTCCTACCATCACCATTAACCGAGTAATTCCCCAAGCCCATCAGGACGTTTTCACCCAACACATAATTGCCTTCGTCATCTTTACGATTCAGCACTTCAAACAGCGCATCTTTAAGGCGGGTGATGCGGTCGGGATTGCTACCCAGATCATTCGTGGTAGTGACATTTTTATAATAGTAGCGTGGATTAGAGTTACTCGTGTTGTCGAAATTGTTAATATCATTAGGCTGACCGCTTAAGGGAGTATTGCAACTTGTACCATCGATTTCCAGAGTATTAGGCAAGCATTCAAACCAACTACGATTGTTATTTGGACCTGTGCGTTTGTAAAAATAGACCTTATTAGTTTCACGAATGGTTGCTTTACAAATCACGCGGTCATAACTGGGCGTTGTGCCACTTGGTATTGCAGGGAGCACAGGCTCAGCACCGCTTAAGTCGCACTCTTCCATACTCCCCGAGGTATCCAGCATCAGTACCACGGTGGCCTTGCCGCCCTCTGGTGGCTTATAGATCTGTAGATCACTAGCAGTCGCTCGTTGGGTTGCTGCGCTATACATCAGACCACTGACCAATAGACTCAGTGCGATGGGCTTAAATGCGGTGTGCTTGGTGTTCATGGCATAATCCTCATACATTCCGTTGATTGGTTCAGATTTTTTCGACCGTAACGAGTCCACCTAACACATAGTCTTGCACCTGTGTATT
>JBAQKP010000272.1:0-4921 GCA_049301135.1 Moraxellaceae bacterium | reverse complement strand
GGAGACGATTCAGCAGCAGCCCCACTACCCACGTCAGCACCGCCGCCGCCAACAGCACATGTGGCCCCGAAATCGCCAATAAGTGCGCAATCCCAGCATCCTGATACAACTGTCGATGCTGATCAGGAATCAAGGCACGATCACCGGTCAGCAAACCCAGCAACACACCACGACTGTCCGGCGTAAAGCTCTGAAAATACTCGCGCAACTGTAAGCGTAGCCGATCCACGCGCTCTACGATGGACAGTGCAGACTTGGTATGAATTTTTTGAGCGCCAAGTAGCTCGGCTTGTGCACCAATTCCGCGCTCCAAGATCAGCCAACGCTCCAGATCAAACGCCCCACGCGAGGCACGACCCCGCACCGGCGTAAGCTTGGCTTTAATTTGCCAAATCTCACCGGCACGCATATTCGGTGGCGCTGCAGCAGTATCAGGACTTGCGCTGTGGGGCAATCCCAACAGCCATTGCTCCGGCAGATCTGCCTGCGGCACGACGGGTCGCACCACCTGTCGCCATGTACTATCGACTGCATCACTCAGCCCCACCACCCGCACTGCGACATCCACCGTCTGCACAGTCAGCAGCCGCTCGGCCAGCCGCTGTTGTAGGGCAGATTGGGTGTAATGGATAGCGGCCAAACTGATCAGTATCAGTAAAATGATTTTAAAAGCAGTCTGTTGCAATTTAAAAAATCCGGCGGCAACCAGCGTAATCAGAGCCACAACTGTGCTGATCAGCAGGACTAACCCATTGATGAAAACATCGGCATGCAGCAACGGAATGGCCAAAATCACGCCAAGACACGCCGCCAACGCGAACAAATACATGCAAAATCAGTCCGTTTTTCGATACAAGCTGGATATACTTGCTAATCGGTGTTTGTAACACAGATCTACGAGGATTTTTAGTGAACGTTTTACATGCCTAAAAAGTTATTGCGTCGCTATCTGCCGAGCCCCGAAAAAGTTGCCAACATGAAGGGATTGGGGCGACTGCGCCCGTATTTATCTGATCCAAACTTGTGGCATCTCAACCGCCGCTCCGTGTCAGGTGCGATGTATTGGGGCTTGTTTTGTGCGTTTTTGCCGATTCCGATGCAGATCATTCCGGTCACGATTGGGGCGATTTTATTTCGGGTGAATTTACCGATTTCGATTGTGCTGATTTGGATCACCAATCCGGTCACCATGTTGCCGATTTTGTATTCGGCTTACTGGGTCGGCTCCTCGGTGCTTGGCGTGCCAATGTTGGACATGCACAATATCAGCGTGCTGTTCGGTCAGTTGGTGCGCTGGGTCTTGCAACAAGGCAGTAATCCGTTTAACAGTGATGCCAGCGCTTTATTGATTTGGCCGTTGTTGGTTGGGCTGATGATTGAAGCCGTGGTGGCTAGTCTGGTCGGCGGCACCCTGACGCGCTTGCTATGGCGCTGGCATGTGGTGCGCGATTGGCGTAAACGCAAACAGCGCGACCACACTGAATAATACCGGCAGCCTTCCTACAGTTTAGCGTTGGTGAACACTACGCCAACCAGCGGCCATCCTGCATTTGTAGACAGCGGTCGGCTGATTGAGCCAAACGCTCATCATGCGTCACCACCAGCAAGGCCATGCCAAGCGACTGGCGTAACTCGGCCAATACTGCCAATACATCCGCTGCGGTGCGGCGATCCAGATTGCCGGTTGGTTCATCGGCCAATACCACCGCAGGCCGCGACACCAACGAACGCGCAATTGCTACCCGCTGCCGCTCACCGCCGGACAACTCGCCGGGTTTATGGGTCAGTCGATGTCCCAAGCCAACTTGTTGCAGCAGTTCAGTGGCTTGCTTGCGCGCCTCATGTACCGTGACTTTGGCACGGAGCAACAGCGGCATACTGACGTTTTCGACTGCATCAAACTCCGGCAACAGATGATGAAACTGATAGACGAAGCCCAGATACTGGTTGCGTAAATGCCCGCGTTTGGCCTCATCCAACTGACTGAGCGGCTGCCCCATCAAGCTGACCTGCCCCGAGGTCGGCAGGTCTAGCCCGCCGAGCAAGTGCAGCAAGGTACTTTTACCTGAGCCACTCGCCCCAACAATTGAGACAAACTCACCCGCCGCGACCTGCATATCTAACCCGTGCAAAATCGTGACATTGTGCCGACCATCATCAAAGGTTTTGGTCAAACCCGTGGCGGTCAATACCGCCGAACCCGTCGAATTACTCATAACGCAGCGCCTCAGCCGGTTGAATTTTGGCGGCACGTAAGGCCGGATAAATAGTAGCCAAAAAGCTCAGGCTTAACGACACGCCAACCACCGTCAGCACGTCTGACCAGCGCAATTGTGATGGCAAGTAATTGATAAAATACGCATCCATCAACTGTAAACCAAATACCCGCGACACCCAGCCAAACAAATCACCGATGGTCAGCGCCGCAATCACGCCCAAAATCGCCCCAATCAGCGTGCCGACTGCACCGATAATCACCCCTTGCACCATAAAAATCTGGGTGATCGTGGCCGGTGAAGCACCGAGTGTGCGCAAAATCGCAATGTCGGATTTTTTATCGGTCACGGTCATCACAAGACTCGACACGATGTTAAACGCAGCGACTAGCACGATCAAAAACAACAGTAGCGACACCATGGCTTTTTCCATCTGAATCGCCGCAAACAGATTACCGTGTGTCTGTGTCCAATCATTTGGATACAGGTTTGGCATCTGTTGAGCCAATTGCTGTGACAGATCACGCGATACTCGCGGTGCAGCAAAAATATCATCCAGCTTCATGCGCACACCCTGCGCCCCATCCGGCAAACGCAGCAAACGCGCCGCATCATTCAGATGGATATAACCAATCAAACCATCCACGTCTGAGCCGATATTAAATGTGCCAACCAAAGTGAACCGCTTAAAGCGCGGAATCACCCCCGCCGGTGACGGCGATGCCTCTGGCAGCACCAGTGTGACTTTGTCGCCCACGCGCAGTCCAAGACTATCGGTCAGCGACTGGCCTAAAATAATCCCAAACTCGCCTTCACGCAGTTCAGTCAGCGTGCCTGCGGTCATGTGATGCTGCACAATCGAGACGTTTTCCTCTAACACTGGCTCAATGCCACTGATCACCACGCCAGACACTTGGCCTTGTGCGGTAATCATGCCTTGAATCTGGGTGAATGGCGCAGCGGCCAGCACATGCGGATGTTGCTCCGCTTGCTTGACTAAATTCGGCCAATCTTGAATGATTTCTCCCGATGCAATTGTCGCTTGCGGTATCATACCGAGAATGCGATTCTTCAACTCGCGGTCGAACCCATTCATGACCGACAGTACGGTGATCAGCACAGCGACACCGAGCATCAAGCCGATCATGGAAACGAGCGCGATAAACGAGATAAAATGATTACTGCGCTGGGCGCGGGTATAGCGCAACCCGATAAACAGCGCGATCGGTTTAAACATACGGTCAACCCGAGGAATTAAAATGGAAAATCAACAGCAGGACGCGGATTATAGCGAACGCCGTCTCCTATCGCGGATCAACGCCTCATTGCGGATCAACTATCAATTGATCAGCCGCAACGACGCGCTGAAAGACCCGTACGAGCCGGGTTTTGTGTTGCCACGTTACTTCTTGCTACTGGCCGAACTCGATCAGATCGACAGCGTCAACCAGCAACTGGCCGCAGCCCTCAGTGCCGAAAGCCCGACCATTGCCCGCGCCCTACAACTGATGAACCAAAAACTCGACCTGATCACAGGTGCTTTCTACGACGCGATGGTCGAGTCGATGTTGCCCAGTCCAGCGCGGGTGAATATCTCCGAAAGCGGTCTGTCGTTTTATGCCCGCGAACGCATTCCACCGGGTACGCACCTACACTTGTCGCTTAGCCATCCGGATAACGCCTTTCATCTTGCCGCCACCGCACGCGTGGTCTACTCAGAAGACGAAGACCTTGAAGGCTTCCGTACCGGCGCATACTTTATCAGCTTACATCCAAATGATCGCTGCAAACTTTCCGACAGCATCAATCGCAAACTGGCCGAAGAAACCGCCATGCAAGGCTATCAGCGCACCGATCAGTTTATGGACTGATCGGCGGCTGTGCTTGGGGATTTGCTCAATGCCTCTGAGCAAACCACTGAATGCTGACGCAATACCATCTCTGCGTATCAGTCCAGCAAGCCCACCCTAACGGAAGGCTTGCGCAAGATCTGTAACAATTTTTTGTAAATTGCGCAGAATTTGCGGCCACACCTGTCGCAGCGTTTGCCGAATTTCACGACTAAAATAACCTGCCAACCCCAGCAACACAATCAGCATGCCCAACACGGTATGCGCACCCAGTTGCTCTTGATTGAGCCAGACACCCCAGCACAAGGCCAATACCGGCGTCAAAATCGTGGTCAGCGCGACCGGCGTTGGGCCGATCCGCTCAACCAAATCAAAATAACACAGCATTGCCAGCACCGACGCCAGTACAATGGTAAACAGCAACGCCAACAACACCGGCCAACTCGGCACGCGTGTCGGCATCTGATCGATAAAAAACGGTAGCAACAGCACAAAACCCAGCGCAGACAAACCTAATGATCCAGTGGTCTGCACCATCGGATGCAAGCCCGCATTTTCGTGAATCAGCCAAAACATCGACAACACATAGCACAACATCCCCGCCAAGGTATACGCCAGCCCAATCCCGCTCAAGGTTTGCGCTTGCATTGGCAACACCCCAATCGCCACCACCATGCCGAGCAAACCACACAACATGCCCAACCACTGCACCCCGCGTAGCCGCTGCGTCTTAAACAGCGCATGGCCGAGCGCACCCGTGACCAACGGCGATAGACCAAAAATCATCGCAATCATCGCTGATGGCAAACTCATCGCACCCAGATAGCACAGCAACATACCCCCAAACAACCCCAG
>JBAQKP010000271.1:0-8683 GCA_049301135.1 Moraxellaceae bacterium | reverse complement strand
GTCTGGCGGGCGTGGCAGCCGTATTCTGCGGTACTCGGGCGGGTCGATGGCCTAAAAGGTTATCATGATATTCAACGACATCCCGAAGCCAAGCAGATTGAGGGCTTGTTGTTGTTTCGCTGGGATGCACCGTTATTTTTTGCCAATCAAGGTCAGTTTCGGCGCACCTTACAGCGGCATATTGCACAGGCCAAACCGCCGATTCGTTGTGTGGTGTTGGCGGCGGAGCCAATCACGGATGTGGATACGACGGCGGCGGAGATGTTGCGTGAGTTGGAGCTGTGGTTACAAGAGCGCGGTATTCTGTTGTATTTTGCGGAGATGAAGGGCAATAGTAAGGATTGGTTGCGGCGTTATGCGCTGTTTCAGGATCAGCCGCAGCGGTTTTTTCCGACGATTGGGCGGGCGGTGGATCAGTATGTGCAGGATTTTGCGGTGGACTGGGTCGATTGGGAGGATCAGGGATTGGGTGAGCCGCGTGGGGAATCCATATAGTTGAGGAGGATTGTGATTTTTTAAGAAGGCATTCATAATCGGTAGCGCTCGGTGCGTCTAAAGACGCATCCTTGTTGTAATTAATTTTGACATCTCACATAAACTAGGTGGAAGCATGTACTCTTTAGAACAAGCAATCAAACTATTTCAAGAGGTAAATAAGGGCTGGTGTTGCACTGATGCACAAACACCCACATCTGAAAGCATTGAATATATCAACAAAAAACTCGGAGCAAAACTACCAAGCAGTCTCGTTCATTTTGTCAGTTCAGCAGACAAATCAAGTGATTGGTTTGCTGGCCTTGGAGAGGACTATCAACATCCAACACACATTCTTAATATAAATAAACGTTTCTCCAAAAAGAGAACAAAAAGGAGAACTGGCAAATGGGAGCGCGACTTGCCAAAAAACCTAATCATTATTAATAGATGCTTTGACCAAGATTGTAACTGTATAGACTTAAACAGCTACGATGACACAACTGGAGAGTATAAAATATATTACTGGCATCCCAATATGAGCAATAGCGAAATACAAGAAAGCGTGAACAATAGTCACCAAGATTTTTTTGATTATATAAGCTTCATGTTGCGTGGTTGGTGCAATAAATGACTGAACGACAAAAAATGACGCTTGAACGCCTAAACCAATGCCTCTCAGAGATGGACAGTCTCACTCATATTTTGACTGATTACAACGCGTTGACTTTGAGTTTAACATTCAATTGCTATAGGGGTGGTTACTACGAAAACGTGACTTTATCTGTCGTTTTTAAACACCCTACGCTGTTTAATCTACCTTTTTGTGCGTCTGGAAACTTTAAAATCTTTGAGTTGGGCAAAAATGAGATGACACAGCGGCTTCCATACGATTATTTAGAAACCAATCCGAATGTTTTTGTCATCACGGTAAACGACAAAGATGAGGGGTTTTATGTCGCATGTGATCAAATGGAGTGGTCAGTGTCAGGCAGTGGCACGCAAAACAACAATGAGCTGCTAAAGTATTGAGCCAAAGACAGCTTTGATGCGCCATACGCAAATTTACTACGCACAACGCAACCTCACCCAATCACCGAACCTTACTACGCCGCACCACCCGATACAGCATACTCGGCGACACCCGCCCCAGCAGCGTCGCAAAGCGCTCCTTTGCCCCACCGATCACCAAATAATCCTGACCAGCCAGCAAGCCCGCGACGGCTTGCTCTGCAAAGGCATCCGCCGCCATCGCATTGGCCTGCGCCTCATCCATACTGCCAAGCGCCGTACCATCACCAACCAAGGCATTCACCGACACATCGGTATTCACAAAACCGGGGAAAATCACACTGACCTGCACACCTTGATCGGCCACTTCGGCGCGTAGACTGTTTGCCCACAGATGAATCGCAGCTTTGGCGGCAGCATAACTGGCACGATATTGCGTCCCGACCAAGCCCGCCACACTCGAAATATACACCAGCCGCCCCGCCCGCCGTGCCAACAAATCCGGCAACACCTGCCGCGACAACTGTACCGGCGCAAAATAATCCAACTCCATAATCTGCCGATCTACTTCGGGCAGCGTGTCTAACACCAAAGCGCGTTGGCTCACCCCTGCGTTATTGATCAGCCAATCGACCCGCCCAACCAAGGCCAACAACTTAAAATACGCCGCTTGACTGGCCGCAGGATCGGTTACATCAAACGCCAAGACATGATGCTGGCGGTTATTGATCAAGGTACAGCGCGCCGCCACCCGCTGTAAGGCCGCCTCACGCCGCGCACTCAACACCAAGGTTGCACCGTGTTTGGCGCACTCAATCGCCAGCGCCTCACCAATCCCTGCCGATGCGCCGGTAATCCACACCACTTTGCCGCTGAGTTGTTGTTTTTGCATGTCGTCCTACTCGCTTGACTGAACAGAAATTCTCACCGATTAAAGCATGCCCAATCCACACCTGTCGTTGTCCATTTTGCCCAATCCTTGATGACGCACGCCCAAACTGAATCAACAACACAGCATGGCTTGAATCTGCACGATGATTACTGGCAAGCTGTTGATCTTGTGTTTGATGATTGCGCGGAAAGTCGATGCGGCTACGCTTTAGTATTACCAACCAACTGTTTGCGGTCATGCTCGGACTCTGCTTGCTGATGATCCTTGCGATGGGTGCAGCGACCACGTGGAGCATGCGCAAAGGCTTCAACGACTACACGCGCCAGCAAGATCGGCTGCGGGCGGAAGCGGTGGCAGCGACTTTGGCCGAACTGTATCGGCAGCAAGGCAGTTGGGACATGATCAAAACCGAACCGCGCTTGTGGCGCGATATTTTGAGCATGGACAATCCTGAGCGCAGCCAAGTCAATCCAGACGACAATCGCAACCGGCGACCTGATCTCGGTGAACCCGAACGCCGTCCACTCGTGCCACACCGCATGCGTGAGCATTGGAGCTTGATGGATCAAGACGGGCATATCATCGCCGGTAAAGCCACCCCGACCACCGACGCGCTACGCTTTGGCATTCAGATCGGCGGTGTGTATGTCGGCGAACTGATGGTGTCGAATGTCCAGCGTCGCTTTGGCCGCACTGAACAGTTGTTCTTGGAGCAGCAACGCCAGTCTGCGCTACTAATCATGCTGCTGTCCGCGGTGATGGCGTTGTTGGCGGCATTGCTATTGGCACGGCGATTTGTTGCACCGATTCATCAACTGGCTGACGCGACCCATCGACTCGGCGCAGGTCAATATACCGTTAAAATCCCAGAATCACGCCAAGATGAATTTGGTCAATTGGCGCGTGATTTTAATGGTTTGGCGACGATTTTGGCGCAAAACGAAAAGCTACGCCGCGATTTTGTCGCGGATATTTCACACGAATTACGCACACCGTTGGCGATTTTGACCGGCGAAATCGAAGCGATTCAAGATGGTATTCGGCAGCCGACACCGGAAGCCCTGACCAGCTTGCAGCACGAAATCCTGTCACTCACTCGTCTGGTCGATGACCTGTACCAGTTGGCACTCTCTGACGTGGGTGGGCTACGCTATCAGATGCAGCCGGTCGATCTGGTCACGCTGGTACAACAGGCCGCCCAACCGTTTTTTGAGCGCATGCTCGAACATGGTTTAACGCTGCAACTGGCACTGCCTGAGCAGCCGATTGGAATCAATGCGGATACCGCACGGTTACACCAACTGATCACCAACCTACTCGAAAACAGCGTGCGCTATACCGATGCCGGTGGTGTGGTACAACTGTCGGTACAGGCCACTGATAGCATGGCGACTTTGGATTGCCAAGACAGTGCGCCGAGTGTCGATGCAGCGGATTTACCGCGATTGTTTGAACGGCTGTATCGGGTCGAAGGCTCACGCAATCGGGCAACTGGCGGTGCAGGCTTGGGTTTGCCGCTGTGTCAAAGCATCGTCGAAGCCCATCACGGCAGCATTACGGCGCAACCCTCAGCACAAGGCGGCTTGTGGCTACGGGTGCAGTTACCCTTATCAACATCAACAGGATCGCCCCCAACAACAGCAACACCGCATTCTTCCATCCCGTCATGATCAAGGACTTTCTCATGCAAAATAGTACAACTGACAGCATCAAACCGCGCGTACAAGTGATCGAAGATGAGCCCAAACTGGCACAACTCTTGATCGACTACCTCAGCGCAGCCGGTTATCACACCGATTGGGTCAGCAGTGGCCGCGAAGCCTTGCAACGCTTTACTGACTTTCAACCCGACTTGGTGCTGCTCGATCTGATGTTACCAGGGCGCGATGGCCTCGATGTGTGTAAAGACATCCGCCGTGTGTCGAGTACCCCCATCATCATGATCACTGCACGAGTCGATGAAATCGACCGTCTACTGGGTCTGGAGATTGGCGCAGACGACTATATCTGCAAGCCATTTAGCCCACGCGAAGTGATGGCGCGGGTCAAGGCGATTTTGCGCCGTGTACCGGCCAACCCAAAACCGAACAAGCCGGATACTGGTGATTTATCGGTCGATATGGAACGATTCGAAGCACGTTGGCAAGGCACAGTATTGGATCTGACGCCCGCAGAATTTCGCTTGCTGCACACACTGGCCTCAGCACCGGGTCGAGTGTTTCCGCGTGATCAACTGATTGATCTGGTGTATGACGATCATCGGGTGGTGACGGATCGGACGATTGATAGCCACATTAAAAACCTACGCCGCAAGCTGTCGACGCTCTGCACTGAAGACTTGATTCGCTCAGTATATGGCGTCGGTTATAAACTCGAACTGTAAGCACAATGCTGACGGTTGCTGTGGGTAGATATTCACGAACCGCCACCAACTGCAAAGCTTCTACATGTTGCCTGCAAACTTGCCTGACAAAGCCACGCTATCTTGGGTCTATCGCGAATCATCGCTACCTGCTCAAGATAGCCAATCACACAAACTTGATCGGCTGGATTGACGCTGTTTTTTGAGGAAATGATTATGTCCAGCTTATTTAATCGTCAAACCCTACTCAGTGTTTTACTCGGTGTCAGCTTAAGCAGTGTCGCTGTTGCTGCGCCTGCCACACCGGCTGAACGTGATGCCAGAATCACCGCACACTTTCAGCAAACCGACAGCAATAAAGACGGCAAACTCAGCCTTGATGAGTTTAAAACGATGAAACATCAGCAGCATGCTGAACACGCCGAACGCCGTGATGAGCGACGCGAAGACCGCCGTGAACGCATGGTTGACAACATGCAAGAGCATTTTGCCAAAGCAGACACCAATCGGGACGGCCTGATCAGCAAGGCCGAAGCACAACGCGAAATGCCACGCGTGTTTGCAAAATTTGATGCGCTCGACAGCAATAAAGATGGCCAACTGAGCAAAGTCGAAATTGCCGCAGGCCATGCAGGGCATCGCTAAGCGGCTGGTTTAGCGCTTGGTGTTTATACCAATCCATTTAATAAACCTAACTCAATCCTCCCTAGCCCTCCTTTAAAAAAGGAGGGAACTCCCCCTTTCTTAAACGGGTGAGCCGTATACGGCGCAAGGGGGATTTCGATATGTCAGTTTAATTTGGTGAAATGCTATTAAGCCGTCACTGCCGCTGGTTGAGCAGCCAATGCAGGATCGTGGAAACGATTGGCGCGCTTAAATGTACCAAAATCATTAAACCGCACGCCCATTTGTTTCATGACCTGATGCGCAGTTTTGGCGTTCCATTGGCGAATGTAAAACGGTTCTTTCACCGCAAAATGGTGAATCGCGTGGGTGCTGCCAAAATTAAAGCAAAACAGTTGTAACGGCATCAACCACCACGGATTCAAGACTTGGCATTGTTGCATCACGTTTTTGGCCTCAACATCGCCATAGTAGTGCATGTTAGAACTGATGAAATGCAGGCTAAATGTGCGTAAAAAACTCGGCAGCATATACACCACCGCAAACACATCTAACGCTTTCATCGCACCACTAAAGGCTGACGGAATCGGTAGCCCAACAGCTTGTGCCAACCACATCAAAGCATGCCCCAAAATCCAGCCGTGAAAGCATAAGTAGTACAGATTACCCAACGGTGCATAGGACAACACTTGCCGAACTGCCAGTTTTGCAGACTCAGTCTTGGATGCTGGTTTTTGCGATTTAATATACGCTTTGGTGGCGCGCATCGTCTCAAATGGCCGTAAAAACACCGACATCATGTTGTCGCCGGTCATCAATAACCGCCGCACACCCCATTTTTCCCCATTGGTAATGCCACGCTCTTCGAGATCCGACTCAGTGCCCGAGTATTTGTGGTGATGTAGATGTAGATCACGCCGAAAGAACGGATTCACGGTACTCGCCCGTGCCAACCAACCCAAGCTCAACATCAAATCATTGATTTTAGGTTTGCTGCGAAAATACATTTGGTGAATCAAATCATGCTCAATCTCATGAATAAACGAGGCAAAAATTGCCGTCGTCGGCACACACACCCACCACGGAATCACGCCATTCACATACAGTGCACCGCTACCAACCATACCGAGTAGAGATACGCCCATGATGCCCGCACCAATCGCATCTTGATGCTTCAACCACGGATGACGCTCACGCAACTCCACACCAGCGGCCAGAACGGTCTTGCGGATATAATCTGCCTTAGCAGCATCAGTCATTTTTGAGGGATCAAGCATGCTATTCATTGGTGACCTCGAAGAACAGTATTTGGACGATATCGGCATCGAATAATAGGGTCTGTTGACGTTTCGAACGCGAACCGCGTTGCAGATCGTTTGCTTAGAATGACTAAGCGGCACGATCTACGCCTTGTATCATCACAAAAATCGACAGTGTCGCGGCCGCTGTCAAACGTCAACAGACCCTCGTTCTACCGTGCAAAAATTATCTCGTCTGATTGACCAAACTGACGTATGCTTGGGCGACAATGACTTGTCATTTTACGCCATCATGAAAACAACAATGCTTGCTCGTTCCAGTCAAAAGCCGACCGTCCCGATGACTTATTTATGTTTATTGGTCGATGTGGTAGCTCGTTGGAAAATCTCTGCCGAACAACTGTTGGCAGGCAGTCCTGTCCATCCGGATGACTTGCTGAAACAACAACGCTTGGATTATCAGGTGTTTTCAGAGTTACTGCATCGCGGGATAAAGCTGACTGGCGAATTGGGCTTGGGCTTTCATTTGGGTCTACAGCTTAAAGTATCCTGTCACGGCTTGATTGGCTATGCGGTGATGGTCGCCAATACTTTGCGCGAAGCCTTAGAGATTTCCCAAAACTTTATTGAACTACAAGCCTCTACCCTGAGCCTACGGCTTGAGCAACAAGGTGAGCAATGCACCTTGTACCTAGACGAAGTGCTGGAGGAATACCCACTCAGCATTACCGGCGCGATTTTTGTCTTGGTCGGTTTTGCCAGTATGGGTGAAGCGCTCACTGGTCAAAAGCTCACCGGCACAGCATCAGTCAAATTTCCAAGACCACCTAATTTTGACCGATTTGAGCATGTGCTGATGGGACAAGTCCGTTTTATGCAGCCGACCTATGCGCTCAGCTTTCCCACAGAATACTTAGACTTACCGTTAGTGATGGCCGATCCGGTCGCGGCACGGATTGCGCGTGAACAATGCAAACAAGAACTGTATACCCTTGGCGGCCAAAAACACTTTAGCCAATTGGTACGGGATTTGGTGTATGACGATGCCGTGGGCTTTTTTGGGCTAGATGATGTGGCGGATAAGCTGCATATGTCCACGCGCACACTTCAGCGTCAACTGGCGCAAGAAAACATGTCGTTTAGTGACATTGTAGATGAACGACGGCAGCAGGTAGCGACCCGCTTGATGCGCCAACGCCAGCGTTTTGAACAGATCGCCGACCAACTCGGCTATACCGATGTGAGTAATTTTAGTCGGGCGTTTAAACGCTGGACAGGGTTATCGCCTCGTGCCTATTTACAACAATCCGAATAGCCTGTACCTCGTTTGGCAGTCTCGGCATGACGAATCAATCGCTCTTTTTAGCGAAAATTGCTTTATGCTTAGGTCTGAACTATCCACTGCCTGAGCTCAACTCTCTATGCAACTGTCTAACCTTGAAAGCCTTGCTGGGCATCGGATCGTGCAACAACTCGATGTGGTGTACGGCAGCACCGTGCGCAGCAAACACGTCGGTAAAGATATTTTTGCCAGTCTAAAAAACATCGTTGGTGGTGAGCTGACCGCCTACACCGAACTGCTCGAAGAATCACGCCAAGAAGCCTTAAATCGTATGATCGACAAAGCCCAAGCATTGGGCGCAAATGCAGTGGTCGGGATTCGGTTTTCAACGTCAAGTATCGCAGCGGGTGCGGCAGAACTATTTGTGTATGGCACGGCGGTGATTGCTGAACCACTGTAAAAGGCAACCGTCATGGAACTGTTGATTAAACTTGGGATTTCGCTGCTGTTGTTTGTGGTCGGCTGGGGTTTTGGCCGTCATAACGAACGCAAACATTGGGCGCAACTCACGCTTGATGAGGCAGCGTTTGCGCATATTCGCATCGACAATCGAAGATTTGAAACCCGCGATACGCATAGCCAGCTGGTTGTCGCCAGCGTGGTGATTGCACAGGATTATTTTAAATGGGTACTCGCCAGTGTGCGCAATTTTTTTGGTGGACGCATCACCGTGTACGAAACCCTGCTGGATCGGGCGCGACGTGAAGCGGTGGTACGCC
>JBAQKP010000270.1:0-1945 GCA_049301135.1 Moraxellaceae bacterium | reverse complement strand
GCTTTCATGTGGTGCGGGATGTGCGGCCAGGTGAGGCGATTTTTATCAATTCTGATTGCCAACTGTTTACCAAGATGTGCTCAAAAAATCCGCGCTATACGCCGTGTATTTTTGAGTATGTGTACTTTGCCCGCCCAGATTCGACCATGGATGGTATCTCTGTTTATAAGTCACGTCTGCGCATGGGCGAAAAACTCGCGCAGAAAATCGTGCGTGAGTGGGGCGAAGATCACCAAATCGACGTGGTGATTCCGATTCCAGATACCAGCCGTACCGCTGCTTTAGAGTTGGCCAATCATCTCGGTGTGAAGTACCGCGAAGGCTTTATGAAAAACCGCTATATTGGCCGCACGTTTATCATGCCAGGTCAGCAACAGCGCAAAAAATCCGTGCGGCAAAAACTCAATCCGGTCGAGCTTGAGTTTAAAGGCAAAAATGTGCTGCTGGTCGATGACTCAATTGTGCGCGGTACAACTTGTCACGAGATTATCCAGATGGCGCGTGAATCTGGTGCACGGCAGGTGTTTTTTGCATCGGCAGCGCCACCAGTCATCTTCCCGAACGTCTACGGCATTGATATGCCTGCCAAAAGTGAGCTGATTGCCTCGGGTCATACGGTTGAGCAAGTACGTGAGATTATCGGCGCGGATCGACTGATTTATCAAGATCTACAAGACCTGATTGATGCGGCGCGTGAGGGCAATCCAGAGATTGAGCAGTTTGACTGTGCGGTATTCGATGGTAAATACGTCACGGGTGATATTGATGAGGCATACCTGTTGCGCTTGGAAAATCGCCGTAATGATAAAGCCAAGCAGAACAAACCACAGAGTGTCGAAGTGATCGGTGATACTTCGGTCGATATGACTGGTGTGAAATCGGAAGCGTAGACGTTGTTTTAAGCGTGATCAAAAAAGCAGCCTGATGTAGTCAGTGCTGCTTTTTTTGTGGCAATAAAGTTTTGCAAAAAACACGCTTGGTGTGAGTCAATAGCCATCATTCGGCTGCTGAATTTAACAGCAAGTTATTTATATTAAACGATCAGAGTCACTCAAATAGTCCTCAATAAATGCCCTGAAACTTGTTGAAATCAGGCGTGGCGGTGGTTGTGTGCCTGAAACTTGAAACACCAAGCCATCGGTGCCTTCATCGTTTAGTTGTACCGCATAGCCCCAACACCAACACAAATAATCTGAAAAAACGTAGCAGTCGGGATAAGCATCTTTATCAGGTTCGGTTTCACTCATAATCTCCCTGACCAGCTTGACTTCATCGAGCGAAAAAAATGCAAAACCATCGTTGCCAAAATTTTCTGCTCCAGTCCCATTAAAAACCGAGAAGTAATGCCTCAAAATAATTGGCAGCTTCACGGGATACTTTTTTTCGAATGCGGCAATCTCGTCCTGAGAGGCTGGTGCATTAATTTGAACTCCTTCATCAATAAAGCTTTGCTTCAGTTGTATGATGAGTGCGAGAGATTGATCTGACATAAAAACACCCAATTTATTCAGTAAGTTGAATTGCAGTGACGACTAAGCTTGAAAAATGAGGTGATATGTTCTGCCTATGGTCAGCGCATATCACCTTGTTGCTTCCCACCACATATTTGGAAAGGCAATAGTGATTAATAAGCAGCGCTGCAAGTGCTACGTCTGAAGCGAAATAGCTTGGGTTCGGCTTATTTAAGCCGAACTCAAGGTGGTCATGATTAGACTTTATAAATCATCTGATCGTAGTGTGCGGCAAAAATCATCATTTCTTCTTTGCCCAGCGCCGGAATCAGCTTGTCGATGGCAATGTGCAGCGCTTTGGTTACAGTGCCGTTGGCTGCACCGGCAAGCCCGCGTTTCATCATGCCGAGATCAAGGGTTTTATTAAACTCTTCCATATAATGCTTGATCGAGAGATCCGAAAACAGTTTAAACTGAGTCCGTAAGGCATCACG
>JBAQKP010000269.1:0-2888 GCA_049301135.1 Moraxellaceae bacterium | reverse complement strand
ATATTCGACTGGAGCAGGCGGCGCAATTGCTCGGCGCGAGTCGGTTACGGGTGTTTTTTACCGTGACCTTGCCGCTGTGTTGGTCGGGGATTTTGGTTGGGGCGGTGTTGGCGTTTGGGCGCAGTTTGGGCGAGTTTGGCGCGACGATTACTTTCGTGGGCAATATCAACGGTGAAACCCGCACGCTACCGCTGGCGATATATTCAGCGATCCAAAACCCCGAAGGCGAAACCCTTGCGCTGCGCTTGATTGCGTTGTCAGTGTGTTTGGCCTTTGCGGCATTATTGGTCGGTAACTGGCTCAATCAGCGACAACAATCCCGCTTGGGGCATCGGCATGCTTGAGTTTGACTTACAGTTGCGGCGCGGTGAGTTTGCGCTTGATATGCAAGCACGGCTGACCCAGCCGATCACGCTGATTTTGGGCGCGTCGGGTTCAGGCAAGTCCACCTTGTTGGCACTTCTATCGGGATTGTTAAAAGCGGAGTCGGGTTATATTCTACTGAATCAAAACAAGCTATTGGATATAAAAAATAAGTTCAATCAACCGAGTCATCTGCGTCGAATCGGCCTCATGTGGCAGGATGGGCAGTTATTTCCGCATCTGACGGTGCAGCAAAATATTGAGTATGGTTATCGGTTGCTTAAGCCCGAGCAGCGTAAAATTCAGCCGAAACAGTTGATTGAGTTGCTAGAAATTGGTCATTTGTTGCAGCGACGGCCACGGCATTTGTCGGGCGGTGAAAAGCAGCGGGTGGCGTTGTGTCGGACGTTGCTGGCGTCGCCGGAGTTGTTGTTATTGGATGAGCCGTTGACCGCGCTGAATCCGAGTTTAAAGCAGCCGATTTTGGCGTTTTTAAAGACGATTCCGACGCAGTTTGGGATTCCGCTGTTGTATGTGACGCACCAGCTTGAGGATTGTGAGGTGTTGGCGGGGGAGGTGTGGCAGTGTTCGGCGGGTCGGTTGGTGCGGCTGAACCCCTCACCCCAGCCCTCTCCCTAAAAGGGAGAGGGATTTCCTTCTCCTTTGGGAGAAGGTTAGGATGAGGGGAAAATTGTATTAGGTTTATTAAATGGATTGGTATTAATCCACTAACCACTCTACCAACTGTTGTTCAAACGGTTCAGTCGCTTGTAGTGCCACCTGTTGCATTTGCCGAAATACTTGCAAGACCTGCACGCCCAGTTCGGTGAGTTGCGTGCCGCCGCCGCGTGAGCCACCGGTTTGGGTGATGACCAACGGCGTGACAAAACACTGATTCATGGTATCCACCAACAGCCACGCCCGCCGATAGCTCATGCCGAGTTGCTTGGCGGCTTGCGAGATTGAACCCGTCGCGGCAATCGCATCGAGTAGGTCAGCTTTGCCATTGCCCAAGGCGATATGTTCGCCATGCAGTAGGCGTAGGCGGATGTCGATATTGGACACAACCTAACTCACCTTATCACCCACTTTCGCACCGCTATCGGGTGACAACAGAAAAATCCCATCATCATTACCGCCCGCGATCACCATGCCTTCCGACATGCCAAATCGCATTTTGCGTGGTGCCAGATTAGCGACCACCACCACCATCCGATGCAGCAGTGCTTCTGGCGCATACGCCCCACGAATCCCACTAAACACCGTGCGCGGCTCAGCTTCACCCAAGTCCAGCGTCAGTTTTAACAGCTTATCCGACCCTTCGACCAGTTCAGCATTTAGAATCTGGGCAACCCGCAGATCCACCTTTAAAAAATCATCAATTCCAATCGTACCGGTGTGTTCAGGCGTTGCGGCAGCTTTTGGCACGGCTTTGGTTTTGGCTGGTTTTTCGGTGGGATTGGCGACTTGTGCCACAGGTGCAGCAGCGGCGAGCGAATCTTTCGATGCTTCTACCATCGCAGCGACCGCTTCTTTGGTCACGCGCTGCATCAGCGGTTGGAACTGCTCAATCTCATGATCCAACAACACCTCGGCGCGGCTTGCCCAATCCATTCGATCCAGTTTGAGCAATGCCTGTACCTGTGTGGCCATCGTCGGCAACACCGGCGACAGATACAGCACCAGCAAGCGGAACAGATTCAGACCGACCGAACAAATCGCCTGAACTTCGGCTGAAGTCGGGTCGGCCTTTGCCAGTGACCACGGTTTTTTCTCATCAATATACTGATTGGCTTGATCCGCCAACGCCATAATTTCACGAATCGCCCGACCATATTCCCGCGCCTCAAACGCCTGTCCAATCGAATCACCCGCATCAATAAACGCTTGGACGAGTTCAGGCTCGCTACAGGTCGCAGACAGACGATGCGCAAAGCTAGTATTGATAAACTTGGCGCAACGACTGGCGATATTCACCACTTTTCCGACCAAGTCACTGTTGACCTTTTGGATAAAGTCTTCCAGATTCAAGTCGATATCTTCGACGCTGCTGGACAGCTTGCTGGCAAAATAGTAGCGCAGATATTCAGGGTTTAAATGCTCAAGATAAGTCGCCGCTTTGATAAACGTGCCGCGCGACTTGCTCATTTTTTCGCCATTCACCATCAGGAAGCCATGCGCAAACACACCGGTCGGGGTGCGATAGTTGGCCGCTGACAGCATCGCAGGCCAAAACAGCCCATGAAATTTGACGATGTCTTTACCAATAAAGTGATACAGCTCAGTTGTCTGACCATCACGCCAGTAGTCGTCGAACGTCAAACCAAGTTCAGGTTTGCTGTTACACAGATGCTCAAAGCTCGCCATATAACCAATCGGCGCATCGATCCACACATAAAAATATTTGTTCGGTGCGTCTGGAATCTCAAAGCCAAAATACGGCGCATCACGCGAAATATCCAGATCCATCAGGCCGTCATTTAGCCAGTCGCCGAGTTTATTGGCGATACTGCTCTGTAGGTGAC
>JBAQKP010000268.1:0-22019 GCA_049301135.1 Moraxellaceae bacterium | reverse complement strand
TGTCTAAAGTGCTGGGACGGCATATTCCGGTTGCACCGAGTGAGATGCGCCGTGCCTTTAGCGATCTGGCGGCACAGATTCCCGATGATCTGCCCGAACCAATCTTATTGATTGGCATGGCCGAAACCGCCGTCGGACTGGCCGCTGGGGTGCATCAAGTACTGCAACAACGCTACCCGAATGCGCTATTCCTCGCCACCACGCGCCACCCGATTGACGCGCCACTGCTGGCCGAATTTCGCGAAGAACACAGCCACGCCCCAGCACACCTGCTGTACGGCAGCACCGATCCTCAGATTGCCGCCCAACTGGCCGCCACGCGCACGCTGATTTTGGTCGATGATGAAGCCTCGACTGGACAGACCTTTATTAACTTGACCCATGCCCTGCGCCAGAGCCACCTGCCCAAGCTCACGCATGTGGTCACCGCCGTATTGGCAGATTGGGCGCCACCGCTACAGTTTGCGGGGCTGCAACATCACGCGGTCAACCTACTGGCGGGCACATGGCAATGGCACGCCACCCCAAACGTGCCCGATCCGAATATGCCAGTGGTCGATAGCGTCGCAGTTGGCGCATGGCCGGTCACGCCGCAGCACACATGGGGACGCACACCGACACTGACCCCACGGCTCGACCTCCACGCGACCGCCACAGCGGGCGAACGGATTTTGGTGTTGGGCAGTAATGAGTTTGTCTGGCCGCCGTTTTTGCTGGCGGAACAACTGGCCGCACAAGGCGCACAGGTCAAATTTAGCGCCACCACCCGCTCACCGATTGCACTGGGGCATAGCATTCAGCACTGTATTGCGTTTTCGGATCACTACGGGCTGGGCATGCCGAACTTTGTCTATAATGTTGATCCGACTGCCTATGATCGGATCATTCTGGCGATTGAAACCGATCCGGCGGGGGTTGATCCACGTCTACTGGCAGCAATCCCACAGCTTGAAGTGATTGGATTTGCGGCAACTGCGACTCAAGAAGGCAATGATTATGCTGGTTAAACCATTGGCATTGCTTGATTTAGACGACACATTGTTTCAAACCGCCAAGCACTTACCGGCGGATCAACTCAAACACATCGCCAGCCACAATAGCGCAGGTGAGCCACTCGGCTGGATGACCGACCGTCAGCAGCAATTTTGGCAGTGGCTACAGGCCAGTACCGAGGTGATTCCGGTCACGGCGCGTAGTTTAGAGGGTTTGGCGCGGGTGCAATTGCCGCTTAACTCGTGGGCGGTTTGTCAGCATGGTGCGGTGATTGTACAGCCCGATGGCCAGCTTGAACCGACGTGGCAGGCGCACATGCAACAGCTTTTAGCACCGCTATTGCCTGAGCTAGAGCAAATATTGTCTGACCTTGAGCGTGATCCACAGCGCCCCGATAGCGTGCGCGCTTGGATTGCGGTTGAGCGCGATGTATCGATTTATATCATCGTGAAGCAGCTACCAACTGCGCCATATTTTGCGCATTTACTGGCAAAAATGTCCGAATATCCAGATTTTTATCTGCATGTGAATGGCAATACCGCTGCCTTATTGCCCAAAGTAGTCAGCAAAGTCGCCGCAGTGCAACATGTGTTGTCTATACTCAATCCCGACCAACAGCGGGTGGTGTTGGGCTGGGGCGATAGTTTGTCTGATGTGGCATTTTTGCAGCAATGCGACTGGTGGGGTATGCCGAAACGCAGCCAAACCAGTGCATGGGTGACGCAGCAACTTGAACAACATGTGATGCAAATCGGTGGTTATGAATTTACCGGACGTTAATGCTTTGAATCCTCTACTAAATGGTCAATCTGTTGGCTTTTCGGACTGCTTTTCAGGCAGTTATGCCGCCGATCAGGTGCAACTGTTACTGCGACTGATCAAGGCCGAACATACCGATGTCGAGGAAAAAGAGCGGCTGATTCAAACTGGCCAAAAGCACTATTCTGAGATGATTAGCCTAGAGTCTGCACCGTCTGAACTGCATCAACAGGTCTATCAACAGGCGGTCGCTGAAGGATTACCGCGTTTGGCGTATGAGATTCAGGCGTTAGCGCTTGCCCTACAACAACATGCACAGCAGCAAGCACAAAACACACTCGAACATCAGCCGCTGGTGTTGGTCAGCTTGGTACGCGCGGGGCTGCCGATTGGGGTGATGTTGCAACACGCGCTGAAAGACCTCGGCATCAGTGTGCTGCACTATGGCGTGAGTATCATCCGTGATCGTGGGTTGGATGCGGTCGCGTATGCACAGATTCGACAGCAACACGCCTACGCGCAGTTGGTATTTGTCGATGGTTGGACGGGCAAAGGCGCGATTAGCCGCGAGCTACGCAGCAGTGTGCAGACTGATCCTGAGTTTGACGGCGTAGTACGGCTGGTGACACTGGCCGATGTCAGTGGTTACGCATGGCTGACCGCGAGTAGCGACGATTGGCTGATTCCATCAGGGGTGCTGGGTGCGACGGTATCTGGGTTGATTTCGCGCACGCTATACCAAGCCGATCAGTTACATGGTTGCTTGTTCTACAACAATCTACAGGCGGCAGACCAGTCTTGTGCGTTAATCCAACAGGTGAATCAGCAACGACAACAGCAGCGCCAACAGCAGCGCCAACAGTTAAACAAGATTAGCCCCGCCGTGTGGCCTGAGCATGCACGTCAGCAACAGCAGCAACGTGCTGCCCGCGTGATTGCGAGGGTCGCGGAACGCTTTGATGTGCAACAGCCGAACCGGATCAAACCGAGTCTGGCTGAAGCAACCCGTGCGGTGCTGCGCCGCGTGCCAGAACGCGTATTGCTACGCGATGCTAATGACCCACAAACCCGCCTACTGCGCCACCTCGCCGCCGCTCAAGGTGCGCCGATTGAGCTGCTCGGCGATGCGATTGCACCGTATCGGGCGATTACCATTATTCAACGCCGTGGAGCGTAATTGATGCTTTCTGCTTACGCGCTTGGCGCGACGTTGTACATGCCTGCCACGCGCAGTGATTTATGGGCGGTGGTCAGTGGTGAAAAAATCCCACAACTGCGTTCTGTGGTGATCTGTCTGGAAGATGCGATCTCCGAACAGGATGTCGGTCTCGGCTTACAACACCTACAACAATTGTTGCAACAACTGACCTACGAAGAACGCCGCGCCCAAGCACCGCTGGTATTCGTGCGGCCACGACATGCACGGATGGCGGCACAGTTGGCGGATTGGCCGTTGATTCATCAGCTTGATGGTTTTGTATTGCCCAAATTTGATCTGGATAGCCTGACCGACTGGCAAGCGGCGATTCCAGCCAATCTGCTGCTGCTACCGACGCTTGAAACCGCGATGGTGTACGACAGTGGCGCGATGCGTGAACTGCGCGAACACCTGAGCAGCAGCAAACTACCGGTACTGGCACTGCGCATCGGTGGCAATGATTTATTGGCTTGTTTGGGCTTGCGTCGCCCGCCAAGTCATACCCTGTACCAAACGCCACTCGCGCAAGTGATCAATCAACTGATTGCGACGTTTATGCCGTATGGCTTTGCACTCACTGCGCCGGTCTGCGAATACTTTGAACCGGCTGACCTGCTGAAAACCGAAGTCGAGCTGGACGTGCAACACGGTCTGGTCGGCAAAACCATCATTCATCCAAGTCAAATCGGCTGGGTGCATCGCGCCTTACAAGTGAATACTAAAGACTATACGGCAGCACAGGCGATTCTTGCACCGGATGCGCGTGCCGTGTTTCAGCATGAAGGCGCGATGCTTGAACCAGCCACCCATCGGGCTTGGGCAGCACGGATTGTCGAGCGGGCGCGTTATTACGGGGTGAGTGGTAGTCAAGATCCAGATCAGGTCGCGTGGTCAAATCCGATCAAACAGTTTAAAATTTTATGACTTCCACTCGCCGCCACACAGGATATCCATCACCCGTGAACACTTTTATGCTGGACAGCCATCCCTTTGTTGCGCTGTGTGATTTGTTAAAACTTGAGGGCTGGTGCGACAGCGGCGGTGCAGCCAAAGCCGCGATTGAGCAGGGTCTGGTCACCGTCGATGGACAGGTCGAAACCCGTAAACGCTGTAAAATCATCAGCGGTCAGGTGGTGAGTTTTGCAGGGCAACAGATTAAGGTGCTGTGATTGCTTTTCGTTTATCAAGACAAGGCCAGCAATCACTGGCCTTGACCCACAAACCGCTTAAATCCCATATTTCGTCCGATAATCTTGCATTTTTGCCAGATCGTCAGTGCGGTTGTTTTGCTCAAGATACGCCATCAGATCCGCCATCGTGATCAGCGCATGGACTGGAATCCCAAACTGTTTTTCGACTTCCTGAATGGCTGATAGCTCGCCCTGCCCGCGTTCCTGCCGATCCAGCGCGACCAACACCCCCGCCACCGTCGCACCTGCGGCGTTCAAAATCGTCATCACCTCACGGATCGCCGTACCCGCCGTAATGACATCATCCAAAATCCACACCTGCTGACCCGCCACTGGCGCACCGACCAACAGCCCACCCTCACCATGATCCTTGGCTTCTTTACGGTTAAACGCCCATGGCACATTCACACCATGCTCATGCCACAACGCACTGGCCGTCACTGCCGCCAGCGGAATCCCCTTGTACGCGGGACCAAAAATCACATTCACGCCACCACATTGCATCAAGCGTTGTGCATAACCACTGGCCAACAACGACAGCGCCTCGCCATCATTAAACAGCCCTGCATTAAAAAAATATGGACTGACCCGACCGGACTTTAGAGTAAATTCGCCAAATTTCAGCACGCCACGCGCCAAGGCCAACTCGATCAAAGCCAACGGGGTAAATGGTTGTGGGGTAGACATCGCGGAAGCTCCACAGCAGGCAGTCAAAAAAATAGCCAGCATGATAACAAAAGCAGCAGCGGCTTGAACGGCGAAATCTAGCGGCGTTGCTGATCAAGTACAAAATCAGATCTATGCCGAGACAAAACTGTCCTGCATCAGTTGCAGCATAAATACCTCGGTGATTTGCTCGGTCGGGTAAGTGACGCATGAGTGAATATCACCGGCTTTATTACCCAGCGCCACATCAACCGAATCTGGTCGGTCGTCGCGAATGAAAATCACGATTTTTTTGTCTAACGCCAGACAATCAATCGTAATGGCGTCCGCAGCTACCCCCTGTTTACGCAGATTTTGATCCATGATGCCCATCACCGTGCTGACGTTTTTATCGTGGTCATACAGCGCATCATTGGCGCAGGCGACAATCTCAGATAGGTTTTTTAGGGTTGGGGTCATTGCGCGGGTACATCCTTTTGGGCAGAGCTATATGCTAGACGATTATCCTGTTTGATCAAGCTTGATGACGTATCTATTCATGCAACACTGCATATACCGTCCGCGCCGTCACCGCACCGATGCCTTTCACCCCTGCAATCTCACGTTCTGACGCAGACAGCAAACCTTGCATGCCACCAAAGTGCGCCAGCAGTTCACGGCGACGCTTTTCACCTAAGTTTGGAATCAACTCCAATACTGAACCGGCGCGACGTTTATCGCGTTTGGCGCGGTGCTTGGTAATTGCAAAGCGATGCGCCTCGTCACGAATCTGCTGAATCAAATGCAAGGCTTTGTCGTCATTGGCCAGATTCAGCGTGCGACCATCGGTAAAATGCAGCGTCTCCAAACCGGCTTTACGACCTTCACCTTTCGACACGCCCAGCATAAAGGGCGTGAGTTCAAGCTCCGCCATCACCGCCATTGCACTGCTGAGCTGACCCTTGCCGCCATCAATCAACAACAAATCCGGTAGCGGCTGCTTGCTATACCGCCGCTGTAATACCTGCCGCATCGCCGCGTAATCGTCGCCGCCGGTCACCTCATCGGTAATCGCGTACTGCCGATAATCGCGCTTGCGCATGCCGCCTTGATCGAACACCACACACGAGCCAATCGGCGCTTCGCCCATGGTGTGGCTGATGTCAAAACACTCGATCCGATCGACCGGCTGCCCGAGAATCTGTTGTAATACCTGATAGCGCTGCTTGATTTCGAGATGATTGGCGAGCTTGGCTTTCAGTGCACCTTCGGCATTGAGTACCGCCAGTTGTAACCACTCGGCACGGGTTTCACGCACACGGGTTTTAATCTGGAGTTTCTGCTGAAACTGTTCCGACAATGCCGCTTGTAGCGCATCCTGATCCGGCAATTCGACGTTAATAATCAGTTCTTCCGGCAAATCATCGGCAAACTGAAAATAGAACGACGCCATAAACTCCGATAGCACCGCACCTGCGCCCTCGGCATCTTCAGACATCTGTAGGTCAGGAAAAAAACTCTTACCGCCGAGCAACCGCCCGCCACGCACATTCATCACTTGGATACAGACCACACCCGCTTGCTGGGCAATCGCCACAATATCCGCCTCACCGCGTGCGGTATACACCGCTTGCTGCGCTTGAATATCGCGCAACATACTCAGCTGATCGCGGTATAGCGCGGCTTGCTCAAACGCCAATTGCTCCGATGCCTGCTCCATCATCCGAATTAATTTTTGGTCAAGCTCGCCGGTTTCACCTTTTAAAAACTTAATGGTGTGTTCCACGTCTTTGGCATATTCATCCGGCGACACCAGACCGACACACGGCGCACGGCAGCGTTTGATTTGATACTCTAAGCAAGGCCGTGTGCGCTGGGCAAAAAACCGATTGTCGCACTGACGCAACATAAACATTTTTTGTAGTAACAGCAGCGTGTCTTTGGCACTGGTCGCACTCGGATATGGGCCAAACACTTTGCCGGTCTGGTGATTGCGTTTGCCGCGCCCCACCGCAAGACGTGGATACGGTTGATCAGCCGACAGATACACGTACAGATAGGATTTATCATCGCGCATCAAGATGTTATACGGCGGCTTATGCTGCTTAATCAGGTTTTGTTCCAGCAGCAGCGCTTCAGTTTCGCTACGGGTGACGATGGTGTCGATGTGCCGAATCCGTGCGACGAGGGCGCGGGTTTTCGGGTGATCGATGGTTTTAACAAAATAACTCGACACCCGATTTTTCAGGTTTTTGGCTTTGCCGATGTACAACAACTCCCCGTCGGCAGCCAACATCCGGTACACGCCGGGTTGATTGGGCAACGTCGCCAAAATCGCTTTAATGTGCGTGCGGATCGCGTCGGGATCGTGGCTGGCGGACAGCTTGGGCATAGAGTCGGTCATCTGTGCAATATGTGGCTGATCGACCACAAAAACAAGTGGACTTTGTGGCGAAACCCTTGCATCAAACGCCAATCAACCGCATGATTCTGGGCAACGATTTGAGCGGTCATTTAAACGGGCACAGCGGTGTTCTTTACCCAACATCAGACCACGCGCCAACCGATGACGAGTCTGAATCGGCTCACTTTTTTTAGTCTTAAATTCCACGGAAGGATTGCCATGTCAACCACCCAACCCCCTGAAGATATTCGCCAATACATGAATAAAATGCTGACCAAAATGCACGAGATTGGCGGCTCAGATTTGTTTATTTCGGTGGATTTTCCGCCGAGTATTAAATACCAAGGCAGCATGAAACCGATGAGTCAGCAACGGCTGAACGAAGAGATGACCAAGCGCTTGGCCTATAGCCTGATGAACGAACGACAAACCAAAGAATTTGAAGAGACCTTTGAGTGTAATTTTGCGATTTCGTTGCCGAATGTCTGTCGTTTTCGGGTCAATGTGTTTATGCAGCAACTGCAAGTCGGCATGGTGATTCGGACGATTGCTGCCGATATTCCAAATTTTGAACAGCTTAAACTACCAGAAACCTTGAAAGAGGTGGTGATGACCAAACGTGGCCTCGTCCTCGTGGTGGGCGCAACCGGCTCAGGCAAGTCCACCACGCTGGCAGCGAT
The DNA here is from genome assembly GCA_049301135.1 of Moraxellaceae bacterium. Lineage (GTDB taxonomy): Bacteria > Pseudomonadota > Gammaproteobacteria > Pseudomonadales > Moraxellaceae > JAYXXU01. Next base: position 14,150 of record JBAQKP010000268.1, on the reverse strand, counting down.
GATCGATCACCGTAACGAAAAATCGGCCGGTCATATCATCACCGTTGAAGATCCAGTCGAATACGTGCATAAAAATAAAAACAGCTTGATCACCCATCGTGAGGTCGGGGTCGATACGCATTCATGGCATGCCGCACTGAAAAACACCCTGCGCCAAGCGCCGGACGTGATTTTGATCGGAGAAATCCGCGATACTGAAACCATGGAACATGCGATTGCGTTTGCCGAAACCGGCCACTTGTGCCTCGGCACACTACACGCCAACAACGCCAACCAAGCCATCGACCGGATTATTAACTTTTTTCCTGAAGAACGCCGCAATCAACTGTTGATGGATCTGTCATCTAATTTGCGCTCGATTATCTCGCAACGACTGGTACGCACCACGGATGGCAAAGGTCGGCGTGCTGCGATTGAGATCCTGCTGAACACCCCGATCATCGCGGAAAACATCTTAAAAGGTAACTTCCACGTGCTCAAAGAGATGATGACCAAATCGCGTGAACTCGGCATGCAAACTTTCGATCAGGCCTTGTTTGATTTGTATGACAACGGTCAAATCGGCTATGAAGAGGCTATCCGTAACTCCGACTCCGCCAATGAACTGCGCCTACAGATCAAACTGAAAAGCAAACGTGGCGAACAGAGTGAAAGCAGCGCAAGTAGTGGCTTTAAACTGGTCGAAGATGAAGAAGAAGCACCGAAAAAACAGTGGTTGTAAATGTATTGCCCCTGCGACTCGGTGGGGGCTTGTATCCGCGCGGAGATGCTGGCTCAATAGCCATTCGCCTAAGACAGAATCATCGACATGAGACTCTATCGTCCGATTGGACTTACCGAACTAAAATTGATTGCACAGCAGGACTGGCGTGCCTTTCCGCCGCGCTTAGAATGGCAACCGATTTTTTATACCTGACGTCATCAGCAGCGTCTATTTTTCTGCCATCAACTGCGCAATCTTGGCGTCTTTTTCTGCCCAAATCTGACTGATCCACGCCTGAAAATGCGCCCGAAACGCAGGATCTTGCTCATAGTCAGCCGATGACATTTCTGCTGGAATCTCCTGCACCTGAATATCCACAATAATTCTGGGCGTTTGACCTGCCAAAAACTCACGATAATCACTGTGGCCATCTGGATAAACGATGGTGACGTTTAACAATTGATGCAACTCAGTCAATACACTCAACGCGTACGATGCGCCTGCCGAACGTGGCTTAAGCAAATACTGATAAGGCGATTGTTGCTGCGCATGCTTGTGCGGTGTAAAGCGTGTGCCTTCCAAAAAGTTCATGATACTGACGGGCGAGCCTTGCAACTTCTGACAACGGTCAATCGTGGTTTGCTTGTCTTTGCCTTTTAATTCAGGGTGTTTGGCCAGTTTTTCTTTGCTATAGCGTTTCATAAACGGAAAATCGAGCACCCACCAGCACAACCCCATCACCGGAACCCAAATCAGCTCCTGCTTGAGAAAAAAGCGTGAAAACGGGATTTGCCGATTCAGCACTTTTTGCAACACCATAATATCCGTCCAACTTTGATGGTTGGCAACCAACAAATAAGACTGCTGTGGATCAAGCTGTTCTAAGCCTCGAATCTCATATTGAGTCGCTTGAGTGGCCGCAAACATGGCACTGTTATGTGCAATCCACTGTTCGGCAATACTCACTGCCCACTGTTTACTTTTGGCTTGTAGGGTCGGATGAGGTAACACTTTGAGTAAGGCCGTGCCAAATAAAGCAGGTGCGAGCGTGAACGTATTCAGCACTAAGGCAGTGCTATTGAGCAACAGCTTGGCATCGGCAGGCAAAGATTTTAGACGCATATCGACAGCCTCAACAAAACACAATTCGGTGACAGGTGATATTAATGCACAACTGTATATTAAATAACGGTGCTTGAACAGCCACTGCGTATCTGTATACAGCCCCGCTGCAATATGCCGTGTCACCTTGCCTCTGAACAGGGCGAAACTGTACAAATTGACCGCTGATGCGTTACTGCTCAGTCAAGTTATTCTAAAAAATTAAGCTTGCCCATTTGATAACGCACCGCTTCCGGCAGCCGTTTACTAAAGGCAGCAATCACCTGATTGACCAATTTCGCGCTATACATCGTCCAGCGAGCCGGTGGTGCAAAGGCCGCCAGCGACGATACATTAATAATGCGGCCAAAACCCTGCGCTTGCATGTGCGGCAACACGGTACGACACAGTTCGCTCAGCGTATTCACCATCACTTGTAGTTGTGCTTGGATGACCGGCATGCTTTGCTCAGTAAAGCCTTCTTTTGGCGAGTAACCAGCGTTTAAAACTGTACAATGTCATCAACGTTAACACAGTCATCCGCTGTCCTTTATGACTGCGACGCAGTAGTACCACCCTCTTAAAACAGTCTCATCGGTCAAATCCTGATAGTAATCCAACATGTGTGCGCAAAAGCTGTTATACTCTCGCCCGAACGCTGAATATCGTTTACTGCATATCAGTTTCTACGGCTTGTCCGTACACCTCATGCCCTTGGGTATGAGGTTTTTTTTGCTTAAAATTCAGTGAATCGATCCGCCTACCCTAGAAATTTCAAACAAAGATACAATCTATGACTAATACGTCACCCGCAAGCGACTTTCACGCTGTGACTTGTCACAGCAGTTGCCTTACACTTGGGCACGTTTGTTGGTAAGTTCCTCATCAGGTGTAACTGCGTGTGCAGTTGCGCGTGCCGTGGGAAATTTTTCCATTTAATCACAGTCCTCCAACAGGAGATCAAGGCATGATCCACTCTGGCAATGCCATTACCGTCCAGATGCTTTCGGATGGAATCGCAGAACTTCGTTTCGACCTACAAGGCGAATCGGTCAATAAATTCAATCGCGCCACCGTCGAAGACCTCAAAGCCGCGACCGACGCAATCAAAGCCAACAGCGACATCAAAGGTGTCGTCGTGACCTCTGGCAAGCCAGTGTTCATCGTCGGTGCCGACATTACCGAATTCGGCGACAACTTTGCCCAAGGCGAAGCCGCGATTGCCGACTGGCTCGGTCCTGTCAACGCCGTATTCAGTGGCTTTGAAGACCTGCCAGTGCCAACCGTTGCCGCGATCAATGGCATCGCGCTCGGCGGTGGTTTTGAAATGTGCTTGGTCTGTGACTATCGTGTCATGTCAACCGTAGCCAAAGTTGGTCTGCCAGAAGTCAAACTCGGCCTGTTCCCTGGTTTTGGCGGTAGCGTACGCCTGCCCCGCGTGATCGGTGTCGATAACGCGCTGGAGTGGATTGCCGGTGGTAGCGAACAACGTCCTGATGCCGCCCTAAAAGTCGGTGCAGTCGATGCCGTGGTCGCGCCAGAACAATTGCTTGAGGCTGCCATCAGCATCTTGACCCAAGCCAATGCTGGTCGTCTCGACTGGAAAGCCAAGCGTCAAGAAAAGCTTGAACCAGTTAAACTGAACATGATGGAACAAATGATGGCGTTTAACAGCGCCAAAGGTTTCATCTTGGGCAAAGCCGGTCCAAACTATCCAGCACCAAAACTCGCGCTCGAAGCCATGCAAGCGCATGTGTCGCTCAACCGTGATGACGCGCTGAAAGTCGAAGCACAATACTTCGCCAAAGCTGCGGTCACCCCACAAGCGGGCGCGTTGATTGGCCTGTTCGTCAATGACCAAGTCGTCAAAAAAATGGCGAAAAAGTGGGAAAAAATCGCCCACCCGATCAAACAAGCAGCAGTCCTCGGCGCTGGCATCATGGGTGGTGGCATCGCCTACCAGTCAGCCAGCAAAGGCACCCCGATCATCATGAAAGATATCGGTAATGCACAGCTGGCACTCGGCATGAACGAAGCGACCAAGCTGCTGTCGAAGCAAGTCGAACGCAAAAAAATGACCCCAGCACAAATGGGTCAAGTTTTGGCCTCGATTCGCCCAACACTGGGTTATGGTGACTTTAAAGATGTCGAAATCGTCATCGAAGCAGTCACCGAAAATCCAAAAGTTAAAAAAGCAGTGTTGGCCGATGCAGAGAAGTCAGTCGGTGAAAACGCGATCATCGCGTCGAACACCTCGACCATCTCGATCACTTCGCTGGCTGAAAGCCTGCAACGCCCAGAAAACTTCGTCGGCATGCACTTTTTTAACCCTGTGCACATGATGCCGCTGGTTGAAGTTATCCGTGGCGCGAAGTCATCTGATCAAGCGATTGCCACCACCGTTGCCCTCGCGCAAAAGATGGGCAAAGTGCCTGTCGTGGTCAACGACTGCCCTGGTTTCTTGGTCAACCGCGTGTTGTTCCCGTACTTTGGCGCGTTTGATCTGTTGCTTAAAGACGGTGCAGACTTCCAACAAGTCGATAAAGTCATGGAACGCTTCGGCTGGCCGATGGGTCCTGCCTATCTGATCGACGTGGTCGGTATCGACACTGGCGTACACGGCGCACATGTGATGGCGGAAGGTTTCCCAGATCGCATGAAGCCTGACTACAAAGGCGCGATTGAAATCATGTATGACAACCAGCGCTTGGGTCAGAAGAACGACAAAGGCTTCTATGTCTACGCACTGGACAAGAAAGGCAAAAAAGCCAAAACCGTTGATCCAACCAGCTATGAACTGATTGCACCGATGGTCACTGGCGAAAAACGCGAATTCGATACCCAAGAAATCATCGACCGTATGATGATTGCCTTCTGTAACGAAACCGTGCGCTGCCTAGAAGACAAAATCGTTGAAACCCCGAACGAAGCCGACATGGCGATGATCATGGGCGTGGGTTTCCCGCCGTTCCGTGGTGGGCCATGCCGTCATATCGACCAAGTCGGTGTGGCTGAATTCGTCGCCAAATGTGATCAATACGCCCATCTGGGCAAAGCCTACGAAGCGCCGCAACTGCTGCGTGACATGGCTGCCGCCAACAAAAAATTCTACGGTTAAGGAGCTAACACAATGGCAACTTTAAACCCACGTGATGTGGTCATCGTTGATGGCGTTCGCTCCGCCATGGGTCGCACCAAAAACGGCATGTTCCGCAATGTCCGCGCCGACAATCTGTCAGCCGAACTGGTACGCGCACTGGTCAAGCGTAACGACTTCGACACCAACGAAGTCGAAGATGTGATCTGGGGCTGTGTCAACCAAACCCTCGAGCAAGGCATGAACATTGCGCGTAACATCGCGCTGTTGGCCGAATTGCCGAAGACTGTCGCCGGTCAAACCGTCAACCGTCTGTGCGGTTCATCCATGCAAGCAATTCATACCGCAGCGGCACAGATTGCGACCGGCCAAGGTGATGTGTTCATCATCGGTGGTGTCGAGCATATGGGTCACGTCGGTATGATGCACGGCATCGACTTGAACCCAGAAGCCTCAAAATACTACGCCAAAGCCTCGAACATGATGGGCTTGACCGCTGAAATGCTCGGCCGCATGAACGGGATCACCCGCGAAATGCAAGACGAGTTCGGCGTAGAGTCGCATCGTCGTGCGTGGGCAGCCACACAAGAAGGCCGCTTTAGCAACGAGATCATCGGCATTGAAGGCCATGATGCCAACGGCTTTAAAGTGTTGTGCGACATCGACGAAGTGATTCGGCCAGATGCCAACCTTGAAGCGTTTGCGGCTCTGCGTCCTGCCTTTGATCCTAAAGGCGGTACAGTGACTGCGGCGACTTCATCTGCACTATCAGATGGTGCTTCGGCGATGCTGCTGATGAGTGCTGAACGTGCGCAAGCCTTGGGCTTGAAGCCACGCGCAGTGATTCGCTCAATGGCGGTTGCGGGCTGTGATGCGGCAATCATGGGTTATGGTCCAGTACCCGCCACCCAAAAAGCGCTGAAGCGTGCTGGTCTGACCATCGCGGATATGCAGACCATCGAACTGAACGAAGCCTTTGCTGCACAAGGCATGTCGGTGTTGAAAGGTCTGGGTATTGCTGATCAGATGCACAAGATCAACCTGAACGGTGGTGCGATTGCGCTGGGTCACCCGCTGGGTTGTTCTGGTGCGCGGATTACCACCACGTTGCTGAACGTGATGGAACAGCAAGATACGCAGATTGGCCTAGCCACTATGTGTATCGGTCTGGGTCAGGGTATCTCGACCATTATTGAACGTGTGTAATTAGTTGGAGTAGCCCTCGCAATTGCGGGGGCGTCTTTATATGCTGTAAGTCAATTATATCCATCCCATATCATTTGTGGTGGTTCGCCCTTTTTATTGGATTTTTGTAATTCAATGTCTGCCAATTTTTTTGCCCCTTCTATTAACTCAATTCTTGTAGTCATTTCTGTGCAACCTATTGCGCAAGTATTACACTCAGGACAAATCAGCTTGTGACAGGTTGGGCAGCTTTGATGATCTGTAATTAATAATGGCTCATACCCGCATCTGGATTTGAATCTTTCTGATAAGCTCGTGACGGTTCTTTTAGTTGTGGGATTTATGGAGCCACCACAATATGCTAGTATCGTTTTATTCCTTCTATCTGAGGAAGTTAACCTGCCTTGCAGCAGTCCACCACCTTGCAACTTAAAAATCTTAAAATCTGAGAACTTGTGCAGGTCTTTCCCACCATCTATTTTTATCAAGTTTTCAACTAATTTTTTTAGGGCATTCATTGTATCTATTCTGGAAAACCTTTCAACAACGCCCTCATAAAAACTATAATCCAGATTGCGATTTGATATATTTTTTAAAAAATGAGTGAGTATACTTAGGAAAATAACAGGGCAATCAACTTCCCGCGTGAATATACTGGCATCACTCAATATTCTGTAAAAATCAAGCTCCTCAGTAGATAACAAATTTAGGTTTCTAGCGATCTCTACAACCTCATATACACTCTGAAATGCGAATATCTTGAGAAAAATAATCTCAATAATTTTTTTTGAAAGATCGTCGTGTTCGTTAAGATTCTCAGATTTAAGACTCAGTTCGTGTATAAGCGGTATATCAGCTAAAGAAATAACCTCTTCTATCTCATCTAATCTTTGTCTACTAAACCACTCGAAATCTGTGGAAAATACGTATCTTGGATATGAAAAAAGCCATATTGGAAGATAGCTTTCTCGACCACCTCTTTCGAAGGATAATGACTCAAGCAGGCCTTCTTTTTTACAGAAAAATTCATCAAGTTTTAATTGCCGCTCCAAATTTGTAACACCCAAAAATTTAACAGATCTATTTTTCATTTGTGGTGCATAAATCTTGTCACTAATATAGTAAGGCGAGTAAATCCCACATATCAACACATCTTCTTTTTTTCTATTTTTCTTGAATTCAGGTATACAGAATTCAGAATAAGTCTGATCTTTTCCGAAAGAAGAACGAGCATTTTTAACATCAATTGATAGCTCACTTTCTAACTTCAGCGCTTTAAAGTCAAAAAGGGTCCAGTCATATTCATTTCCCGTCTTACCAGTCACTTGACTTATAGCAACATCCTCAATGCTAAAACCATAGTTCTTAAAAAAATCCTGAGCAATCATTTCTGCAACACGAGCCGACATCATTTTAACCTGTTCATATGAAAATTGTTTTTTTGAAAAATCTTTATTACTTTTCGCTCCTTCATATGAAATCCACTTATTGATTAGATCAAAATTCTCTTGATCGAATTTTTTGTAATACATCTCATCGTTTATTTCAACTGAAATACTTTCATCAAATATTTTTTTATTTTCAGAAAACAAGTCAGCCAAGAAGACGTTAATCATCTCTACTCTGATGCTAGGTTCTATCCAACCTGAATTATTATTTTTGGAACTGGATAAAAAATAAATTAGGAATTCTTTTTTTTGAGCAAAAAAATACCTCAAAAGTGAAATTACCTCAACCCTAAACTCGTCTAAAAAACAACTAGATATAGCTCGATTATAGATAAAACTCATTATTTCGTTAAAGTATGTAAAACTATCTGTAGCATTAAAGCTATACGAAATAAAGTCCAAAGCATTTTTCTTTGTAGCATATAAAATATAATTAGACTCCCCTATATTTTTAAGGCAAGAGAAAGGGGTATCATAAAAAAAATCTGGAGAGGAAATAAAAATAGACAATAAGTTTTCATTACTTGAAAAATCCAAAAAATCTCTGTTTGATTTAAAGACTCTGGCTATATTTTTTAAGAAAAATTCAGTTAAATTTAAAACCCCTTCATCACAGATTTCAAATATTTTTCTTGAAAAAATATAAAATTCATTTTCATCCAAATTTAAATCCGCTTCTTCATTAATCTCGTTTTCCGAGAGTGTTTTTAAAAACGATACGTTCGAATTACTTAAAAGACTAGAAAAATTAAACTCCCTAACTTTGGATGCAGCAACTTTACCATCTCGACCCTTGCCAATAGAGAATAGAACCCAATCATCTGACTTGGGTAAAAAATCGGCTTCAAGACTCGATTTATGAAAAAAAACACCTTCTGAATAGTCCTTATGTCTTATGAAACCATAAGGAATAATTCTTTCTTTACCGTTATCGTTTTTTTTCGCACCATACCAATCGACTTGTCCAATTTGGATCATAAAAACACCTTCTTTAAAAGTAGGAATTCATAAAAACATGTGAGTATCAAGGAGCAACCTCATGGCTGCCCCAGCCAAAAAGCATCATCTAACGGCGCATCAAAATCATCTGCAACCGCTACCAACCCCGCATGTAAACCGGCTGGACGTTGTGACACATCTGGCTGAATCGCAGACTTCGCATATTTGGCGCGCAAAAACTCAACAAAATCCAACACCTCCTGCTGAACATGCTCAGGTAATTGTTGCGTCTGCTCAGTAATCCGAACCAATGTATTCATCACAGCTCCCCCATCTCGACCCTACCATCATCACCGATCATAACAACCCTAACGTATAAAAACACCTCATGACCCACCCCACACGTTAGACATCCACACATCATCGCACTTTAGCCATGCCCATCCAGCCGTCACATAACCCTCCAACAGGTAACCATAAGCACCAGCATCACCCACCGATCTGCATCAGAGCACCAGTCCACTCTTTGCTACAGTCAGCTCATCAAACCAACAATAACGAGCATGCCCGCATGATCAACACACATCCCCAGACCGTGCGCCTGAGCCTACTCGCAGCCGCCTTTGTGCTACTGGGTAATACTGCCTACGCCGCCGACGTCGCATTTATGGTTGATCGTGGTTCAGGTACTGCGCCCACGACCAGCGATATACCGGTGATCATTGACCAACGCCCGATTGTGGTGGTTGACCCCTCTGTGGTGACCAATACGCAGCAGACGGCGATTATCAATCCAGCGACGGGCAATATTGCCAGCGTGACCACCGGCAAAACCGTGCAAACCACCACCAGCAACGGTGTACCTGTCACTGTCAGCACGCCAAACAACAGCTATTCCACCGTGATCATTGAGCAACCCAATGGACTAGTCAATCAAGCGCCGACCACCGTGGTGGTCGACAAGACCGCTCCAGCCACTGTTGAGCGCTCTATGACCGCCACCCCAAACGGCGTGATCACTAAAACCACCGTCACCGATCCTGTGACCACCACCACTATTCAGCCAAATGGTCAGACCCATACCCATACTGACCTCAATAAAACCACCACCATTACCAGTCGACCGAGCAAAGCTCGCTTATCTACCTCGACACGCGTTTATGACAGCACCTATCGCTATAACTCTCGTTATCGTTGGAATGGTTATCGCTGGATCAGGCGCTAATCGCGTACAGCCATTGGTTTTGGCTTTCCACGTGGCTATCGCAAACGATGATAGCCCCGCATTGTTGAGCCGATTTAAACACTGACGAAGCACGCCTTTGCCAGCACTGCGGTATCAGAATCTCAAAAACAATTACTCAGCCCCGTGCGCAGAACTGATATTTCACCTGAATATCAGCTAGCCCCACCAGACAAAAGTACCTTGCCAATCCGCACCCAAGCATCGCACACTCAAACCTGTTCTACCCACATGTACGCCACACGCACCCCACACGTAGAAGGAGATCCGCGATGTTTAAAAACATGACCTCAGAAGTATTCGGAACCAGCGACATCGGCAAGATTATCGAGCCGCAAGACTTTAACAAGACCGATATCGACGACTATATTTTTCATGAAGATCACGAAAAAATCTTCTTTTTGATCAAAGCCAAAACCGACGAATACTGCTTCACCAATACCGCCTTTATTCACCTCGACGGCCAAAGCGCCATGAGCAAAAAACGCACCCTACACCGCTATCTGTATAAGCATCACCCGATCAGCCAAGTGTCGCTCGAAACCGCCGGAACCATCGACCTCGATGCCGAAATCAAGTTTAACCTCGGCAAGCAAAGCTTCTCGATTGATATCGACAAAAAGCAAATCGACAAAATCCGCGACCTGTACAAAGCGCTGTTCAGCATCGGCGAAATCTGCAAAGACATCGAGCGCCAGATGGACACCCTGCACATGATGCAAAAATCCGTCAACGGCATGTTTGTACTGCGCGAACTGCCCGAACAAGTGGTGCTGAATCTACCGGATATTATTTGTCAGACCACCTTGCAGGTCGAAAGCCACTTTAATGAACGCCGCAAACAGATCGAACATTACGACTTTGCAGAGATTTTTGAGCGGTATTTAAAACAATAGGTACGCACTCAACGCAAATACAACATCAATAGCCCATCAAAACAGGTCAAATGATTGGCCTGTTTGCGGTGCTATGCCGCTAAAATCGTCCTTACCAACCCCATACAGAGAACATCGCCATGACCCCGAAGGCTGACGACTGCATCCGTGTCGTCTCACTCAACCTGAACGGCCTACGCTCCGCCCAACAAAAAGGCGTATTGGACTGGATCGCACAATCCGACGCGGATATCGTCTGCCTGCAAGAAACTCGGCTGACCCACGCCCAGTGGAGCGATGCCTTTAAATTGCCGCTGTGGCAGCATCATTTGTTTGCTGCCGAAAAAGCCGGTTACGCCGGTACAGCGATCTATAGTCGCCTGCCGTTTGTCTCGGTTCGAGATGGGCTGGGCTTCGCAGTGTGTGATACGCAAGGCCGGTTTACTGCTGCCGAGTTTCAGCGTCCCGATGGCAGTCTATTTACTGTTGCATCGGCTTATTTTCCATCCGGCTCTAGCGGTGATGAGGCACAAGCACGCAAAGACGAGTTTTTACGACAGATCATGCCAATCCTGCGCGACTGGCAACAACACGGCAAATCGCTGATTCTGTGTGGTGATGTGAATATCGTGCATAAAGAAATCGACATCAAAAACTGGAAAAGTAATCAAAAGAACTCAGGCTGTTTGCCGCATGAGCGTGCTTGGCTGGATACGTTGTTTGATCAAGTTGGTTATGTCGATGCGTTTCGGGTCAAAAATCAACAGCCGCATGAATACTCATGGTGGTCAAATCGTGGGCAAGCCTATGCCAATAATGTCGGTTGGCGGATCGACTATCAGATTGCCTCAGCCGATTGGCACGATAAAATTCAACAAGTTGCGATTTTTAGAGATCTAAAATTTAGTGATCATGCACCCGTGATTGTGGATTATTGTGTCTAAAAACAGCAGTTGTGTAAGCCACAGCGTACAGAGATTGAGATGTTTTGCGGCTATTCGTCCACAGCACAAAACGGCATTATAGCTCCACGGCACAAGGAAGTCGGTCAGGATGACCCGAAGGAAGGACTGCCGTAGGACGCAAAGATAAATCATTTGTGAAAATGATGTGCTGTAAGGACGCATTGACAGGACGTTGAACCGAGACCCGCTCTATCAGGATGATATTTGAGCGGGTTTCTCTATTTTAAACATCAGAAAAACAAACGTTTATACCATCATCCACCCCTACAACGTGAGACAATCCTCTTGGCCTATCGCTCATATGGGCTAAACCTCTAATCTGATTCAGATTGCCTTGTGATTTTAATCATGGCATGTTGCGGCATATCGCCTCAACCACAGCAGATCCTGATGGCTGGCGCACGCCATGTGAATGGCGCGGACTGTCAATAGACAGACAAGGAGGTCTTGCAGGTGACGATTGGGCAGAGAATGCGTGATGGCTGGCACAGCGTTGGTTGGCTGATCTGTGGCTTGCTGCTGGTCATCCATAGCGCGTCTGGCTTTGCCGACACTGCGACCACAACAGCGGCCAAAACAATCAATGTCAGCCAACTGACGCAAGGACGAGTCACATTGGGGGCATCGCTGGACTATCTGGCTGCGCCCGCTCAGATCGACCAAATTAGCGATCTGATCGAACAAAACGCTACACTCAACTGGCAAACCCAACAGGCACTAGAGCCTAACTTTGGTTTTAATCCAGCACCACATTGGTTTCGGGTCAATCTACGCAATGACAGCGATCAGGACGTACAACGGCTGGTCGAGCTGTCGTATGCGTTGCTGGATTATGTTGATTTTTATGTCATCCAAGATGGGCAATTGATCCAGCAAGTACAGACTGGCGATCAGCGCAGCATGCAGCAGCGCGCCATCCATCACCGGCATTTTTTACTGCCGCTGGATATTCCCGCCCACAGCGAGATGTTACTGGTGATGCGGGTGCAAACCACTGGCGCACTACAACTGCCTCTCACACTTTGGGATTTAAGCGAATTTTTTAAGCATGACCAGTTGGTGTTTTCATTTCAGATCATGTTTGTCGGTATTATGCTGGGACTGGCACTGTATAATTTTTTATTGTTCGTGACCACGCGAGATATCAGCTATTTGTGGTATGTGACCAGCGTATCCGCCATTACCGGATTGATTTTATGCTTATATGGGATTCCAGCGCAGTTTTTATGGCCGAGCTATCCGCGTTTAAATAATTTGTCGTTGGTGGCCTCAATCTGTGCCAGCTTAGTATTTACGTCGTTATTTACCTATTATTTTTTAAAACTTAAACGTCTAGCCTTATTGATTCGCTTTGGCTTTTTGGCGATGATTACTTTGGGTAGTTTGATTTTCATTCTGAATTTTTTTATCCCTTATCATATCGCGATTCGATTAAGTACTTTTTTAACCATTTTCGAGGCCTCTGCCGCGATTGCAACCGGTCTATATCTCTGGGCGCGTGGTGAGGTATTGGCGCGTTTTTATACCACGGCATGGTTTGCATTTTTTTCGGGTGCGGTGATTCTGGTCTTGAGTAAATGGGGCTTTATTCCGCGCAACTTGTTGGTGGAAAATATTTTACCGATTGGCTGTGTGATTGAAGGGCTATTACTGTCCTCGGCACTCGCCTATCGGATGAATCGACATCGCCAAAAACGCTTCCAAAGCCAGTCGGATTTGTTGCGGTTACAACAGGAAGCCAATGCGCTGCTAGAGCAACGGGTGGCAGAGCGCACCGCAGAGCTCGAACTGGCCAACCAAAAACTGTATGCGTTAAACCAAAAAGACGGGCTCACCAATCTCTACAATCGGGCATTCTTTGAGGAAAAATTGCTGCACGAATGGCAAAAAGGCTCACGTGGACACAATCCGATGTCGCTGTTGATGGTGGACAGCGATCACTTTAAACGAATTAATGACACGCATGGGCATTTGTGCGGCGATGCCTGTCTGGTGCATTTGGCGGCGTTACTGAACAACAGTGTCAATCGTGCCGGTGATTTTGTGGCACGTTACGGCGGCGAGGAGTTTGTGATTTTGCTCTGTCATACCGAAGCGAGTAATGCGGCTTTGGTGGCAGAACGGATTCGGCAGTTGGTCGAAACTAGCCCGCTGATCTGGCAAAGCCATACTGTTCAATTGACCGTTAGTATTGGGGTGGCGGGCACGGTGCCACATGGTCTGCTTGATCCGAAAGCCCTCCTGCAAGCCGCCGACCAAGCTTGCTACTGCGCCAAACGCCAAGGCCGCAATCAAGTACAAGTCGCGCTACTGCCACAGGTACAGATGCTCGACATGACCGCACCGTCTGGCTCTGCACTGTAGGTTCAGCTGATCGGCTTATCCTCCAGACAATTGGGCTGTGTAAGCCAAAGCGTACACAGATTACCGAAATTAGCGTCTAGTGATACAAAGTGATAACAGGCACTATGCTTGTACGGCACAAGGAAGTCGGTCAGGATGACCCGAAGGATGGACCGCCGTAGGACGCAAAGATGACGCACTTGGAGTGCCGAATCGTAAGGACGCAGCAACAGGACGTTGAATCGAGACCC